>DNGI01000129.1:0-318 GCA_003486645.1 Cyanobacteria bacterium UBA11370 | reverse complement strand
AACAAACAACAAACAACAAATTCAGCAAATTTGCTTACACATTTAAGACATATTACGGAGGTGACAGTATCGAGGGAGAGCCGAAAATTGAACAAGAGCACCGAAACAAGTTCCCAGGGCTTACGCACAAACTCTACAGGAGTGTTCGCAATGAACTCTTACGCTCTAGTAGGTAGGATGTCGGTAGCTGAATCGCGTAAGTCCTGTTTTTTTGTCCGGAAAGAATAAGGGATGGGACGGAAGAGAAGAGGGTGAAGGGGACAAGGGGGGCAAGGGGGACAAGGGGGACAAGGGGGACAAGGGGGACAAGGGGGAGAT
>DNGI01000145.1:13082-13936 GCA_003486645.1 Cyanobacteria bacterium UBA11370 | reverse complement strand
CTTTTCAACAGGTATTTTTGCTGCCCTTTAACTAAAATTCGATAGCCATTTCACCCGATCCAGAGCAATTTTTTGCTTGGCATGAATATTTTTCATATGTTTCTTCACCGTATCGAGAGTAATGTGGAGTTTATCCGCAATTTTTTTATAGCTGTAGTTCGCTCGTCGCCAGAACCAAACTTCAGTTTCGCGGGGAGTTAGATTGTAGTGATTGCTTTCAGATATGGCAAGCTCCTGGAGCGATTGATATTGATCTTCCAGAATTACGAGTAGACAAGAATCAGTAATCGCATTTAATGGAAACCAGCGAACTCGAATCCGAAGAGCCGTTGGTCGAGGTGTGGTAATCTCATCTTCTAGAATTATAGACTCATTGCCATAGTAATTCCGGCTTTCAATCAAGGCTTGACAAACACGCCAAATTGCTTCTGGTATTTGATTCGATTGGGGTTGTTCTTGGCTCAGTTGAACGCAAATTCGACGAGCCAATTTATTAGAATGCAAGCACTCTCTCTGCTCGTTCAAAATCAAAACTCCATCAAACCAGCTTTCAAGTATTCCTTGTAATAAGGCATGACTTGAGGAGTACATCCCCATTTTATCAATAGGTAGGATAGAAGCCTTGTGTGTCTCTAGATTTAGGGTAGATAAAATGCCTGCACTAGGGAAATTCTGGCAAACGTGGTGGGAGGTATGTCCCTCTGGGTGTCTTGGTATGGCTTGAGTCTCTAGCATTGTTAAACTAATCAGGATATCACTAGATTGATTGCTCAGTAACCTATACCTCTGACAACCTTGAGGATATGCAGAAGTTATAACGAGGAGAGAGGAAGATGGGGGGATGGGGAGAGAGG
>DNGI01000145.1:12712-12850 GCA_003486645.1 Cyanobacteria bacterium UBA11370 | reverse complement strand
GGGAGATGGGGAGAGAGTTTAACAGATTGTTACCTAACTCTATGAAATTTAAATACAAACTGTAAAAATAATATCCGTTACATCCGCTACCTCATCCGTTGCCAATTCAACAAGGCAAACGCCAAATCTTAATTGTCT
>DNGI01000145.1:1992-12512 GCA_003486645.1 Cyanobacteria bacterium UBA11370 | reverse complement strand
TTAAATTGTGGAATCTTCAAACGCCAAATCTTAATTGTCTTATCTGAACTACAACTCGCTATCGTCTTCCCATCTCGACTAATCGCAATAGAAATTACTGAGCTAGTATGTCCGATCAGGGTACGAATTTCTTTGCCCGTTTGAAGATTCCACAATTTAATTGTATTATCCGAACTGCCACTAAATAACGTCTGTCCATCCGGACTAATTGCTACTGACAAAACCGAATCATCATGCTCTGTAATCGTCTGAAGTTCTTCTCCCGTTTCCACATTCCACACTTTGATGGTATTGTCATAACCCCCACTCACTAATGTCTTGCCATCCGGACTAATCGCAACCGATAAAACCGAATTAGCATACCCAATTAAAGTCCGAACTTCTTTGCCCGTTTTGATATCCCAAATCTTAATCGTATCGTCAGAACTCCCACTAACCAACATCTCTCCATCTGGACTAATCGCAATGGATAAAACCGAGTCAGTATGACCACTCAACGTCCGGATTTCATAACCTGTTCTCCAATCCCAAACTTTAATCGTACAATCCGAACTTCCACTCGCAAAAATCTTACTATTGGGACTAATAGCAACCGATAAAACCGAATCTAAATGCTCATCTGTGGTCAGAATTTCTTCACCCGTAATCAGATTCCAAAGTTTAACAGTATTATCCGAACTTCCACTAACTAATGTCCTCCCATCCGGACTAATGGCAAGAGATAAAACCGAATTAGAATGCCCTTTGATAGTGCGAATATCCTCTCCAGAACTGAGATTCCAAAACTTAATCGTATGGTCATACCCGCCACTCACTAACGTCTCTCCATCTGGGGTAATCGCAACCGATAAAACCGAATCAGAAAATCCTTCTAAGCTAGATTGGTACTCAATTAATTCATAATTTAAAATAGGAACTTGCCGAGGTTCTAAGAATTGAGAAGAAATTGACTCGCTCTCTGCTAAAGTCGGATCAAGTTGAGGGAGTAATTTTTGCAGTTGCGATCGCAGCAATTGCCGTTCCTGTTGCGCCTCCTCTAACTCCCCTTGAATCTTAGCAAACTGCTCCTTAAGGAGGGATAGCGCCTCATCACCAACTCTGGAAGCTGAGGACAGCTTAACCCACATTTGCCTCGCCCAAGCCAATTTTGCCTCCTCCCGTTGCCAAAATTCCGACGGTAAGGACTGTGAAAGTGTGGATGGATAGGGTGTCAAATCCCAACCGCAAACAGAGCAGCGATAGGCATCCCCTGAGATATAGTGAGTTTGACAAACTGGACATTCAGACATAGGTATCCCCCTGTGATAAGTACCTCACAATTGAAGATAGCAGTTTGAAGGAGGGTGTAGGGTATGGGGTGTAGAGTAGGAGAGTTAGGAGTCGTAGGTGGTGAGTGATGAGTTCAGCAAGAATAATCCCTTCGCATTGAAAATTGTCACCACTTCAATTCAAAACTTATTTGACGGTAATATTGGCAACGGATGGAATAACGGATGTAACGGATAAATTAAACAAACTCACCAACACCCCATCCGTTACATCCGCTACCAAATCCGCTGCCATTGACCTACGTAGGATTGAAATGACCCCCCAACCTAAAATTATTGTCCTGGATGATGACCCCACAGGCTCCCAAACTGTCCATAGCTGCTTACTGCTAACCCGTTGGGATGTGGAGACATTGCAGTTGGGACTCAGGGATGACTCGCCGATCTTTTTCATTCTCACCAATACCAGAGCGCTCACGCCAGAGGAAGCTGCCGCCGTAACGAAAGAAGTCTGCCAAAACCTAAAAATTGCCCTACAAACTGAAGGAATTCAAGATTTTCTAGTCGTCAGTCGCTCTGACTCAACCCTGCGGGGACATTATCCTGTAGAAACCGATGTTATTGCTCAAGAAGTTGGTCCCTTCGACGCTCATTTCCTTGTTCCCGCTTTCTTTGAAGGAGGGCGAATTACTCGTGATAGCATCCATTATCTGATTATTGAGGGTATCCCTACGCCTGTACATGAAACTGAATTTGCCCGCGATTCAGTTTTTAGTTATCATCACAGCTATTTGCCGGATTATGTGGAAGAGAAGACCAAAGGACGTATCAAGGCTGATTCGGTAGAGCGATTTGTATTAGAAGATATTCGTCAAGGCAGTTTAGCCCGTCTGCAAATTCTTACTAATAACCAGTGTGGAGTAGTCGATGGAGAAACTCAAGCCGATTTAGATAAATTTGCCGCAGATGTGCTAATTGCTGCGGCTCAAGGTAAACATTTCCTATTTCGTTCCGCTGCTAGCTTATTAACATCTCTGGCTAATCTTGGTTCTCAACCTGTAGCACCAGCAGAGATGGCGCGGTACGTGCGACAGGGGAAAGCGGGAGCAGTGATTGTTGGTTCTCATGTTAAAAAAACCACTCAACAGTTAGAGTGTCTTTTAAAAGCGCCTGGTATTGTCGGTGTTGAGGTTGATGTTGCTCATTTATTGGATGAGTCAGATGTACAAAGAGCCGAGCTTTTGTCAAGTATTTTAGAGAAAGTTCAGGCTATTCACTTAGCCAATCAAACACCCGTTGTTTATACCAGTCGGAAAGAATTGGTATTTGAAAATGTAGAAACGCGGCTGAAGTTTGGCGTAGCCGTTTCGGCGTTATTAATGGATATTGTGCGCGGTTTGCCTGCTGATATCGGATTTTTAATTAGTAAAGGCGGGATTACTTCTAATGATGTTTTAAGTACCGGACTTGTTTTAAGAGCAGCACGGTTATTAGGTCAGATTATTGCTGGATGTTCGGTTGTAAGAACTCCCGATGATCATCCCCTATTTCCTAATTTACCAGTGGTATTATTCCCCGGTAATGTAGGAGATGCAGATGCTTTAGTTACCACTTACCAAAGGTTAGCTGATATCAAATCTGTTTGAAAGCACATCTCTTAGAGAGAAAATATTTTTTCTTTTCTTTTCTTTTTGTTTGCTTTCTTTTCTTGCACTCAGACATTCTGCATTCTAAAGTGTAGTAGAGTTTAAAGATTCTACACTAGGAAGTGCTGAATGTGTGATCAGAGCCAAACTGATAGAGAGACTAGAAAAAATTGGCAAGCGGCTCTAGAAACAGCGATCGCTTTCCCTGAAGAACCGATACTTTCGATTACATTTCGCCGGAGTTGGAATTCGTCAGCTCGTCCAGTTTGGGTCAGGTGCATCGATAAAAATGAATACATTATCAAAGGGCAACAAGCTGGTCGTCAAATTATTAATGATCAGATTATTGCGCGGCTAGGTATAGCTATGGGTGCGCCAGTTGGACAACCTCAACTAATTGAAATTTCTCAAGAACTCATCGATATAGAGCCAGATTTTTCTTACCTTACGGCTGGAATAGCACATGGCACTATGTATATAGGGGAATAACAATTGACGAGCGAGTCACGCTGGTACAATATCTTATTAAAAGGCAACAGGAATTACTGGAGTGCCTTTAGGCATCCCGTTGTCAAGAAAGGCAAAACAATGGCAAGCAAGTATAGTATCGTTCAGTACGTCCCCAACCCTATCGCTGACGAACGTATTAACATTGGTGTTGTCGCCTTCGATGACAATCGAGTATGCGTGCGGTTTTTGACTAACTGGGATCGGGTTAGTAAGTTCGGTGGCGAAGATATTAATTTTCTTAAAGACTTTGCTCGCAGAATGAACGAAGCATCTGAGTTGGGATTACTTGTTCCCGGAGAGCAGTCAGATGATACTCCCAAGCACGAACGCTTGAGAAAAATTGCACGGGGATGGATTAACAGTATTCAATTCACAGAACCTCGTGACTCGTTAGACAATGTAGATAGTTTAGTAGCAGATATTGCTCAAACTTGCTTAGTTGAACCAACAACCCAAAAACCCAAGGTTCGAGATCGTAAAGCTGCTGCTAGAGTTGCTATTTCGGCAATTAGAAAAGTTATCAAAAGAGATTTTCCAGATGAAGCTAAAGACCTATTGAAAACAAATTATCAAATACAGGGCAGTAGAACACAGCACGAATTTGACGTAGTTGTTAGTAATGGCAAACCTTATTTTGCTGCCCATGGTATATCTTTCGAGGTGCAAGTTCCTCAAACATTACAAGACTCCGTATCTTGGCGGATTTCAGATGTGAAAAAATATGATCCTAATTTCCCGATAGCAATTATTTTGCTACCGCCAAGGTCAGACAATTCCGATAGAGAACAGCTCGATCATATCTACCAACAAAATACGACTACCTATAGAGAGCTGGGAGCATCAGTAATCACCGAACATGAAGTTGAGCGCTGGGTTTCAGAAAGGCTAGCAAGTCTCTCTATTTAGGTTTATTTAACTACCACTGGAAGACCCTCATGTACGAGTAGACTTTGGGACTGACCTTAATCGAGGATCTACATGATTGTGTTATCCGTCACAAGTAGAGGTAAATTCCCATCACCCAACCCGATGCACGAGGTTACGCCTCAAACTGATTAAATTCACCCGTGGTCAGGACTTACCTCAATAGGTAGGCAAGACAAAGACCTGATGATCTACACTATTCACTTCGTCAGGAATAAAACCTATGCCATTGTCAGATCCAGGCTTCCCATACAACTCTCAAGCTCCTACTTCCCCAAAGAAGAGAAGTCTACTACACCGATTACGCTTGCTAAACATAACTCCTGCTCAACTGTTAAAGCAGTATGCCAGTGGAGAACGGGATTTTCGCGGCGTTAACCTCAGCGCACAAATCCTCACAGGAGTAGACCTACAAGGGATAGATTTAAGTGAAGCAATCCTTGATACCGTTGACCTAGAAGGAAGTAACCTAACCGGAGTAAACCTCACTAAAGCGGATTTAACCAGAGCAAACTTACGAAGAGCAGATTTAATTGGCGCAAACCTACGTGCGGCAAACTTGCAAGGTGCAAATTTACGAGGCGCTGATTTAAGTGGTGCTGACTTAAGTGAAGCCTACCTCCATGAAGCTGATTTAGGTGGGGCAATATTACCTGACGGTTCTGTTGTCTTAACCAGCGAACCCTCTAGCTTGTTAAGTTTTTGTAACAACGGACTGCCAAGAAATAAATCCTCTTGAAGAAGGAGTTAGGAGTCAGAATTACAGGAGCCAGAATTCAGCAGTTAGAATTAAACTCATGAAGAAGGAGAAATGACAGAAAATTCTTCCCCACTCCCCACTCCCCACTCCCCACTCCCCACATCCTACTTCCCATAACTTCTCGACCAAGACTTGCTCTTAAGGTACGATGTCGTTTAGATTAGGTGGTTCGCCAACAAAAAAGCCTGTTGTTGCATGAGTTCTGATTCTGCCCAGCAATCACCCATTTCAACAGTTCCCCCAAGTGAATTGGCAATAGATTGCCATATACAAGTTCGCTTGAAACCTGAAGGGGAACGGTTATTATTAATCTTGCCACCGATCGCCGAAATGCCCAGTGCAGTGAGTTGGTCTGATCTGTGGGAGCAACTGAAGCATCGCCTTAATGGAGGTGATCGCTTTTGGCAGCCCTACTCCAGGGTACATCTAATGGCAGGCGACCAATTGTTAGATGCACTAAAGTTACAAGCGATCGCCGATGCGTTAAATGAAGTTCAACTTCAACTATTGCGAGTGTACACCAGCCGACGACAGACAGCAGTAGCAGCGGCGGCGGCGGGTTATTCGGTGGAACAGCAATCTCCCACCTACTCTCTCAATCAAACCCCTACTCAACCCCCTGAGTTGCTAGCAGAACCCTTATACTTGCAGATGACGGTACGTTCTGGTGTCGAAATTCGTCATCCTGGTACTATTGTGATCTTGGGAGACTTAAATCCAGGTGGTACAGTAGTGGCAGCCGGAGATATCTTTATCTGGGGAAGTCTGCGCGGCGTGGCTCATGCAGGTGCTGGAGGCAATCGCTCTTGTCGGATTATGGCGCTTAAAATGGAACCAACCCAACTGCGGATCGCTGATGCCGTAGCGAGGGCACCAGAAACACCACCCACTCATTTTCATCCGGAGGTGGCGTATGTAACGCCGGAAGGAATTCGGATTGCCAGAGCGAGTGATTTTGCTAAAACCCACTTATTGTTGAATTCATGAGTCGCATTATTGTTATCACCTCCGGCAAAGGAGGGGTGGGTAAAACAACAGTTACGGCGAATTTAGGAGTAGCGATCGCTAGGTTAGGTCGCAAAATTGCGCTGGTTGATGCCGATTTTGGTCTGAGAAATTTGGATTTGCTTCTTGGACTAGAAAACCGTGTTGTCTACACGGCGATTGAAGTCCTATCCGGTCAATGTCGCTTAGATCAGGCGTTAGTCAAAGATAAACGGCAGGAAGGCTTGGTTTTACTACCTGCTGCCCAAAGCCGTAATAAGGAAGCGGTTAGCCCCGACCAAATGAAAAAACTTATTGGTGTGTTAGCCGATAAGTATGATTACATTTTAATTGACAGTCCCGCCGGAATTGAAATGGGCTTTAGAAACGCCATTGTCGCAGCCTCAGAAGCTTTAATTGTAACCACACCGGAAATTGCCGCCGTGCGGGATGCTGATCGCGTGGTCGGTTTACTAGAAGCCCAAGGCATTAAGCGCACTCACTTAATTGTCAACCGCCTGAAACCTGCCATGGTGCAAGCTGATCAAATGATGTCTGTTCAAGATGTCCAAGAAATTCTCGCTATCCCTCTAATTGGAGTCATTCCTGATGACGAACGTGTGATTGTTTCCAGCAACCGGGGCGAACCTTTAGCCTTAGCTGAAAATCTTTCTCTCCCCGGAATTGCTATTCACAACATCGCGCGGCGTTTAGAAGGAGAAAAAGTTCCCTTTCTGGATCTAATGGCAGAATACGATAACTTAATTAACCGTATCCGCCGACTATTCCGCAGTTAAGGAGTTGCTTGTTATTCGTTATTTGTTGTTTGTTATATATTTATTATTTGTTATTGGTCAACTGATCGTTAGCAAACACAAACCAACAACTAACACCTAACAACCAACAACCAACAACCAACAACTAACACCTAACAACCAACAACCGTGATTAGCGAACTTCTAGAACGACTTTTTCCCTGGACGAGTGCCAGCAACAGTCGCGTGGAAGTCAAACGCCGCCTTAAACTGGTGATTGCCCACGATCGCGCTGACCTGACTCCCAAGATGATTGAGTCGATGCGGAATGAAATCCTGGAAGTCGTCTCTCGCTACGTTGAACTTGATACTGAGGGATTAGAGTTTTCGTTAGAAAGTAATCAGCGAGCAACGGCTTTGATTGCTAATTTACCCATCCGTCGGGTTAAGGAAGACCCCTCATCGCCTTCTGTAGAGTAGTCCTAGAGCTGGAGATAACCGGACAAGGGGATAAGGATTTTTAAACTCAACTTTCCCCTAAACCCTACCCTCTAACACTTAACACCTAACACGTTGACACAGGAGGAGCGATCGCTCTTCTCCATCCATTCTCAAAATACTTTATTAAAATTAAAAAATACTATATATTGTTTTATTAAGTAGGCACGTTTATTAAAACTTTATTGACCTCTCCTGTTGCCGTAAAGTGGAGCAAAAATCTGGGTGACATCAAAAACAAGCTGTTGCAGTAAACCCTTTAAAATTTAGTCATTTAAAATTCAAAATGATCAAAACCAAAGGATATCAAGCTTTTGAGGGTTTGCCATAATTCAACTTGAAGGCAAGGGCAATCTATCTACCTGATTTAGAGCAAAAAAACTATGGGTCTTCTCTCAAAAATCACAACAACCCTCGCTGTCGCTACAACCACAGGTTTTAGCCTGATCGGAACACCCACCCAAGCCTTCACGATCACTCAAAATAACTCTGGACAAGATTTGCTCAACGCCTTGCTAGGGGATACAACAGGACTGTCGGGTTTCTCGATTACGCCAACAGGTGATGCTAGAGCATTTGGGCTTGTCCAGAATGATCCGTTTGGTTTAAAGTCAAACCAACTTCCAGGCGTAGTCCTGAGTACAGGGATTGTCGAAACGATACCAGGCGTGAATCAATACTCGAACACGTCTCACCTGCCTCAATTGATGGGGGATGTAAGCTATGATTTTTATCCCGACTACGCTCCTGGCGATCCCAGAGGAGAAGAAGGCGACTCAATCACGCTCGATATCAGCTTCTATGCAGACGATACAGTTGAGAATTTATTTTTTGAATATGTATTCGCCTCAGAAGAGTTTCCAGAGTTTGGCGGACAGGCATTCAATGACATCTTTGAACTCTGGTTGAATGGTGTCAATTTAGCGAAACTCAGTGATGGACAGACTGTTAGCATTAACAACCTTGTGCCCAATCCTCAAGGCTCCTATCACCCAGACTACATTGATAATCCGGCTGGACCCAATACCGTTACTAAACTCGATGGTTACACAAAAGTCTTGGGTTTTGAAGGGAAACTGCGAAAAAATGACCGGAATACTCTGACAATCAAAGTGGCAGACACTGGGGATGGACGTTTTGATTCGGCTGTATTTATTCAAGGGCGTTCCTTGAGAACAAAAGCGCAGCAGTCAGAGACTCCCCAGGTTAAAGATGTCCCTGAACCTGGTGTCTTACTGGGTTTGTTCGGAATAGGTATTTGGGGTGTTACCTCCCAGTTCAAACGCGATCGGAAGGCTCAGTCTTCAAGAGAATGAGTGGGGAGATGGGGAGAGGGGGGGAGGGGGAGAATAACTAACAACGGACAACCGACAACGGACGACTATTTGAGAAAGGGTATATCTGTATTGCGATCGCCGATAATTGCGATCCCCCATAAGTGATATTCTAGAAGACGGTATTGTTAAGCTTTAATACCGTCCAACCGGACTCTGTAACGAGACTGAAACAAACTTATAGGCGCAAGCATGGTAGCCACCACAGAAAAGACAAGCACTGGCGTTATTACCCAAATCATCGGCCCTGTTGTCGATGTTGAATTCCCCAGCGGCAAGATGCCGCAGATTTACAATGCCTTGAAAATTGAAGGCAAGAATGAAGCCGGACAAGATGTTTCCGTTACCTGCGAAGTGCAGCAACTCCTGGGCGACAACCAGGTACGGGCGGTTTCGATGAGTACCACTGACGGTCTAGTACGCGGCATGAGTGTTGTTGACACAGGTGCTGCTATTAGTGTTCCTGTCGGGCCTGCTACATTGGGACGCATTTTCAATGTTTTAGGTGAAACAGTTGATGAGTTGGGACCCGTCAACGCTGAAGTAAGTTTCCCAATTCATCGAGCAGCACCCAAGTTTACTGACTTGGAAACCAGCCCTTCAGTTTTTGAAACAGGCATCAAGGTCTTAGACTTGCTCGCTCCTTATCGACGCGGCGGTAAGATTGGTCTGTTCGGTGGTGCTGGTGTCGGCAAAACCGTAATCATGATGGAGTTGATTAACAACATCGCCATCAATCATGGTGGAGTATCGGTGTTTGGTGGGGTGGGTGAACGCACCCGCGAGGGAAATGACCTCTACAACGAAATGAAAGAGTCAGGGGTTATTAACGAAAACAATATCAGTGAGTCGAAGATTGCCCTAGTTTATGGTCAGATGAATGAGCCACCAGGAGCTAGAATGCGCGTGGGTCTTGCGGCTTTGACAATGGCTGAATACTTCCGGGATGTCAGCAAGCAGGACGTTTTGCTGTTTATCGATAATATCTTCCGGTTTGTGCAAGCGGGTTCTGAGGTATCGGCACTGTTGGGTCGGATGCCTTCTGCTGTGGGATATCAGCCGACGCTAGGCACCGAAATGGGTGAACTGCAAGAGCGAATCACTTCGACCACGGAAGGCTCGATTACCTCAATTCAAGCCGTTTATGTGCCTGCGGATGACTTGACTGACCCAGCACCAGCCACCACCTTTGCTCACTTGGATGGGACTACGGTGTTGTCTCGTGGGTTGGCGGCAAAGGGAATTTATCCTGCTGTTGACCCATTAGATTCCACCTCCACCATGCTGCAAGCCAGTGTTGTGGGCGAGGAGCATTATAACACAGCCCGTGCCGTGCAAGCGATCCTCCAGCGTTACAAGGAATTGCAAGATATTATCGCCATTCTGGGGTTGGATGAATTGTCAGAAGATGACCGATTGGCAGTTGCCCGTGCGCGGAAGATCGAACGCTTCTTGTCTCAGCCCTTCTTTGTGGCAGAAGTATTCACAGGTTCTCCCGGTAAGTACGTCCCTCTGGAAAAAACCATTAAGGGATTCCAAATGATTCTATCGGGTGAACTCGATGATTTACCAGAGCAGGCATTTTACCTCGTCGGCGACATTGACGAAGCGATCGCCAAAGCTCAAAAAATCAAGGGTTAGTGGTTGGTTGTTGGTTGTTTGTTGTTAGTGGTTTGTTGTTAGTGGTTGGTTGTTGGTGGTTTGTTGTTAGTGGTTTGTTGTTAGTGGTTTGTTGTTAGTGGTTTGTTGTTAGTGGTTTGTTGTTAGTCAGCGGTCATTAGTCAGTGGTCAGTGGTCATTGTTTTTATAACAAACAACCAATAACAAACAACCAACAACCA
>DNGI01000145.1:1093-1670 GCA_003486645.1 Cyanobacteria bacterium UBA11370 | reverse complement strand
AACAACCAACAACCAACAAATTATGACCTTAACTGTTCGTGTAGTTGCTCCCGATAAAACGGTTTGGGATTCAGAAGCTGAAGAAGTTATTATACCCAGTACTACGGGTCAGCTTGGTATATTGACTGGACACGCTCCTCTATTATCGGCGCTTGATATTGGCGTAATGCGAGTTCGTGCTGGGAAAGAATGGATGCCGATCGCTCTGATGGGTGGCTTTGCTGAAGTTGACAATAATGAGTTAACAATTCTCGTTAACGGTGCAGAACGAGGAGATACGATTGATCGTGAAGCGGCGCGGACAGCGTTTAACCAAGCGCAAGAGCGTCTCAATCAAGTGGAAAATAGCGAAAATCGCCAAGAAAAAATTCAGGCAACTCAAGCCTGGAAAAAAGCACGCGCTCGCTTTCAAGCGGCTGGCGGTATGGTTTAATCCTGAAATAATCTGTATTCGCTAAACAGTAATCAGGCTAACCTTTGAAGTCATTATCGTCAAAAATTAAAAGGCAAAAGAAAGGAATTTTTTCTCTTTTCTTCTGCCTTTATTTTAATGAGTAGTTGTTGGTTGTTGGTTATT
>DNGI01000145.1:488-690 GCA_003486645.1 Cyanobacteria bacterium UBA11370 | reverse complement strand
ACCACAAACCACAAACCACAAACTCCTTAAGCACTACCCGTAAACGTAACTTCAGGGAATTTGGATTGAGCTTCAGCCATCGGACGGTTTCTACCTTCCTCTTGCCAATAGTTAATCACTTCAGTAGCTTGGTTGAGCAACTCAACGCGATCGCTTTCCGTAATCCAGTGTTTAGCTTCCAACTCATTCTTTAGCTGTTCCC
>DNGI01000145.1:0-252 GCA_003486645.1 Cyanobacteria bacterium UBA11370 | reverse complement strand
TGTTCCCAGGCATCATTCCGGGGCCAGAAAAAGTAAGATGTTAGTGGGCTAGTTCCTTTACCCACAATTTGATCGACTGCTAGAGCCACGTTCTCTTCCAGCCAGAGAACTTTTAAAAGAAATTTCGCCAATCACACCTCCGGGGATATACTAGGCTTTCTGGAATGAATGTACAATTATTAATCTTACTGTACTCCTCAAGTCGGTAGGGGAAAAATGGGGAGTGGGGAGTGGAGAGTGGGGGAGATGGGG
>DNGI01000143.1 GCA_003486645.1 Cyanobacteria bacterium UBA11370 | reverse complement strand
GATGTCCGGCAAATCACCCATAATAAAAAGTCTCCCCCTCTCCCTCTCTCCCCCTCACTCTTTTTTAGGGTTATTCAACCGGACATGATATGATAGCTGATCACTGATGGCTGAATGCTTACCTATTTTTCAGTAGTATTATTCTACTAATAAGTACTTGTAAGGGTCTATAATCTGATCAAGCTGCTGTTTTTGCTCCTCTGTTAATTCTTCCGGTAATCTTAGATGCTCTTGCTGTTGCTCATCTTCCACAGTCTCTACTATTCCTACTGTTGTAAGTTGACCCAAAACAGTGTTATACGTTTCGTTATCTAGTCCGGTACGCAGCTTATAGATCGCTTCTATTCCTTCCCTTCCTCGCTTTTGTTCGGGTAATTCTGCTGCCTCCAGTGCTATATCGAAGGGATCACTTGGATCTTTCTCAAAGTTTTCTACATTCTTTTCGAGTTCATCATCAACTTGCTTACAAAAATCCTTTAACGGTTGAATTGAGGTGTTTTTGCCAAATATCCGCTCTCGGTCTGGTGTCTGTCCATCCACAAGTTGAGCATAGTTAGATAGAGGAGGTGCGTTTAGATTCGCATCCACATCAAAATCTTTGGGGTTGAAGCGAATGTGTTGTTTTGGAGGACCTTTGTAACCCTTAGCCGTACTACCAATATAGTCTAATTCACCAATTTCTTCAGGAGAACCATAAAGTTTCCCATCCGGTTTTTTAGTGTCTCTTGCCCACTGTTTGAGTTTTTCTTTTGCTGGAGGCCAAATCTGCGCTAGTGTAGTGTTAACTTGGAGGATTGTTTTCTGCCACGCCTCACGCCACATTTCTGTTCCTTCTTCGCGGACTTGAGTATTTAACTCCTCGTCATTCACATCATTTTTATCAGTTTGCTCTTTATACCAATCCCTAATTGCTGTAAGCTGATTGTCGATTTCCAGTTTTTTAGCGTTTACGTCGTTAATATATCTTTGTTGGGTATCAGCTAAGTCGGTTTGATCCAGATTGCGAAACTCGGCTTTGTATTGCTTCGTTCGAGTTTTGATCTCTTTCATGATGTGGTTTTTATCGAAGGCACCTTCTTCGCCTACTTCGGGGAATCGCGCTTTAAAGTTTTCCCAAAGTTCTGGATGCTTGTTTTCGATTAAAATGTACCAATTTTCTAACTGATTATAGCTTTGCCTGAATTCATCTACGATGGGGGCATCATCCGGACGACTTTCATTTTTATGGACTCCACCTTGCTCTTCATTAGCATCAGGATTGACATCAAGATTTCGGTGTTTGTTTCCGAATTGTTTGATAAGTCCTTCGTTCTTTCTGTCTTGGTAGATATTATAAGCAATCCCACCAATAACTAGGATGCCACCCAAAGCCAGCAAGCCCCATTCCAACCACTCCCCCTTTCTCATGATCATTGGTTCACCAGAATGGCTGTGGAAAGAGTGAGTGTTTGGCTGAAGTGAATTATCCTTAGATTGAGGTTGAGGCGATCGCTGCACCGTCCCCCCATTCTGCTGCACGACATGAGTCAACTCATGCGCCAACAACTCCTGTCCCCCCTGACTTGAAGGTTCATACGCCCCTTGGCGAAAGAAAATATCTTCTCCTGTCGTAAACGCTTTCGCCTGAATCGACTGATTCAACTGATCCGAGGTGGCATCCGTATGCACCCTTACTCCACTAAAATCCGCCCCAAACTCCCTCTCCATCGGTTCTTTGACCGACTCATCCAACGGCTGTCCACTCCCCTTTGCGCCTTGTATCGATTCTTCCAAATCCGCTGATGCTTCCGAGGGATTTTGGCTTTCTGATTTGGGATTGAGTTGAGATATCGACCTGCGCTGGATACTCTCCCCTAAAGGCTTCTGGATTACCTCCTCTTCTTCCCCCATCTCCTGACGCTGAAGTGCTCCTTCTCCCCCCGTCTTTGTCTCAGGCGCATGAATTCGCTGCACCACCTGACGCGCTACCTGATCCGCTTCCTGTTCATACACATCATCCGGTTGCCCTATTGTCAGCTTCGCCTGTAGGGGCAGGGGAGTGAGTATTTCCGGCTGGGTGATAGACTCAGACTGAATCTTACCCGATTGTATTTCTTCTGTGTCAACAGTCGCTGATTCTAACTTCGCGTCAATCAAGGTATCGTCAGCATCGACTCTTTCCTCGCCCGGAAGCGTTGCCTCTTCTGGTTTCTCTTCCTGGGACATTTCCTCACGCTGCACCGTTTGATTCTCACTCGTTTCCTCAATTGGTGCCGCTTTTATATCATTGACAAGCTTTGCCATCACCATCAAACTCGGATTAGTCGGTGGAGGTGTTGCCCCAGGCACAAATGTCGGCACATCCAACCCGTTATACCCAAACCCTTCTGCTTGTTTGAGTTGCACGTCCAGATCCTGTGTTTCCTGGGGTTGAGAAGGTTCCTGAGTGGGAGGACTGACAGGTCGCTTTTGCAATAAATTAGTAGTTGGTAGCTCTGGCGATCGCGCTTGCATCCCATTCCCAAAGCCACGAGTTTTAAACGGATTCCGTGCTGGAGTAGGTGAGTGACTAGAAGTATCTTTCCCAATCTGCCGACGGATACGCATGGGGTCACTCATCACTTACCTCGCTTGTTTTTACTAAACTAAAAATTTGGGCTAAAATTGAGAATTCAACTCTAACTCATCAGTTATTCCTTTCCTAAAATTGTTATATGTCTTCACAGTATTAATATCAGTGTTGTGAAAATAGCGGCAGCAAAAAGGATAACTGAATCTCGATTATCCCTGATGGAGAATTTTGAGCGCTCCTAAAAAACAACTACCCCCCACACCCCGATATACCGCCAACATCAACAACATGAATTTCATCCATCCGTTACATCCGTTACCAAATCCGTTGCCAATTGTAGCCCGGTAGATTGGGCAGAGCGATCGCATTCTCTCCCTTCAATCCCACCCAAACAGCGATCGCAATTTCTCCCTTCATGCCAACTCTTGAGAGCGATCACACTCAGATTTACGATACGATTAATAGGGTATTCTATCCATCTGCCAGTTCTATGGATGGCTCAAGAGACATTAATGCTCAAGTGACATTGCCGATGGAGTTGTATCAGGTGATTGCACAACGAGCAGAGACACATGGACATTCGGTGAGTCGGGAGATTGTGGCGCTGCTGACTCCTTTGCTGATGCAGATACCCCATGAACTGGAAGAAGAATTGGCGGCATGGGAAGCGGCAAGTGACGAGGATTGGATGAGTATGGAAGCGATGCTGGCATCTTTTGGAGAATGAGATGGCGAGAGGAGATGTTCTCTTGGTAGCTTTGCCAGATTCGGATAAACGAGAGGAAAAGGGTAATCGTCCAGCGATCGCAGTACAAACAGATGTTGCGGTTTCACCGATGTTGATGATTGTCCCAGTTACGTCTTCCTTGGGAGCATTACGATTTCCATTTACTGTAAGGATTGAGCCATCGGCGCTGAATGGCTTGACGTTGCTTTCAGTGGCAATGGTGTTTCAGATGCGGGCGATTGACCGCAAGCGAATTAGTCGTAAAATTGGTGAGTTGGAACCTGAGTATTTGGTGCAGATTGATGGGGAAATTTGGCGAATGTTGAAGCCTCCTGAAGTCTAACGTAGCTTACAAGATAAGTGATCGCACATCCTCTCCTCAACTTAATTCAAAGAGCGATCGCACTTCATTCTAACCAATCGCGCGATCGCACTTTCTCTCCTTTGTCCCCAACTCAAAGAGCAACCACTTTCTCCCTTTAACCCAAACGCGATAGGGAAGCGCAGATCGCATCGCCTTCTCTCGCCTCCATGATGGGCTGAGTAGGGAAAGGATGCTGGCAATCTGATCACAGTTAGGTTGTCTTCTAGGGCAACGGCTTTCGTGCTAAAGTTTTAATAATCCCTATCCTTTACGAAATTATGGCTTCTGTCGAGAAGGTAATGAAAGAAGCTTTATCATTGCCTAGTGCATTGAGAGCATGGTTGGCAGAAAAGCTGGTTGAAAGTCTTGAGTTTGATATAGATGACAGACTACAAACTCTTTGGGTAACGGAAGCGAAAAAGCGCAGAGATGAAATCCGCAGCGGTTTAGTTCAAACAATTCCTGGAGAAGAAGCGTTAGCTCAAGTGAGACAGCTTCTGGAGTCATGAAATATGTCTTTCATCCAGCCGCTTTGACTGAATATGGTGAAGCGGTTGAGTTTTATGCACAGCGTCGGGTTGAATTAGCACAGGCTTTTATTAATGCGGTTGAGGATGCCATTTTTCGGATTGTTGAGTCACCGAATCGTTGGGCTGTTGTTGACGAAGATATTCATTGATGTCTGACGCGCAAATTTCCTTATGGAATTTTATATACTATCGAGGATGATTATATTTTGATTGTAGCGGTGATGCACTGTAGCCGAGAACCAGGATACTGGAAAGCGCGTGTCGCACAGAAACCATTAGATGGATGAAATAGCATCGCATCTCTCGTTTCAACCTCACCCAAACGCGATCGCACTTTCTCCGTTCAACCCAACCCAAACGAGCGATCGCACTCTGCCTCTTCAATCCAACTCTTCCCTTGCGATCGCATTTCATTCTCACCCTAGCGCGATCGCATTCTCTCCCTTCATCCCAATCGAAAGGCGATCGCAATCTCTCCCTTCAATCCAACCCAATCGAGCGATCGCCGTTTCTCCCTTCAATCCAACCCAATCGAGCGATCGCACTCAGATTGATGATACGATCAATACAATATTCTCGTTACCCCAGATAGAAAAATGCGGCTTCAACCCATAAGTACGGAATATATCGCCATTGATCCTGGCTATTGTTTCGGCAAACCCCGCATTGCGGGTACAAGAATGCCAGTGGCGACGATTGCCAAACTGTATCTGGAGATGGGAGAATCCCTGGAGAATATTGTTCAGGAGTATGATTTATCTTTGGCATCGGTTTATGCAGCAATGGCTTATTATTACGATCATCGCCAAGACATTGATCGTCATACGGCTGAAAGTGAGGCTTATGTTGAACAAATAAGGCGTAATAGTACCCCCTCCCCTCTTCAGGAAAAGTTGAGAGAAATTCGGGGTGAGTAATCGGATTCGGTTTCACTTAGATGAGCAGGTGAAATCCGTTATTGCTCGTGAATTGCGCCGTCGGGGTATTGATGTGACAACAACCGTTGAAGCTGGGTTGCGTACTCAGAGTGATGAATCACAGCTAGCGTTTATTTGTCAAGAGAAACGAGTGCTTTTTACTCAGGATGATGATTTTCTGAGAATGGCTAGTTTGACTAATGATCATCCAGGTATTGCGTATTGTCAACAAGGAAGTCGTTCGATTGGACAAATCATTGAAAGTCTGGTTCTAATTTATGAAGTTTGTACGCCAGAGGAAATGGTTGGACGTGTCGAGTTTCTGTAGAGGTGATCGTACTACCCAATCAAAAGCGATCGCACTTCGTTCTAACCAATCGCGCGATCGCATTCTCTCCCTTCATCCCAACTGATGCAAGCGATCGCCGTTTCTCCCTTCATCCCAACCCAAACGCGATCGCACTTCATTCTAACCAATCGCGCGATCGCAGCTTCTCCCTTCATCCCAATTCTTTCCAGTGATCGCACTCTTGGGGTTCTACCTTGGCGGTATCGCGAAAATAAATTTATCCCGTAGGGTGCGTTAGGCGCAGGCTTTGGTTAATGTCAAAAAATTTGGGATTTTCGCGCCGTAACGCACCGTTTTCAGTTATGTGGGTGCGTTAACGAAGTGTAACGCACCCTAAAAGATTTGCGATCACACTAAAAGATTTGCGATCGCACTGTACCTCATGTCTGTCGCTTGGAAAATATTTTAACTGGCGTATCTATAGTGTTCATTTGGCTTTGGAACTAACAACAAGGTAACGACTTGTTTATTTCCATAGTGTGCCATCTGTCCGTTGGGAGCTATAACTCGTATTGAGTATGGTAAAAGTTGCTCTAGCACATAAATTAAATTATCGGGTACAGCTCCAACGTATGTGCCATTTGTGATTGCTATTATATAATTCTGGATCTTCGTAATGTCGGCGGCTTGAAGATTTTGTTGGCTTAACACTCCTTGAAGTCTCTGTTGTGCCAATTGCGCTGTGGTTCCCTGGGCCTGATTTCTTGCAGCATCTAGTGTTTCAAAAAAACTAGGTCTGAGTGAATTAAATGCGGGCTGTTGCAACTGAAGAATGTAATCGCCCAAAATCTCAGTTTGATTTTGTGTTATGGGATTCCAAACACCTAGATTTTGTTGCTGGTTCTCCTTTGCATTACTGATACTATTGGTGAACATGGAGAGCATAAAACTACCTACAACTCCGCCCACCTCTTTCGCCACGTCTCCGCCAGTTTTTTGTCCAGGCGTCAGTGCTATTAACTGTCCACCATTATTTTGTTTAGTATTTAAGAAAGCCAACCAATTCGTTCGTAAATTGTTAAAGTAAATTGCTGCGCGGTCTAGGTTATTTAGTAACCTGCCACGATGATCGTTTGTTGCCAATATCATAGCCATATCCGCCAAATACGTCATAATCACGTCTGATATGTGTTCATTCGTAATATGTGTATTGTTCTGGTTGGCTAGCATTCTGGAGACCATATCATACACTGTCTCTTGATATACGTTAAATCGTTCTCTTCCTTGTAATGATGCGAAAACGTGATCGGCCTGGTTGCTGCCGTCATACGATATGGCGTCAGTGTTGTAACCTGTTGGTAATGGTGTTTGTTGAGTTGTCTGCTGCTGTTCTAGCTGTCTTTCTTGGGCAGTCAGCATTTCTCCAGCGACCGGATGAACACCCAACTCATGAGCTAGCATTCCAATTATTCTTCCTCTACTCTGTTGTTCAAAAAACCAGGGAGAAAGTTCGATTTGCACCTGTTCGCCCACTACCCTTACGATCGCACCCGCGCTCAGGTTCAACTTGAGGGTGATCAAGACGTTCTTCTGTGCTAAAAAACGTTGGATCACAGGAGTGTTACGCAGTGTATCTATTATATCGTCGGCTTTTTGCTGATATTTTGGCTTGCTTGTATCGACGTTAGCGAATCTAATGGCTCCAGATCGCTGAATTGTTCCTGTACCGATATCCGAAATCTGCTGCTGTAAAAGCGATCGCATCACCACCTCCCCCTTCTGCTGTACCACATGAGTCAACTCATGCGCCAACAACTCCTGTCCCCCCCGACTCCCCGGTTCATACGCCCCTTCTCGAAAGAACACATCCTGCCCCGTGGTAAACGCTTTCGCCTGAATCGACTGATTCAACTCATCCGACTTGGCATCCGTATGCACCCTCACCCCACTAAAATCTGCCCCAAACTCTCTCTCCATCGGTTCTTTCACCGACTCATCCAAGGGTTGTCCACCCCCTCTTGCCCCTTCTATCGCCCCTTCCAACTCCGCTGATGCTTCCGAAGAATTTCCACTATCCGATTTGGCATTAAGTTGAGATAGTTCCACGCGCTGGATACTCTCCCCAACAGACTTCCGCTTCACCTCCTCATCTTCCCCCATCTCCACTCGCTGAACTTGCCCTTCACCCCCCGTCTTAGTCTCCGGCGCATGAATTCGCTGCACCACTTGTGCTGCTACTCTATCCGCCTCCTGTTCATAAGGATCATTCGCTTCCCCTATCGTCAGTTTGGCTTGTATCGGCAGGGTGTGGGGTGTTTCTGAATTCCCTGAAGACTCAGACTCCCCTAACTCCTCTTTACCAGTAGACAACGGCTCAATATTACTCGCTTCGCTTTCATTAAGAGGGGAAGAGGTCAATTCTGACTCATCCTCCTGAGACATTTCCTCACGCTGCACTGTTTGATTCTCACTCGTTTCCTCAATTGGTGCGGCTTTAATATCATTGACAAGCTTTGCCATCACCATCAAACTCGGATTAGTCGGTAAAGATGCTGCTTGTGGTGCAAATGTTGGCACATCCAACCCGTCATACCCAAACTGTTCCGCTTGTTTCAGTTGCACGTCCAGATCCGGTGTTTCCTGGGGTTGAGAGGATTGCTGAGTGGGAGGTCTAACAGATCGTTTTTGTAATAAATTAGTAGTCGGTAGCTCCGCAGATCTGGCTTGCATCCCATTCCCAAAGCCACGAGTTTTAAACGGATTCCGTGCTGGAGTAGGTGAGTGACTAGAGGTATCTTTCCCAATCTGCCGACGGATACGCATAGAGTCGCTCATCGCTTACCTCGCTTGTTTTTACTAAACTAGAATGTGTGCTAAAATTGAGGACTCAACTCTAACTCATCCCTTATTTCTTTCCTGAAATCTTTATATCTCTTCACAGTATTAACTTAAGCTTTTAATTATCCCAAATGGATGGATAATGGCTAATAGCTATTGGCAGAGCCAGTAAAATTACTGATATAACATTTCTCAAATAGGTGAGGTACACTTAATTTTCTTCCCCAC
>DNGI01000144.1:4928-7940 GCA_003486645.1 Cyanobacteria bacterium UBA11370 | reverse complement strand
TATTATAACATATTCTTTGGGGATTGGGGATTGGGGCTTTGGGATTGGGGAATGGGGCCCATTCCCCAACCCCCAATCCCCACCCCCCAATCCCCAATCCCCCCCTTAGAGGTTGCCATGCCTGTTACCTACGTAGCCGAACCCATTATCGAGATAGAAGGTCAACAAGCTTCTGCTAGCTTACTAGAAGACCTGCTTGAAATTGAAGTCGAAGAAAGCATTCATCAACCCGGAATGTTCATTCTTACGTTCAAAAACGATTACTTTTCAGGACGTTCTCAAGACCAAACTTGGCGACATGCAGGTTTATTTGAAATTGGGAAAGCCATTAAAATTGGATTTATTGCTAGCACAACCCAAGCCCAAGAATTTTCTCAAGAAAAGCAGGAGTATATCTTGGAAGGGGAAATTACGGCAATGGAGTGTAATTTTACCAGCGAATCTCAAGCTCCCATAATCGTGCGCGGGTATGATGTTTCCCATCGTCTGTGGAGGGGACGGCAAAATCGGTCTTTCCAAAATATGACCGATGCGGATATTGTGAAGAAAATTGCTGGCGAAGTTGGGATACCCACAGGTACTGTAGATGATACGGGAGGCCCTTATGGTTATGGGGATATTGGGGGCGCTAATGGGTATGTTTTCCAGCAAAATCAGACTAATTTAGAATTTTTAAGAGGACGAGCATCCCGGCATGGGTTTGAGCTATTTATCAAGGATGGGAAACTGAACTTCCGCAAACCCCAAGTTGAGAATTCTGTAGAACTTCAGTGGTTGAAGGAATTACACAGTTTTGAGGTTAAGGTAAGTAGTGCTGAACAGGTGAGTGAAGTTGAAGTCCGGGGATGGGACTACAGTAAAAAACAACCGATTATTGAAACAGCGAGTAAAGGAAAAGTCTTAACAAAAACAGACCAGGGTGAAGGGGTCAAAACTAGCACCAGCTTTAAGGGACAGCCACCAACACCCAAGCTAGTGATCGTTGATCAACCCATATCCAACGCTTCCGAAGCCAAGAAGATAGCTCAAGCCTTGAGCAACCAACTCGAAGGGCAATTTGTCCAAGCGGATGCTAAAGCTGAAGGAAATCCTAACATCCGACCAGGGCGAACGGTTAAACTCAAGGAATTGGGCAAGTATAGCGGTGAATATTATGTTACCGCATCTCGTCATTTATTCCAAGAACGAGTTTACACAACAGAATTTAGTGTCCGAGGTTCGGGTGGGGATGCGATCGCTTCTCTCATGTCCAATCAATCCTCTCCCAAAGCGGCTCAAACCCTCCTCGCTGGTATTGTTACCGATAACAAAGACCCCAACGGTTGGGGACGGGTTAGGGTCAAATTCCCCACCCTCACTGAAGACCATGCTAGCTACTGGGCACGGGTTGTGGCTCCTGGGGGAGGGAATGCACGAGGAGTGTACTGGCTACCAGAAATCAATGATGAGGTGCTAGTGGCGTTTGAACATGGAGATATGCACCGTCCCTATGTGCTGGGTGGAGTGTGGAATGGTCAAGACGCAACACCAAGAACCATCGGGGATACCTTGGATGGCGGAAAGGTGCGCCTACGCGTTTCTAAAACCCGTTATGGTCATAAAGCCTGGTTTGTCGATGAAGATAAAGGGGCGGAAAAGCGAGGATACTATATTCAAACGGGAACGGAACCAGGTCATTGGTTACGATTTAACGATACGGATCAGTTTATCGAATTGGAAACGATTGGACATCATAAAGTGCGGCTAGATGATAAAAATAAGAAGATTATAATTCAGACCAGTGGTGGCCATAAATGCGAAATGGATGATGCGGGTCGGAAGATATCCATCCAATCTACAGGTACGATTGATATCAACGCACCCCAACAAATCACTCTGAAAGTAGGGGGTAGTTCTATAGAAATCACGCCTGCGGGTATTACAATTAAATCTACTGCTCATCAAGTCCAATTAGGCGGCGCAGGCATTTCGGTTGATACCCCAGGACAGGCCCAAGTTAGTGGTACACAAACGTCCATACAGGGTAAAGCCGCCATTACGGTATCTGCTCCTACAATAAGTTTAGGTTAACGATTTACAGGAGTAAATTTGATAGCAAACAAGAAATAACTAAAAATAATTACTAACAAAAAAAGGAGCCAAACCATGCCATTACAAACTTGTATGGGAGCAACGCTCCAATGTATTCCTTTTGGAGTAGCACCCAGTTCATTGATTGTAATTCCCAAAGGTCCACCTGTAACCGTTACGGGTATGCTCGCTGCCACGATTATGGATTTTGTACCCATTACAAATATTCCACCGTTTGGTATGTGTACATCTCTGATGAATCCCGCTGTAGCCGCCGCTACAACAGCAGCTTTAGGTGTGTTAACTCCCATGCCTTGTGTACCCGTTCCAGTTGGCCCTTGGAAACCAGGAGCAATTAAAACAAAAATTAATAATTTCCCCGCACTCCCCAACATTGCTGTATGTAATTGTATGTGGGGAGGAGTTATTAGAATTGTTACTCCTGGACAATTCAAGGTTAATGTTATGTGATATGAAGTCAGGTGAAATTATCAATAAATGGCAGAAATCACAAATCCCAATAACAACCAATGGACTCACCTCGGAACGGGATTAGCCTTCCCATTACGAGTCACCTTACAAGGGAGTCCTCAACTCAGTTCTGAAATCCGGAATATTGAAGAATCTATTGCAATTATCTTAGGGACAAAGATAGGCGAACGAGTGTATCGACCCGATTTTGGATCGCGCCTGTTTGAACTCGCTTTTGCACCAATGAATACCCAAACACTCTTACTCATTCGGTTGTATGTGGAAGAAGCGTTAACCATGTGGGAACCCCGAATTGTGGTTGATGCTGTTCGTACAGAACCCGACCCGGTTCGAGGTCGCGTTGATATTACGATAGATTATCATCCTAAAGACTCTCATGATTACCGGAGTTTAGTTTATCCATTTTATTTACAATCACCTGTTTAGTTGATGGTTGTTGGTTGTTGGTTG
>DNGI01000144.1:4543-4712 GCA_003486645.1 Cyanobacteria bacterium UBA11370 | reverse complement strand
TTGTTGGTTGTTTGTAAGGGGTTAATTGTAATTTTTGGGGAAGCAGGAGTAAGGAGTGGGGAATGAAAAAGTAGATAAACTAACAAGGACAAAACTTACGCACGAACACTATAGATTATAACGCCATATATAGTGAGGAGAGCGCCTATCGATGCGCCCCTACTGATGA
>DNGI01000144.1:0-4208 GCA_003486645.1 Cyanobacteria bacterium UBA11370 | reverse complement strand
AACCAACAACCAACAACAAATTAATATGGAATTTAATTTTTTACCGAAATTACCTAACTCGGATCTCGACGATCGCAAATACCAAGACTTAGTAGAAGAATGTATCCTACGGATTCCCCGCTACTGTCCGGAGTGGACGAATTATAATCCCAGTGACCCTGGTATTACCCTGGTTGAACTGTTTGCTTGGTTGACAGACCAAATGTTGCTGCGGTTTAATCAAGTGCCGCGCCGCAATTATGTTACCTTTTTAGAATTACTGGGAATTCGTCTTAAAGCCCCCACACCCGCTCAAACCGCTCAAACCTTTTACCTCAGTACTACTCTTCCTGATATTTACACCATTCCATCGGCTACAGAAATTGCTACAGTTCGGACGGAAATAGAAGATGCGATAGTTTTTAGTACGATCCGACCTTTAGTTATTGGTAAACCGAGTATCCGGCATTTTCTAACCGCTGAAACCGCCGAAGAACAACCTCAAATTTTACGCGATCGCTTCATTGGCACTTGGAGACAACAACCCAATGGTGAATGGGAAGGATTAGAGTTATCCTGTTTTAATGAACAACCTCAATTAGGGAATTGCTTTTATTTAGTATTTGACCCGGATCAGCCGATTGAAGGGAATGTAATTGCGATTACCTTTAAAGGCGAAGCGGCAACCTCTACAGGGATTAATCCGGAAATACCCCCCCGTCGTTGGGAAGCGTGGAACGGATTATTTTGGGAAAATGTCCTGTTCCGGGAAATTGATGATAGTACGAAAGGATTTAGTTTTAGTGAACTTGTCCGGGAAGGGGGGAATCCGTTACAAGGGGCAGATTTAGTATTACATATGGGTCAGCGTTGGCCTGTGGCACAATTTGTAACGTATCAAGGTCGCTGGTTACGCTGCGTCTACACCCAAACTCAAACCAATCAACCGGGATATTTACGTTCTCCTCGGTTTATAGCATTAAGTGCCCGTTCCATTGGTGGTACGGTTGACGCGATTCAATGTACCACGATTCGGAATGAAATTTTAGGGGAGAGTGACGGAAATCCCGGTCAAACCTTTCAATTACAAGGTACAGGGATTCTACCCAGAGAAGATAACGAACATATTTTAGTGACTCCCTATGGGGGATTACCCCAAATTTGGCAAGAAGTCAATGATTTTGCCGACTCTGGACCTGAAGATTTACACTATACAATTGATTCCATCACAGGTACGATTCAGTTTGGCCCGTTGCTACGAGAACCCAGTCAACTGCGAGAGCAAACGCGCTGGCGTGCCCGTTCCCAAGGATTGTCTACACCTCTGCTAAGTTCGACTAATGGGAATGGAAATGGTGCAGTTGAACGGTTAGATGCCTCAGCAGTTCAATCCATGGAACGTCAATATGGAGCTGTACCTCCTAGAGGTGCGATGATTCAGATGGCAGCCTATCGCATCGGCGGCGGTATCCAAGGTAATGTTAACAGTGGCAGCATTAAGATTTTGAAATCGGCTGTACCCTACGTGGCAAGTACCATTAATCTTACATCTGCCCGTAGCGGTGCTGATGCCGAATCTTTGGAAGAGGCGGTGATGCGAGTTCCACGACTGTTACGCACCCGCAACCGCGCCGTTACCCCAGAAGACTTTGAATATCTTGCCCAAGAAGCGACCGGAGGAGGGATTGCCCGTAGTCTTTGTTTACCTCCAACTCGCAAGGAAGACGCGGGAATTGTACGCTTGCTGCTGGTTCCTCACGCGAATACGGAGGCGATCGAGCAAGGATTGGGACTTGATCCGGAGTCGTTAACTCTCACCCCTCAACTCATTGACCAAGTTAGCAAATATTTGGATGAGCGGCGGTTACTGGGGGTAGAGGTACGCTACAGTCAACCGAACTATGTGGGTGTTGCGGTTCAAACGGAGGTTGCTTTAGACCCAATTTATAATAACCCTCGCGCCCAACAGGAAATCCTCTTACAATTGCACCGTGCCCTCTACCGTTTCCTTAACCCCCTAACTGGAGGTCCAGATCGGAATGGTTGGCCGTTTGGTCGTCCGGTTTATTCTTCTGATATTGTTACCTTGTTGCAAACAGTGGCGGGTGTCCGGTATTTGGGTGCAGTGCAGCTTTTTGAGTTACGCCGTCAAGAGCAAACCTGGGTGAGGACTTTACCGCGAGAACCTGTAATTGATCCTGGCCCATTAGGATTGATTTGTTCTTGGCATAATAATCGACTGCGTTCTGGTCATGTGATTAATTTGATTGGATAGTGGTTGTTGGTTGTTGGTTGTTGGTTGTTAGTTGTTGGTTGTTAGTTGTTGGTTGTTGGTTGTTGGTTGTTGGTTGTTCTCCCCATCCCCCCATCCCCCCATCCCCATTTTTAGAATGGAATTTCATCCAAATCGTTCGGGTTGTCTGATTTACTGGGAGTTGAAGTTTGAACTGTAGCAGGTTCAAAGCTTGGATTAGGGACTGGATAGGGATAATCTCTCCCCATATCACTGGATTCAGGCGTTGGTGCTGAAGCACTACGAGTCCTCATTGGGACAACAACATTATTGGATCGTGGTGTCGATGGAGGTGTTGAAGGCTGTAACGTTGTAGAAGGCGTAGCGACGTGTGGCTCAAATACCGTATCAGCGCCCAATTTATGAATCCGGGAAGCCGTCAATTCAGCGCGTTTTTCCTTGAAGCCTTCCGGTCGATCTACTGTAATCATACTTAAGCGACCTTCAATCACAACGCGATCGCCTGCTGCATAATTCTCCTTCATTTCCTGAGCAAAATTCCCCCATCCCACGACTTTTAACGTGACTGGTGGATCTTCAGCCCGCTGATTGGGGAACTGGACTAACATCTGAGCAATGGGGGTTTGATTGTCAGGGGTGTAACGCAGTTCTGGATCTTGAATGATTTGTGCCATCAAGATGCAGCTATTCATAAGTTCAAGTCTCCTAGGGCTGTTAGGTCTTACCTCTCGGTGTCAGAAAAGCCACAATTATCCATCTTAGCATTGCTGTTTAAGTCCAAGATAAATTTATCCTTCACTCAGCACGTATGGGATTGCTGATTAGCTTTCTGTTAAAAAAAGGACTTCACTATAGTGTTTTAGTCTTGTCCTTCCTTATTCTAGTACATAGGTACTGCATTGAACAATAAACCTCTTGCATAAATACTCGCGCTGCCAGGGGTTAAAACCGAATGGCACTAAGATAAGCGATCGCAAGCCTTTTTATACTCAGCCCCCAATTCTATGATGTGAAATCTTCTCAACGGCTGCTGTAAACGTTTTTGGAAATAAGCACTAATGTGTATCCAAATTGCCTCAAGCTTTGCAGTGGTTTCAAGCAGCGCAAGGGAGTTATCGCGCTTTGGGGGATGAGGGCAAAGTTGAGGAACTTCAGGAGAGATTAGATGAGGTGAGAGAGCGGTTGGGGTTGTGAAGAAGGTGAGGGGGGAGGGAGTGATGATTGGCACATCCTATTAGGTAATCATATCAAGTTGGGTTCATAGGTAGTACTTTTTTTCCCCTTTCCCTCCTTGTCTTTCCTGTCTACTATCTTTGAGCGTAACTTAGTATGAAATTCTGAAACCTAGCTCCCTCTTCTTATTACTCAAAGGAGGAAATAGGGATATTCTTTAACAAGATACAACGATACAATAATGTAATCTTCTTAACTGCAAGCTGCCGTTATGATTCATAGTTCACTAACCCGACATCAGCCTAAATTTGCGATTCCACCGCTGGAAAATGGCGATCGCCTCTCACGCCATGAATTTGAGCAGCGCTACAACGCAATGCCTCATATTGGTAAAGCTGAATTGATTGAAGGAATTGTCTTTATGCCTGCCGCTGCGCTACGGTTTTATAGTCATGGCAGACCTCATAATGACTTAAATGTATGGCTGGGAATGTATCGAATTTTAACACCAGGAACTGATATTGGTGATACCCCAACGGTGCAGTTAGATGAGGAAAATGAACCCCAGCCAGATGTGGTTTTGTTAATCCAGCCCCAATGCGGGGGACAGGTAATCTTTACTGATGATGATTATATTCAAGGCGCACCGGAATTAATCGCAGAAGTGGCGGCAAGTACGGTATCAATCGATTTGGGTGCCAAGAAAACTGCCTATCAACGTAATGGGGTTCAGGAATATATTGTTTGGCGAGTGTTAGATCAGCAAATGGATTGGTTTTATCTAGGTGCGACTCGTTAGCTA
>DNGI01000040.1 GCA_003486645.1 Cyanobacteria bacterium UBA11370 | reverse complement strand
CCCTTGCCTTCTTCCTCCCCACTCCCCTACCTAAACCCCAATTTCAATCTACTTCCAGCGGACCAATTCCCCGTTGAATTGTAAATTGTTTCAATTCTTCCACCAAATGGCTATCATTAGAAGCTGTTCTCGCACCTGCTTCTGCCGCCCAATATTTCAGCGCTTCAATTTGTTCACGTGCGATCGCCGCTAATGGAACGGTCTCTTCAATTGCCCGTAAAATATCCTCAGTCGTGAAATCTCGCCGATGTCCATTAACTACTGCCCCAAATGCTCGGTGCATACCATCTATAATAACTTGTTCAATCTCAGCGCCGCTAAAATCTTTCGCTTGTCTTGCCAATAAAGGTAAATCAAATTCTCGTAAACGGGATGGACGCAAAGGTTGCAAATGTACCTTAAAAATATCTTGCCGTTCCTGTTCCGTGGGCAAATTTAAAAAGAAAATTTCATCAAATCTACCCTTCCGCAATAACTCTGCTGGTAAAATTTGTACATTATTAGCCGTAGCTACAATAAATACTGGACTTGTCTTTTCTTGCATCCAGGTAATTAGCGAACCAAATACTCGTCGAGACGTTCCCGAATCTCCATCAACCCCGGCTGAAATATTACCAAAGGCTTTATCAATTTCATCAATCCATAATACACAAGGAGCGATCGCTTCACTAATTTGAATCATCTGTCGCACCCGACTTTCGCTTTCCCCCACAATTCCCCCAAACAACCGTCCCGTATCTAATCGTAGCAACGGTAAACGCCATTCATGGGCAATTGTTTTAGCAGAAAGAGATTTCCCCGTCCCTTGAATTCCTACTAATAATACCCCCTTGGGATTCGGAATACCATAACGCCGTGCTTCTTCGGTAAACGCATCCTGTCGCATCCGTACCCATTGCTTCAGATTTTCCAAACCTCCCACATTTTTCAGAGATTCTCGTACCGTGAAAAACTCTAAAATTCCCGTTTGGCGAATGGCTTGTTTTTTCTCTTCTAATACCCCATCAATATCACTTTCATTCACCTGTTGTTTCGCAGCTAAGGCTTTCGCTAAAACCCTGGCAATTCTTGCCCGACTCAATCCTTGACACGCTTTTACTAACTGTTCCCGCGCTAATCCACTAACCTTTAAACCTTCGGGTTTTACAAGTAAGCTAATCAAATAATCAATTTCAGCAGTCTTGGGTAAAGGAAAATCAATAACGGTAACTTCTTCACTCAACTCTTCGGGAACTTCTAACGTATGACTGGTGAGAATTAATGTTTTGCGAGAACGCTTAAGTTCCTTAGTTAAGTTTTTAATTTCTCGAACAACGGGAGCATTGCGATCGCTCTGGGGATTCTTTAAAATAAAATGTAAATCTCTTAATACAAAGATAATATTTGCTTTTAGATCAGCCTTACCAATCCGATTCAATGCCCCCATCACTGATCCTTTATCTGAACCATTATCATCCCAACCGCGTACAATATCCCACATTAATACTTGGCGTTGGGGTTCAGATTGAGTTGCTACTGAAACTAAAACCTCATCAACAGGTTCCTCTTCAACGGCAACAATATATAGGATAGGATAACGCGCCCGAATCATCAAATCGAGTTGTTCAATCAAGGATTGATGAGGATTAGTTTGATGAGAACTAGTAGTATTCAAAGTCGTTATTTTATCGGATTGATTAGCCATTTATGGTAAGCAGCTTGGTAGTTTTATCATTTGATCATAATCTTTAAACCCAATTGGAAAATCTGTCTCGTCATTGTAATAGGCATTTGTCAGGTTGGTGTTAGTCAGATTTACCCCTTTGAGTTTAGCGCCTGCAAAATTAGCCTCATTCAGATCACTACCCATCAGATTTGTGTTAACTAAATTTGCACCACTTAGGTTAGCTTGACTTAAATTCGCTTCGCTTACATTCGCCCAACTCATCATTGCCTGACTTAAGTTAACTCCAGTAAGATTGGCTTGACTCAAATCCACTCTTCTTAGGTTCGTGTGACTCAAATCTGCGCTAATTAAATCTGCCCGATTCAAATATGCCCCACTCAAGTTAGCCTCACTAAAATTTGCCTCACTTAAGTCAGCCCACTGTAAAAATAGTCTACTGAGATTCGCTTTTTTAAAATTGCGATCGCCCCCTTCATAACACTTCAGGAGTTTATTACCCAAAATACGTTTATAGTTGGCTAAAGCAGATTCTACTTGAGTCGTCGCATATTGTTCTAGTAAAGAATAGGCAGTTTGGTGAATTTGCCACGAGTCATCTTCTAATGCTTGAATCAATAAATGTAACCCATCTTCACGGTAATTAGCGGCTTCATAAAGGGCTGTAATTTTCGCTTCCAAACTTTCTGGATTATTTGATAAGGCTAGATCTAACCGCCACTGAACGCCTGCAATTCCTCCTAATACTGCATCTCCTACCGAGGTTAGGGATTGATTTCCCAAAACTGCATCATCTTCTCTAGGTTGATTGATATATTCTTTCATATTAATGGGGAG
>DNGI01000306.1:19981-20186 GCA_003486645.1 Cyanobacteria bacterium UBA11370 | reverse complement strand
GGGAGGGGGGGAGGGGGCGAGGGGGAGATAGGGGAGAGATTTTTTCTGGTCTGTTATTTTATTTGTGCCAAGTTGATCTACATTAGCTTAATCCAGACTTACGCAAAGAAAGGCTTGCAACCACCATAAGTAGGAGCACATATCGATGCGCCCTCACCCTCTGTAGCATTCGTACCTAAATCCTATTAGACCTCTCCAGAAATTA
>DNGI01000306.1:14135-19764 GCA_003486645.1 Cyanobacteria bacterium UBA11370 | reverse complement strand
ACCTCTCCAGAAATTAGGTTTTCACTTAGACAGGATAAGGGTTTGAGATTCTTTTTCACCAGAGGTCTATTGATAAATGAACCAACCCACAACTTAAAATTCCCTCCCTCACCCCCTCACCCCCTCACCCCCACTGCTGCACTAGCCACGCCACACTTGCTTTAGCACGTCTTCGGGTTTAATATCAGAAATCTTACCCGTGGGAGACTGAATGCCAATGTAACGCTCTCCAGGAGGGAGTAGTTTTTTCGCCTCTGTTGGACCAAACAGGGCAATGGTATAAGTCCCAACGGCTACGGCGAGGTGCATGGGCGCACTATCGGTACAAAGCATTAAATTTGCACCTGCAATCATAGCGGCTAACTTCCCGATATCTGAGGGTGAAGTAACTTTCAAATCCGGGAAGATTTGCCGAATGGCACTCACTAATTGAACATCTTCTGGCCCTTGTAACATGACGATGGGCAGATTAGGTTGTTTTTGTTGAATGTCTTCAATAATTTTCTGCCATTTGTCAATGGGGTAGATTTTGTCAATACCTTTGGCTTGAGCCAGTTTGCTAGAACCCCCATGAATTAGAATGTAGCCACTTTCGGTTGTACCTAGCCGTTGTTGTTCACTGTCCGCCCACTGAAGATCGGGTTTAGGAACACTCACGGCTAATTCTGGACAAGGGGAATTAATCCCCAACCCTTTTAATAGATCGTGGTACATATGGGCAGCGTACTGCTCAGTTTTTAGAGGGACGGAGTTGGTGAAAAACCATGTTCCAGTCTTGGCAGTGTAACCGATACGAAGGGGGATGCCTGTCATCCACAGGAGCAGTCCGACTGACCACCGTTGCCCTAATGTTAAGGCAACATCATATTCGCGATCGCGCACGATTCCTAGTAGGTTCCCAAAATCGGCTAAACCATTGCGGTCTTTGTAATCAAAGGTTAAAACTTCATTCACCGACTTACAAACCCGATACGCCCCCTTCGCTCGTGGTTCTACAATGACATCAATCTCGGCTTGGGGGTAATGCGCTTGCAGATCATCAAGGGTGGGAAAGAACAAGATTTGGTCGCCGATTCCACCAGGAACTAAACAAAGTACCCGAATATGCGAGTTTTGGGCTATTAGACGGTCGTTTGTATTCATTGTGCAGTCAGTCAATAGAGCCTAAACGCTGATTGTGCCGTGCAGAACGTTTTCTGACTTGGTAGCCAGAAGGCAATCACTCCGATCAGAATGACACCCTATGTCAAAAGCAGGTTGACGAATTAAATCATAAACATCTTTCTCGCCTGTGATGACCGATCAACACAAAAGAACGTAAGTTGTTATACTTCTGAGTAAATCACGTTATTACTAGCCAGGGGAAGTTATTAGACATGGCAAGCTTAGTCCGAATTCTCTTTACCCAAGATACCGCTCTCAAGCAAGAACCGATCCAATCTAGTTTACTGCCCAGCAATAAACTTCAGAAGGTTCCCGCAGGTACTTTGCTAGTACTTCAGTCTTATAGTCCCCCGGATAACACGAACCATATCCGCTTGAGTTTGCAGGATATTGAATTTAAGGGCACAAGTAGGAATTGGTATGCCTTTACGGATCATGTCTATATCACCAAGGAACTCGTCAAACCTGTAGAAACTGTTGATCAAACCCTCGCCAAGCAAAGCGAAAAAGATTTCGTAAAAATGACTGTTTATCGGTCAACTCTCCCACCCCAAGGCGGTTTGATTAAACTTGTCTTTAAAGTTGATACCGTGATCAAGCGATCGCCTGTTCAAGCTAATCTTTTGAATGCTAATTCAATGCAACAGATACCCGCAGGGACACAACTGGTGCTTTTAACAGAAAAACCAGATACTTTAAATACTGTTAAATTGCCGATTAAAGACTCTCATGTAAAATTCACACTCAAAGATATTGAATTCAAAGGATTTAGCCAAGATTGGTATGTTTTTATTCAACACGCTGGACTTCAACTCATTGGTTGAAAGGTTGTTTGTTGTTGGTTATTTATTTCCCCACTCCCCACTCCCCACTCCCCACTCCCCCTCAACTAAAACTCCGACTCATCAACTAACGTCTCGATTAACAAATCCCTCTGCTGCTTTCGTTCGCTAAGAAACTTGTCACATTGGCGCAAATAGTCTACAGCAGTAGCAAATTGATCGAAAACTTCTGCAAGTTCGAGTTCACCAGATTCAATTTGCTTAATAATACGTTCAACTTCAGCAACCGTCGCCTCATAGTTCCAAGAGTGAGGGAAGGAAATGTCAGTTTGATTTGCACCAGAAGGATTCATAGGGTTAATCATCAGAAGCTTTAAATATAGCGAGTCTATTTGATTCGTGAACAAGGAGAGACAAGGGAGACAAGGGAGACAAGGGAGACAAGGGAGATAAGGGAGATAAGGAGAGACAAGGGGGACAAGGGGGACAAGAGGGAGGTATTTTACAAATCATTTAGACTGGCTATAATAGTCTTGACTTTATTGATAGTAAACTGATATTAAATTGATATTAGCAGGTTTTGTTGCTCTGAAAAAAGAAAAAAGATAGTTCATACCCGTGTTAGTCGAATCGCTACATCCTTGACTATACCTGCATTCAAAAAATTAAACTAGCAACAATAATATTCCTCCATTCGGATAAAAATTTGCCATAAGTTTACAAACTATTGCAAGTCAATAAAGACTTGATGAAGTTCGTAAAACCTTAATGACATCCCTAAATTTTCTGCATAGGATAGGGATTAACAAGCCTAAGTTTCGATATCAAAAATCTAGAAAACGACAGACAGCTACACAACTAGTCAACAAGACTAAGACTGATAATTTCACGGTGATATCGTATCGCACTTAGGTTAACTTACACAGGACCTTCCGCATTTGAGATATGAAAACTAACACTTTTTCCCGCTTAGGACAGTTTGCAGCACCTTTATCAATTGCCGCAACAATGGTGCTAGGATTCTCGACACAAGCCCATGCCATTTCTCTCGGAGCGGCTTCAGATTACAATGTATTCACTCTAGGAGATATGACCCAATGGAATACAGATGCTGAAGGAAAAGTTGCTGTTGGTGGAAATGCAACATTAACCAATTTCTATGCAGGAATGGGTCTGCCCAATTCTGGCAATAATGGCGATGTCTTAATTGTCAGTCAGGATTTACTCTTCACGGGCGGGTCAGTTCAAGGGAATGCGGTGTATGGCGGAAACGCGACTGTCTCCAACGTTAATTTTAACAATAACGGCATCCTTCGTAACGATAATCCCCTTGACTTTGCCCAAGTTGGAAAGGAACTGCAAGACCTCTCTAAATATCTCGGAGGGCTAACAGCAAATGGAAATAAAACTATTGCTTATGGCGGGGTTAGTTTAACGGGTTTAGATTCATCTCTCAACATTTTTAATGTCGCCGCATCGGATTTGAATGGTGCGAATAGCTTCAAGATTAACACCCCTACCGATTCTACAGTAGTGGTTAATATTAGTGGCCCTAGCGCGGTGCTGCAAAACTTCGGTTTTGAAATTAATGGAAGTCCAAATAACCCCCAACGCCAGAAAGTTATCTACAACTTCTATGAAGCAACGAATTTAACCGCGCAAGGGATTGGAATTCAAGGTAGTGTCCTCGCACCTTTCGCTAATTTCCAATTCAATAATGGTCAAGTTAACGGTAACGTGATTGTAGGTTCGTTAACAGGAAGCGGACAGTCTAATCTTCACCTATTCAATGGAAACTTACCTGAATTACGTCTAGTTCCACCGACAGTAAAAGTTTCTCAAGCTGTTCCTGAACCCGCTACGTTAGCAGGTTTAGGACTAGTAGCGGCGGCGGGTATTGTGTCTCGCGCTAAGAATAAAAAGAAAGGTTGAGTCGTAATACTCTACACCCCCTTTACGAACTGTAACTGAACTTTAAACCATTCCTTCTGACATTCCTGTAGCTATCCTCCCTGACCTTACGATTTTAGGTTAGGGAGGTTTATTCGCTGCCATGCTAAAAGCGGGTCAGTTTAATGATCAAAATCCATGAAAAATTGGTCTGGGAGCTGAGAAAGTATAAAGTTTTATAAAGACCGAGGGATTTTGGATTGACATCTGCTTTAAGGCAGATATATGGTATCTTTCGAGTAAGAATACTCATATATTATGTTAAAAAAGCCAAGGTTTAAAAATTGTTATAGAGCAGAAGCTGTAGATGATGAGGGAGTATTTATTTTTTCGGAGAGAGATTCCTTTTTGTTAAGTGAAGAGCGGCTGTATCAGCTATTAATTCCTTTAATTGATGGGAATCGTACAACCGACGAAATTATTGACGAAATGACATTAAATTTGCTACCGGAAAAATTTTCATTTCAGGTGGCAATAGAGATCGGAGTAAAAGTTCATTATGCTCTGATGGAAATGGAAAAGAAGGGCTATATCGTTGAATGTAACCAAGAGCTAGGAACTGAGTTAACAACATTCTGCGAAACTTTAAATATTCATCCTCAAGAAGCCAATCGCCGATTGCAAACGACCAAAGTAGCGGTAAAAACATTTGGTTCTGTTACTTCCTCAGCGTTTATTTCCACTCTAGAATCGTTGTCGGTTCAAGTATCTGATGAAGCCGATATAGCAGTAGTCCTGACAGATAGCTATCTCCAAGAAGATCTTGATACATTTAACCAACAAGCCCTCGAAACATCGCGCCCTTGGATGTTGGTAAAACCCGTGGGAACGATTCTTTGGATTGGACCGATATTTTATCCCGGTAAAACGAGTTGTTGGGAATGTCTAGCACAACGCTTGCGAGGAAACAGTCCCGTTGAAGAGTTCGTTCGCAGACGTAAGGATGTTGCCTATCCTCTAAAACCATCCTCTTATTCCTTGAAATCCACTAACCAAACCGCTGTAGGAATGGCGGCGACAGAAGTTTTGAAGTGGATTTTACTAGAAGAAAATAAACGGTTAGAAGGAATTATCGTTACCCACGATACTTTCTCTCTGGAAACTCAAAATCACATCGTAGTAAAACGTCCTCAGTGTCCAAGATGTGGACAGGAGGTATTTAGGAATGCAAAACCTCAACCCGTCATTTTAGGAAGACGGAAAAAAACCTTCACGATAGAGGGCGGACATCGTTGTGTCTTACCTCAAGAAACCCTGAGAAAATACCAACACCACATTAGCCCGATTACAGGAGTTGTGCGAGGATTAGAAAAATTATTTATGGGGTCAAATGAGCTAACTCATACTTATGTAGCTAGGCATCATTTCGCTACAATGTTCGACGATTTGAATGCCTTACGGCACAATCTGGGAGGCAGAAGTGCGGGTAAAGGTAGGAGTGATATACAAGCCAGAGTCAGTGGTTTTTGCGAAGCGATTGAGAGGTATTCTGGTGTTTTTCAAGGAGATGAAATTAGGGAAAAAGCCAGTTACTACAAACTGGGTGAGCGAGGAATTCATCCTAATGCTTGTATGAATTTTAGCGCGGCACAGTATGAAAATCGCCAGGAATGGAATGCAAGTTGTGAGGGTTGGTTTCAAAAAGTGCCAGAACCTTTTGATGAAGAGAGAGAAATAGACTGGACTCCAGTTTGGTCGTTAAGTACTGAAGAATTTAAGTATTTGCCCACTGC
>DNGI01000306.1:4415-13924 GCA_003486645.1 Cyanobacteria bacterium UBA11370 | reverse complement strand
AGTATTTGCCCACTGCTTACTGTTATTATGGCTATCCCAAATCCGAAAAACCAGATTGTTGGGCGGACTCCAACGGGTGTGCTGCGGGTAATACTTTGGAAGAGGCAATTTTACAGGGATTTTTGGAATTAGTGGAGCGAGATAGCGTTGCCTTGTGGTGGTATAACCTCCTCCGAAAACCTGGGATTGATTTAGATAGTTTTGACGATCCTTATTTCCAAGATCTGAAAAGATATTACCAGACTCTCAATCGTGAACTTTGGGTTTTAGATATTACCAGCGATTTGAAAATACCTACTTTTGCGGCGATTAGTAGAAGAAAAGAACGCGAGGTAGAAGACATCGTGCTGGGCTATGGTACTCATTTTGACCCAGCGATTGCTATCCAAAGAGCGCTAACTGAGCTGAATCAGGTACTTCCTTCGGTGTTATTAGCGAATGCTGATGGGAGTACGCAATACGCTCCTTCTGCCGATCCCTTAGCGGTAGAGTGGTGGAAAACCGCAACAGTGGAGCAGCATTCTTATTTGCTTTCCGATGAAAATATTGCCCCAAAAGTGCCTGCTGATTATCCTCAACTTTGGAGTGACGATTTGCGAGAAGATGTCATTAACTGCAAGCAAATTGTTGAGAAACAGGGTATGGAAATGTTGGTTCTAGACCAAACCCGTCCGGATATTGGACTGAAAGTTGTTAAGGTGATTGTTCCAGGAATGCGGCACTTTTGGAAACGTTTGGGTCAGGGAAGGCTTTATGAGGTTCCTCACAAAATGGGTTGGTTGAAAGAGCCTCTCAGTGAAAATCAACTGAATCCTTTTGCGATGTGGATGTAAGGAAAATTTAGAAAATTTAGTGCGGAATGTGGGTTTCAGCAAGCCCCAATATTTCTTAATAAATCAAGGCTTGACAAAGATAACTATGGGTTGATTAAAATAACGACAATGGTGTGTAATTAAAAAATTCTTAGTAATCTAGGAATTTAAAAAACATACTAATCAACCCATCCGGAGGAATTAATGGAATTCACTCGAGAGCAATTAATGGATTTTGTAGAGTTCTACAATTGTGAAGGTCCTTACTCAAACCTACTGAAATCTTACTGTGGGCAGGAGGTTGATCGTGCAAGCGAATCCGATGAATATAAGCAAAATTTTTTCCAAGTTCTTCTCGTTGATGTTGATGAAAATGGCGAGACAACATCAAAACTGGTATATGGAAGGAAAAGTGATTTAACGGCAACCTATAAAGGAATTAAAGATTTGCCTGGACAAGGTATATTAGTTGACGAGAACTTTGTTCCACCTACAAAAATAGAACAATACTCTACAGTGCGATTTTTATTCCAGTGCCGGAAATTGTCCCAAATGATGGTTTATACATGGGTTGATGAGCGTGATATAGAGGGAGCCAACAAAAAAGTAGAAGTCAATTTAATTCGGGAGATTTTTCATGCCTACAATATTCTTCCGCCTACTTATTTTTTAGACAAGCAAAAAGTCGAGCAAATTAGCATCAAGGAGATTATTAACAATCAGGAATTGGCTTTCAAAATCTTGGAATTTGAAGCCAAGGATCTAAGTTATTTAATCAAACCTACAGCCAGAGGTTATAGTTCAATTCGTTTGGCTATGTTGCTTTGCGGTCAAGCCTATTACAAGACTCCTGATATGGAGCAGTATAGTAAAATTGGTGCTAGTCTCCCAGGTCTGGAGCATGGCATTTATAGCACCTATGAAATGATTTGGGAATATGCAATGGATGTATCGTGGGATACTTTCTATGCAACCCGAATCGATATTTCTCAATCTGGACGCAAACCAAATCCACCTTTCTCATCCGTTACCCTAGGTTATCCACCAAGACCTGAGCCTAACAGGTTTAATGTAACATCAGAGCAAATGAGCAAATGGGCATTTGCAAAGGATAGTGGAGAAGATTTCCCTTTTTATCCCGAAAAAGATAGCAAAGAGTGGAATGAAGCAAAACTTAAGTATATCGTTCCTCCATATCCCTATTTACCTCTGAGCTGCACTTGATCGAGCTTTCCTAAACTGGCAAATTGTGATCGCTCTTTTATTGCTCTAGCCAGAGTAATAAAAGAGCAATATTGAGATAATTAATTCTTGTCATTTCTAAAATATCATGCTGAATAATTATCAAATTATCGATTCTGACTGCCATGTATTTGAACCAGCAGATTTGTGGGTTAACTATATTGAGCCACAATTTAGAAATTTTGCTCCAATGCCTCCCGATATGACTATTAGAGGAGAGAAAATTTACAATAAAATGTCAGGTGAAGTTCATAAATTTATAGTCGAGAAGGTTGCCGCCAATCACCCGACATCAATTGCTTATGGTGGTTTTGACTCACAATCTCAGCTTCAAGCAATGGAGCAAATGGGAACAGATACAGCCTTTCTTTACCCAAGTCTAGGATTGTGGGTCTTAACGATAGATACTATGTCTTCCCAAGTCACAGGCGCTCTCACTCGCGCTTACAATAATTGGTTAAAAGATTTCTGTAGCTATAATCCGATTAGATTGCAAGGAGTCGGAGCAATCAATCTTCATGCTCCTTCAGAAATGATCCCTGAATTACATCGGATTGTCGAGTTTGGTTGGAAAGCCGTTTTTTTGTGTCCCAATCCCGTGAAAGGTAGATTATTAAGTGATCTAGCTTATGAGCCTTTTTGGAAGGAGTGCGAAGAGCTAGAAATCGCCATTGGACTGCATGAATGTGGTAGCCACGGTCGCTTGCCAACAACAGGAGCTGATCGATTTAGCAGCCAGTTTGCAATGCACTCTTGCTCTCATCCGATGGAACAGATGATGGCTTTATTGGCTTTGATTGAAGGAGGAGTATTAGAAAGACATCCTCAACTGAGAATTGGATTTCTTGAATCTGGTTGTAGCTGGCTACTCTACTGGCTTTGGCGATTGGATGAAGAGTACGAGCATCTATATTGGGAAGTGAAGGATACGGTCAAAATGAGACCCTCAGACTATTTTCGTCGTCAGTGTTTTGTTGCGATCGAGCCGTCAGAACCTTATTTGTCGGAGGTTGCAGATTATGTCGGTTCTGATAATCTCATTTTTGGTTCTGATTATCCTCACTGGGATCATGATAGCAATATTATAGAAAGTATTGTTTCTCTAACTCCAAAACTATCAAAAGAAACCGTAAAAAAAATTGTTTGGGATAATCCGAGGAAATTTTACGGTTTACCGTGATCTACGTCTCTTATATGTATAGGGATTTATGCACTACATCAACTATAAACATATGATCTGCTTAGAGCCATGAATGCTGTCGCTAACTATCAAATTATTGAGCAAATTCATGAAAGTCAACATTCTCTTGTTTATCGAGCAACGCTCCAGCCTAATAATGAACCAATTATTGTAAAAATCCTTAAAGAAAAATATCCAGCTCCTGCCGAACTGACTCGATATAAACAGGAATACGAACTTACTCGCTCTTTAAATGTCGATAGCGTTATTCAGGCTATAGATTTGCAACGATACGAAAATAGCCTAGCAATGCTTTTAGAAGATTTTGGTGGTCAATCTTTAAACCAATTACTAAAAAAACAAAAATTAAGCCTAAAAGAATGCTTAAAAATAGCGATTCAGATAACTGAAGGCTTGAAAAATATTCACAACAACACTATTCTTCATAAAGATATTAATCCCTCTAATCTTGTTTATAACCCTAAGACTAGGCAACTGAAAATAATTGACTTCGGAATTGCCACCCGTCTATCTCGTGAAAATCCAACCATTCGCAATCCTAATCGATTGGAAGGAACTTTAGCCTATATTTCTCCAGAACAAACTGGAAGAATGAATCGAGGCATTGATTATCGCAGTGATTTTTATTCCTTTGGCGTTACTTTCTATGAATTGCTGACGCATCAACTTCCCTTTGAAAGTAACGATCCAATGGAGTTAATCCATTGTCATATTGCACAACATCCTAAAACTCCCCACGACTTGCAACCTTCTATTCCCCCTGCAATTTCTAATATCGTCATGAAATTGTTGGCGAAAACCCCAGAAGAACGATATCAAAGTGCATGGGGACTCAAAGCAGATTTAGAAACTTGTCTCGATCACTTGCATTCTGGAGAACAAATTCCAGCATTTTCGTTAGGCGATCAGGATATCTGCGATCGCTTTTGCATTCCCGAACGACTTTATGGAAGAGAACGAGAAGTTACTTCGCTTTTAGACACTTTTGAACGGGTCAGTCAAGGAGCAGCAGAAATGATGCTCGTATCTGGCTATTCAGGGATTGGTAAATCTGCTCTCGTGAATGAAATTCACAAACCCATCCTGCAACAGCGCGGATATTTTATTTCCGGTAAATTCGATCAGTTAAAGCGAGATATTCCTTACGAAGCGATCATAAGAGCATTCCAAGATTTAATTCGTCAACTCTTAACTGAGTCCGAAATCAAGCTGAAGATGTGGCGAGAACAAATTTTGGCAGCTTTAGGCGTTAATGCTCGAGTTATTATTGATATTATTCCCGAACTCGAACAGATTGTCGGTACGCAACCGCCAGTCCCTCAACTCGACCCGCTCAAGGCACAAAATCGATTGGGTATATTATTCCAGAGATTTCTCAGTGTTTTTAGCACTCAAGACCATCCTTTAGTTATTTTTCTCGATGACTTGCAATGGGCAGATTTACCCTCTTTACAATTAATTGAGTTGTTGATGACCGATCCGGATCGGCAGTATTTTTTCATGATCGGTGCTTATCGGGATAATGAAGTAAGTCCGACTCATCCCTTAATCCAAACGGTAGAGCAAATTAAAAAAACGGGAGCGTTTATTAGCCATATTATTCTGAAACCGTTAGAGCTTGAGCATATCAATCAATTAATTGCCGATACTTTAAATTGTCCGTTACAACAATCAAGTTCTCTAGCAGAGTTAAGCAAAATCAAAACTGAAGGAAATCCTTTTTTCTTAACTCAACTACTTCACTCTTTAGAGCAAGAAAAATTGTTTTTATTTAACAGTATTAAAAAATGTTGGGAATGGAATATTGAAGAAATAAAGCAAGTTGGTATCACGGATAATGTCATTGACTTAATGATCGGAAAAATTGAAAAACTAGATAAAAAAACTCAAGAAATTCTTAAAATAGCGTCTTGTATTGGCAATCAATTCTCTTTGAAAATTATTTCTTTTGTTAATGGAAATAGTAAAATATCTACAGCTCGAGAAATTCAAAATGCTATCGAAGAAGGGTTAATTTTACCCTTAAGCGAAGATTACAAAATACCCTTATTTTGGGATGGAGAAGAAACATTAGAGTATTCTTTAAACAAAGCATCTTCTCTGATTACTCAATCTCTTAACTCTATTAGTTACAAATTTTTGCATGACCGAGTTCAACAAGCATCTTATGCTCTAATACCAGAACAAGAAAGACAGCAAATTCATTTGCAAATCGGCTCTCTTTTACTAGAGAATACAAAAAATAATCAATTAGAAGAAAATTTGTTTAATATTGTCAATCAACTCAATGTTGCTGCTCAATTAATCACCCAACAATCCGACAAAAACAATTTAGCACAATTGAATCTACAAGCAGGTCGAAAAGCAAAAGCGTCGGCTGCTTATGAACCAGCATTAAACTATTTTATGCTAGGGTTAGAACTATTAGCGCCCAATTGCTGGAACGATGGATACAATCTAACTTTAGAACTACATCTTGAACATTTAGAAGCTCTTTTTTTAAATACAAAATTTGAGAAAGTTGAAGCCTGTTCAAAAATAATCTTACAACAAGTTCGAGAAATTCTAAATAAAGTCAAAGTTTATGAAATAATAATTTTATCATACAGAGCGCAGTTCAATAGTAAAAAAGCCCTAGAAACTAGCCTTCAAACTTTAAACGAACTTGGAGTAAAAATTACTCAAGAAGTTACCAAAATGTCACTCGAAGAGATGATTATTGCATCTCTTAATTCAGTTTTAGAAAAAAGAAGGATTGAAGATTTAATCAATCTTCCTGAAATGACAGATCCTTATAAATTAGCAGTGGCAACAATTATACAATCAATTTTAACAACCGCATGGACGACAAACTTTCCCTTATGCGTTAAACTCATCCTAACTCAAATTGAAATTACGATGCAATTTGGGAATCCTCCTCAATCTCCTAGTATTTATATTCATTATGCAGGTATTCTTTTATCTGGGATTTTAGGAGATATTGATTCAGCCTATCGGTTTGGTCAATTATCTATCAAACTGCTAGAAAAATTTAATGCTCTTAAATTAGAAGCTGAATTAATGCACATCTATTATGGTTGGATCTGGCATTTCAAACAATTTATCAGAAAAGATGTTGCACAAAAAAAATTGTTGAATGGAATTCAAAGAGGTATTGATACAGGAAACCATGAATATACTTCTTATGTATCCATGGATTATTGTTTAATCAGATTATTTTGTGGAGACAATTTAGACAACGTTGAACAAAATTACAAGAAATATACTAACCTTGTTCTCAAACTCAAGCAACAGTATTCTTTTAGCTATATTAAAGTCTGTCACAAAATTGTAATCAACTTGATTCAAGGATATTTAGGTAACTTATGTTTAGTTGCTGGAGATTCTGAAGAAGAAGAAAATAAATCAATAAAAAACTGGGAAAATAATGCTTGGCTTTTGTTTATTACTTATTTGGGAAAAGCTCTTAATTACTATTTAGTTAAAGATTATAATAGTGCTATTTATAGTATAATTTTTGCAGACAAATATGTCCTACCAATTAAAGCATTTTTATTAGAAACACAGCATTATTTTTTCTTCTCTTTGATTATATTTTCATACTATAACACTTGCAATACAGAACAAAAAAAACAGTTTCTAGAAATTACTGTTCAAAATCAAAAAAAAATGAAATACTGGGCAAGCCATTGCCGAGAAAACTTTCAACATAAATACGATCTAATAGAAGCCGAAAAAGCCAGAGTTTTAGGCAATCATTGGGAAGCAGAAAACCTGTATGAAAAAGCAATCCAAGGGGCTAAAAAATACGAATTTATTCATGAAGAAGCCATCGCCTACGAACGAGGGGCTGAATTTTACTTCTCCCTTGATCGCCAAGAAATCGGCAACCTCTATCTCAGAAATGCTCACCATTGTTATAGTCTTTGGGGCGCAAAGGCAAAAGTCAGACAATTAGAAGAAGAATATCCCCAATTGCTCATCAATACAGCCCTTCGCCAGTCTAAAACAACGATTAATATCGTCTCGACAACCGGAAGTGACACTTTAGAAAGCCTCGATCTGAGTACCGTCATTAAAGCCTCCCAAGCCCTCGCCGGAGAAATTCAACTGGATAAACTCCTAGAGCAATTAATGAGCATCGCCATTGAAAATGCAGGCGCACAAAAAGGTCTTTTAATCCTCAAGCGTGACAACAACTGGGTTATCGAGGCGCAACGAAGCCTCAACAGCCAAGAAACGACCACTCTGCAATCGATTCCCATTGACTCCCCAAACCCCCATCAACCCCCTCTCCTCTCCCCCGCGATCGCTAACTACGTCATTCACAGCAAAGAAACCGTTGTTTTAAACGATGCAGTTAACGAAGGACAATATATTCGTGATCCCTACATTGTTGCCACCCAACCTAAGTCGATCCTGTGTACTCCTCTGATCAACCAAGGAAAATTAAGCGGCATTCTCTACCTCGAAAATAACCTTACGACCAACGCCTTTACCAGCGATCGCGTCGAACTCCTGCGAACTCTCTCCGCCCAAGCTGCCATCTCCATTGAAAACGCCCGACTTTACCACCAACTAGAAGACTACAACCAAACCTTGGAACAACAAGTAGCTGAACGAACAGAACAGTTGCAGCAAAAAAATGAAGAATTGACTCAAACGCTACAAGAACTCAAAACCACACAAGATGAGTTAATTCAATCAGAAAAAATGGCTGCGCTGGGACAACTGGTAGCTGGGATTGCCCATGAAATTAATACACCGTTAGGTGCCATTCGCGCCGCCATTGGCAACACGGACAAAGCCTTGCAAGCCTCATTGTCTCAAATCCCTCAACTTTTGCCCCAACTCAACCCCCAACAGCAAACTGACTTTTTCAGCTTCCTAGAACAATCCCTCCAGAGTCAACCTAGCCTAAGTACCCGCGAAAAACGTCAAATTAAGCGCACCGTAACCCAACACCTGCAATCTCATGACATTGCCAATGCCCAACAACTCGCCCACTTGCTGACTGAAGGGGGACTGCATGATAGCTTTGAATCTCAACTTTCATTGCTTCAAACACCCCAAGCTTATCAAATTGTTCAAACTGCCTACGATATTGCCCGCCTGCACGCCAATAGTCAAACGATTAATAACGCTGTTGAACGAGCCGCGAAAATTGTCTTTGCGCTCAAGAGTTACGCCCGTTATGATCACAGTGGGGAAAAACAATCCTTTCAGATTACTGACAATATTGAAACCGTCCTCGAACTCTACCAAAATTATCTCAAAAAAGGAGTCGAGGTCGTTCGCCACTATCAACCTGTTCCAGAAATTTCTGGCTATCCCGATGAATTGGTGCAAGTATGGACAAACTTAATCCATAATGCGATTCAAGCCATGGAGGGGAAAGGGATACTAGAAATCCTGGTGCGTCAGCAAGAGTATGATATTGTTGTCGAAGTGACAGATTCAGGTTGTGGCATTCCCCCCGAAATTCAGGATAAAATATTTCAGCCCTTCTTCACCACCAAACCGGCGGGAGAAGGAAGCGGTTTAGGTTTGGATATTGTACAAAAAATTATCGAAAAACATCAGGGAACTATTACCTTTGTCTCCGTCCCCAGTCACACCACTTTTACGGTTGTGCTGCCTCGGCAGTAAAGAAACTAAAAATTGGGGATAATAGCGGTGATTTGGGGAACTTTGTCTTGCCCTAGCCTTGGAATGCTCTAACTGAAAACTATGTCTGAAGCTGTAATTCTATGTGTTGATGATGAAGCCGTGATTCTACAAACCCTTCAGGAGCAAATTAGTCGTCACTTTGGTCAGCAATTTTTATATGAAGCGGCAGAAAGTGCGGAGGAAGCGCTGGAAATCTTAGAAGAATTGAATCAACAAGGAATCAGGATCGTTTTAATTGTCTCGGATTGGTTGATGCCCGGAATGCGAGGGGATGAATTTTTAGTTCGCGTTCATCAGCAATTTGATAGTATTGCAACGATGATGTTAACTGGACAAGCTGATGATGAAGCGATCGCACGAGCGAAACGAGATGCTAATTTGTACTGCTGCATTGCTAAACCCTGGCGGGAAGACGAGTTGATTAACATCATCACAACAGCCCTTCAATGAGGATAGCATTTTCAAATGAACTATGAACATTAATAATGGAGCATCCAACGTTTATAGAACTTACGCACAGCCTCGATCCGTAGTTAGCGCAGTGTAACGCACCATAACTCCTAATATAGCCAGTCTAAATGATT
>DNGI01000306.1:0-4169 GCA_003486645.1 Cyanobacteria bacterium UBA11370 | reverse complement strand
CCTTGTCCTCCTTGTCCTCCTTGTCTCGAAGAGTCTTTCCTTGTTCACGAATCAAATAGACTAGCTATAGATCCCGTAGCTGCGTAAGTCCTGGTTTAATGGTTTTTCAAAACCTCCGCAGTTCTGACTCAGTTTATGGATGTTTCATCAAATGCCTCTACTCCTGTATTCGGAATTTTATAGTCTTCTGTTGAAGTAGAAGTTTTACATCTCAAAAGAAAATGCTATGATGAAAGAATTAGCAATTCTTTTAGTCGATGATGAGCCGATGGTATTGGAAAGTCTTGCCGAAGACTTACTCCGTAACTTTGGACAAGATTACCAAATTGAAGCGGCTGAAAGTGGAGAAGAGGCTCTTGAAGTTGTAGAAGAATTGCAAGGTGAGGGGATAGAAATTGCTGTAGTCATTTCTGACCAAGTAATGCCCGGTCTGAAAGGAGACGAACTCCTGAGTCAGATTCATCTTCACTATCCCAATATTTTGAAGATTATGCTAACCGGACAGGCTGGGGTTGATGCGGTCGGGAATGCGGTGAATTCAGCGAATCTTTACCGCTATATTGCTAAACCCTGGAATGCGATTGATTTGAATCTGACGGTTAAGGAAGCCCTCACTAAATATGTGCAGGTGAAACAACTCGAACAACAGAATATTCAACTGCGGGAAAATGAGCGCCGCGTGACTCAGATTTTAGAAGCCATGCCCATTGGGGTTGCCGTTCACGATCCCACGGGAAAAATAACTTATGCCAATGAGAGAGCTAAGGAATTACTGAGGATAGAGATTTTACCTGATACTAAGAGCGAGCAACTCTCAACAGATTTTCACGTTTATCAGGCAGGAACAGACAAATTATATCCTCCCGAACAGTTACCCATTGTGCGTTCCTTGGCGGGAGAAACCGTTCACGCTGATGATCTCGAAATTCGTGACTCGAACCGGATCGTTTCGCTAGAAGTCTCGACTACGCCGATTCCAGATGAAACCGGTCAGATTTCTCAGGCGATCGCTGCTTTCCAGGATATTAGCGATCGCAAAAAAGCTGAAGCCGAACGAGAACAATATACCCGAGAATTATACAAACTCAATGAAGCCTTTTCTCAGTTTGTTCCCCATCAATTTCTGCAATCTTTAGCGCGAAAAAATTTCGCTGAAATTCAACTGGGAGAATGTGTTGAGAAAAAAATGTCGATTCTTTTTGCCGATATCCGTTCGTTCACTACCCTAAGCGAACAAATGTCTCCAGAAGATACGTTTAAGTTTATCAATGGTTATCTCCGACGGATGGAGCCAGCAATTATTGAAAATGGCGGTTTTATTGATAAGTATATTGGTGATGCCATCATGGCTTTGTTTGAAGGAAGTGCTGATGGCGCGGTACAAGCTGGGGTGACGATGTTGAAAACCCTCGCTGACTATAACCTAACCCGACAACGCTCCAATCGCCAGCCTATCGAAATTGGCATTGGCATCAATACCGGAAATTTGATGCTGGGAACCGTGGGTGGTTGCTCTCACCTCGATACGACTGTCATTGGCGATGCGGTCAATCTCAGCGCACGCCTGCAAGAATTAACGAAGGTTTATAAAACACCACTTCTGATTTCCCATCATACCCTAGCTTGTCTCAAAGAACCAATGCAGTATGCCTTGCGCTTAATCACTCAGAAGCAAGTTCGGGGAAAAGCCCAGAATGTGGGCGTATTTGAGGTTTTCGAGACCGATCCGCCTGCCCAAAAACAGGCAAAATTGGAAACAAAGCCGATTTTTGAAGCCGCCCTCGTCCACTACTATACCGGAGCAATGGAGGACGCTAAATCTCTTTTCCATCAGTGTTTACAAAAAAATCCCGGCGATCGCGTATCCCAAATCTATCTGCAACGGTGCGCTTCTATCCTTTAGTCGAAAAAAAGTAAAGAAAAAGTGAGAAAGAAACGACATAATACTGGCGATCGCTCCAAAATAAATTTAGCTCGGTTGAGATCGGTGACTTAACTGTTGTCTGAGATCGCGGATAGCCGCGCTGGTGTTGCGTTCATAAGTAATTTCCACACAGCGGGCGAGCATTTCTTGAAGCGGAATAGTTGGAAAATAACGGCTTTGCGTCACAAGTTTATAGGCGATTCCCTGCAACTGATAGATTAATAATTTCTGTTTTTTGAAAAACAAAACTTCAGGAACCTGGTAAGGTAAATAATCTTCAACATCAGAATAACTGGTGACATCAATTTCAATCACTAAATCCGGTGGTGGATCAGTTTTCCAATCAATTCGTTTCTTTCCAGAAATTGCCTGCCAATTGTCAATGTAAAAAGAATAATCTGGCTCAATTCCACTTTCTTCTGGCAAGGTCATCGTCACGGGAGTAAAAGCATCATATTCCCGTCCCTCGTGATCCAAGAGGGTTGTGACGACACTAGCGATCAGATGAGAATCTCGTCCATGTACAGGTAAGGGTGACATCAACAAAACTTCTCCATTACGATACTTGATGCGGGGAATTGAGCCATCGCCGCGTTGTTCACAGAGGCGTTGATACTCCTGCCAGGTTGCAGGTAACCGCACGACTGAACCCGCAGGCAATTGAGTTTTTTCAGGAGAAACAAGTGCATACATCGTTTAAATATCCTTATTGATTACCCATCGAAAATCATTCAAAAACTCGCTCAACGGTTAACGCTAATGTGAATTATTTTTATTCAAAATAATCCCATAATTCCATTTCCATTTCACTAATTAAGGAATCAAAGCCAACACGGCTGCTGGAGAACCCGTCCCTCCTTTTAGGCGTAGAAGACCAATCACTAACATTATATCTCTAGGTGGCAGTTGGTCTAAATTAGTCAGATTTTCCAGTACAATTCGAGGTTCTTGCAAAACTAAGCGATTGACCGCAAAAGTTGCATCCATACCCCCATCAATGCCGTGGGTATCAATTCCCACACCAGCAATTTGACGCTCAAGCAGTAACAATTGAATAGCCTCACAACCCATACCAGGAAAATGTAAGATACCCGAACTATCACTATTCAAAAAAGCCGCTGCATCCTGCCACTTAGACTGCCAACCCGTGTACAGCAAAACGATACTTCTATGAGGAATTTGACCGTGTTGTTGCTCCCAATTCAAAAGATCAGAAGGTTGGAGTAAATAATCAGGATTAGTTACCGCTTTAGGGCGGATATCAATAACTACCGCAGGAGCAATTAGTGAAGAAGCTGGGTATTGGTCAAGGCTAAGTCCTGTAGAGTAAAAACTGTTAGGACTATTAACATGAGTAGCGCTATGTTCTCCCAGGGAAAAGCGTCGCAGATAATAGCCTTCTTTCTCAAGAGTCGCCACAGTTTCAAATTCTACCTCTGGGTCATCAGGCCATCGAGGTATGTTGGGTTCAATGAGATGAGAAAGGTGTACAATGCGGCGGATAGTAAGGGTGAGTGGGAAAGGATTGCTAATTTGTGGATTAATGGGTGAATGTCTATCCATAGTAATATTTTCAGGCTTCATTTGTGCCTTGAATTATCAGAATTTTAACCCATGACATCAAAACCCGAAACTTACCCAACGTCTTCCTATTTGATGGCTCACGAGGAACCAGAGAAACGTCCACCGCCCGCATTTTAGCCAAATCACTCAATTGCCTAAGCTGTCACGCTTTTAAATTATTTATTGAGATCGTCTCAAGCTGAGTAGTTCTTGAGGAGATGCTAACAGTTTGATTTTAACGCTAAGAATTTTTGGGTTTGGGTTGAGTACAAATATCCATCTAACATTGACACTAAACCAGGGAGTTTGAACCTTTCCTGTGATCTGAATTTGGCTGTCACCGTTGTCGATAATTTGGCTAATTCCTTGGCGAGGAAATAATTGCATTCCTGTAGCTTCGGCTTTCAGATAGGTGGCGATCGCTTCCGTTCCTTCTATTGGCTGTTCAAATGGCGGATACATTCTACCCTCATCTGCAAATAAAGCAGCGGTTGTGTCGTACTCACCCGCGTTCATTGTTTCAAAGTAACGCAGGATAACTGATTCACTAATCCCTTCTATACTTAGGTTTGGAGTAGAAGCCGATTCGTCAGTTACAGTTAGATTATTACTAATTGTCATTAAAAAGTCCTTCCAATAAAGCCAAACGTGATATTCAATCTCCCCACTCCCCATGGAAGAG
>DNGI01000430.1:1075-2855 GCA_003486645.1 Cyanobacteria bacterium UBA11370 | reverse complement strand
TCGATCAATAACTTGGTCTGACGCACCCTACAAGTTAATTTGAGTGTGACACTTGCGTAAGTCCTGTTCGTGCTGTCTCAACAGACGGGATAGAATGAGCCATAACACTGTGCAACCGAAGTGAGGACGCTGGTGAGTGAGGAGTTAATTGCTAATATTTATAATGCCTTTGACCCGTTTCGACCGTTACAACCTGGCGATCCGATGTATGTCGATTGCCGTCAAGTGCGGGGAGATGAGGATATTTTTCGGGAGTTAGGGAAGAAAATTCTGCGATCGCATCAGTCAACCTGCCAGCTTTATACTGGACATCGGGGGGTAGGGAAGTCTACGGAATTGTTGCGGTTGAGGGCTTATTTGCAAGAGAGGGGTTGCTCGGTTGTTTATTTTGCGGCTGATCAGGAAGATATTGACCCAGAAGATGCCCAATATACAGATATTTTACTCGCTTGTACGCGGCATATTTTGGAGGAATTGAAAAATCAGGCGAGTCCCAAACCGCTGCTGGATTGGTTAAAGGGACGGTGGGAAGAACTTAAGGATTTGGCGCTGACGGAAGTGTCTCTCGATAGTGTGAGTCTTGAGGTGGCAATTTCTCAGTTTGCCAAGCTGACGGCGAATTTAAAGAAAGTACCGAGTACACGAGAAAAGATTCGGAAGTTAGTTGATATTCATTCTATTGCCCTGATTGATGCTCTAAATGAATTTATTACAGAAGCGAAGGGGAAGATAGGCGGAGCAAAACTCATTGTCGTTGCGGATAATTTAGACCGAATTGTACCCGTTAGTCGGGCGGATGGACGCAGCAATCATGATGAGATTTTTTTAGACCGATCTGGGCAATTGAGGGCGTTACAATGTCATGTTATCTATACCGTACCAATTTCGATGGTGTACTCGAATCGTGCTACTGGATTGCGAGATAATTATGGGGATTGCCAAGTTTTACCGATGATTATGGTACGAACTCAGGATGAGCAAGTGTATGAACCTGGATTGAGTAAATTGAAGGAATTAATCGGTAAACGGGTTAATCAATTTGCGCCTAAAGCGGCTTTGGATACGGAAATTTTTAACCAGTCGGAAACGATTGAACGGCTATGTTTGGCGAGTGGGGGTCATGTTCGGGAAGTGATGCAGTTAGTGCAAACGTCGCTGGATTGGACGGATGATTTACCCATTTCTGCGGAGGCGGTGCAACGGGCAATTACTTATGCTCGGAATAATTATCGGAATGCGGTGGATGCAGAAGATTGGCAGAAATTAGCAGAGGTTTCGGCTTCAAAGCGGATTATTAATGATAAAGACTATCGGAATTTATTGTTTAATCGCTGTTTGTTGGAGTATCGCTGTTTGGATTCTAAAGGAGAGATTCAGCGTTGGCATGATGCCCACCCGTTGATTAAAGAAATTGATGAGTTTCGAGAGGCAATGGATAGAATTAAGTAGATTTATATTTTGCACTATTCTCAAGCTTGCTTCATAATCCGCCAGGGAATAAATTCCCTGTCTCATAGCTGAAGTCCATTAAAATGGACTGATATCATGTCTGGACGCAGCCTACTCTAATGTGCCAGTCGTCTTGGGTGTTGTGGTCATGCACCAGTATGTGTTCAACAAGACAAGGAGGACAAGGAAGGTTTTTCCTCGCTACCAACTACTTCTGACCACACCCAGTCGTCTTTAGACGACTTTAGCTATAAGACAGTGGTTTTAACCACTGGCGGATTATTGCAACTGCTACAAGATCTCAATCAAGTAGGACTTACGCAACTGGCAC
>DNGI01000430.1:0-779 GCA_003486645.1 Cyanobacteria bacterium UBA11370 | reverse complement strand
TGACACTTGCGTAAGTCCTGTCAAGACAAATGCTAAATTCCAATGTCCCAAACTCAAGGTAATTCAATCCCAGATTTACCCGCCTACTTACAGGCAGAGTATCAAGCTTTAGTACGTGCCCTCAAGCGGCGTAGAGGGTTTGGCTTGCTGTTTGTGCGCTGTTCTCCCGCAGAAGGGGAAGGGTTGATTGCCAAAGTTCGGGAGGATATTCCTCAGAAACGAATTGATGTTTTACGGTTAGAAAAAGCGATAGATAATCTTTATGAAATTATTGAGAGTCTGCCCAATAAAGACGAACTGGATATTTTATTCATCACGGGGATAGAGAAATCTCTGGTTGATTACATTAAGCCGGGAATTGGTGGGCAAGGGCATTATTATAAAGGTGATACTGTACCGCGAATTTTAGGGCATCTGAATCTTCAGCGGGAATGTTTCCGGGATAATTTCAAGATTTGCTTTGTTTTCCTATTGCCTCAATTTGCTCTTAAATATTTTATCCGCCGCGCTCCTGATTTTTTTGATTGGCGTTCGGGAGTATGGGAATTTCCGACGAGTCCGAGGTTAGTTGAAGAAGAATCAAGCCGTATTGTTTTAGAAGGAGATTTTAAAGAGTATCTGAAATTATCACCTCAAGAACGAAATCAAAAAATATTTGATATTCAAGAACTTTTAGCCGAAGAGTATCAGACAGCAGAGCGAAAAGCTGAATTATTACTTGAACAGGGCAAGATTTTGATAGCAGGGAATGATTGGGAAGAAGCGATCGCCTCTTATGA
>DNGI01000093.1 GCA_003486645.1 Cyanobacteria bacterium UBA11370 | reverse complement strand
CCCATCCCCCCATCTCCCCACTCCCCACTCCCCACTCCCTAAAACCAAAAGCTTATTTAAGATCCTTTAAACGAATCCGAGGATCGACCGCTTTGAGCAACAAATCTGCTAATAAATTTCCCAAAATTAACATCATTGCCCCCATCATCAAACTTGCCATGACCAGATAGATATCTTGGGCTGTCACTGCCTGCAAAATTAAACGTCCTAGACCTGGCCAATTGAAAAAGTTTTCGGCAATAAAAGCGCCACTTAATAAGCCAGCAAACTCAAATCCTAGGAGTGTGATTAATGGATTTATCGCATTACGCAAAGCATGGACGTAGATTACTCGGTCATCAGGAAGTCCTTTAGCGCGAGCCGTTTGGATGTAATCTTGACGTAAAACATCCAACATTTCTCCTCTAGTAATTCGCTGTAGCCCAGCAAAGCCACTAAAGGAGAGTGCAATTGTCGGTAAAATCATGTGCCAACCAATATCTAAAAGTTGACCCAAAAGGGACAAATCTGTAAAATTGATGCTGGTCATATTACCCACAGGAAATAGGGGAGACGTGTACTGAGCAAAACTTAACAAAAGTAAGGACATAATCAGGCTAGGAAGTGCCTGTCCAGCATAACTAATGACCCGTAGAAACTGATCCAACCAGCGATTCTGATTCACAGCACCAATAATACCCAGAGGAATTGCGATCGCCCAGGTCACAATTGTGGATGCGATCGCCAGTAACAAGGTTGCTTTTATTCGTTCCCACAACAAAGAAGATACGGGTCGAAAATAGACAAAACTTGTCCCAAAGTCTCCCTTGGTTACAACCTGCTTCAGCCATAGCCAATATTGTAAAAGAGCTGGCTTATCTAAACCAAATTGTTGCCGTAATTCTTCAATCCGTTCAGGCGAAATTTTCGGATTTTGCTTGAGGGTATCTAGATAATCCCCTGGTGCAAATTGAATAATCAAAAAACTAAGAGCAGAGGCTAATAGCAAGGTCAACAGTCCCTGTAAAAGTCGCTTCACTACATAGAGAAATGTCTCAGTCGTGACCAGCCATTTCAGCCAATCAATAGCCGTATCTAACCCATCCTTAATTGAAGAATCTCTACTCGAAGAAGTCATTTGTCGTTTGTTGTTTGTTTTTTGTTGTTTGTGGGAGAGCTAACAACCAATAACTAACAACCAATAACTAATACTCAACCAACGTCACAACCGGAACATCAGGCAATTTCTGACGACCCCCTAAATCCCTTAGCTCGATAATAAAAGCAAAACCCACCAATTCGCAGCCTATCTGTTGTACTAGTTTAGCTGTGGCACTAGCCGTTCCACCTGTAGCAATTAAATCATCCACAATTAAAATTCGACAGCCGCAATCAAAGGCATCTTGATGAACTTCCAACCGATCTATACCGTACTCCAGTTCATACTCAATGCTATGTACAGCGGCAGGAAGTTTACCCGGTTTGCGGACAGGGATAAACCCTGCTCCCAGTTGGTAAGCTAAGGGAGGGCCAAACATGAAGCCACGAGACTCCATTCCGACTACATAATCAGCCTCAAGTCCCCGATTTTTGCAAGTTTGGGCAAGGGTATCGATAGTGTGGCGAAGTCCTTCGGGATGGCGCAGCAGAGGGGTAATATCCCGAAACATAATTCCGGGTTTGGGAAAGTCAGGGATATCACGAATCAGAGACTTTAAATCCATTAGCAGGTAAACTCACGTTTAGAGTACGGTAAATAGGCATCTGTGGCACGATCGCACGCCTGGAATCCTTCAGGGTGACTTGCCATGGGCTACCAGCAAAATCGTACACTAGGAAGAGTCTAGGAGAGTAAAACGAGTCAGGAATTCGAGTAATATCCAGAGTTGAGTTAATAACAGTTCCTAAGATCCTGAACGATACCAACCATTCCCCTTGACCCCATCCTCTGGCTAGGTCAAAACCAGTCCAGACTTCTTACTCAAACGTTCTCAGGATTTAGGAAAGCGGCACAAATGCCAATATTAAGGAGTCAGCTATTCTACAGGCTTGTACCCTGTTTGAAATCGCTTTAATCAAAACCAGTTCACCCACAATCGCTAGTTAGAATGAATCTTTCTGTGAGCGTAATGCCGACAAACAGTCCTGCTGCCCAGTCCAAGCCCATGATATTGGAGAGTCTACCCGATCTAGCTATTCCAGAGCGGGGGTGTCCCTCACGTAGTCGGCAGCAGATTGACCTGATTCTACTCGCCATTGAAGCCCTAGAACTGGGAGGTTCTGAAGCCATGTTGCGGATGTCTAAGGAACTGGAACTCCAGGATATTATCAAAAATCGGGTTGTCCTTTGGCGTTTGCGCTGCACCAATCCCTTACGGCGATCGCATACGCGCCGGGGTTTAACCCTAGAGGAAGGTAAAGCATTAGTTGTTATTGCTAGTTATTTAGCCCGAAGAATGACGGTTTTGATCCGACAGTTACTTCTTGCTTATCAACAACTCAACGAGAAGCAAATGCCGCTAGAACAGCATTTTCGCTTATCGGAGTATCTGGAACGGTTCCGCGCTCATTTCCGCAGTCGGATGAATCCGCGACGTGCGAAAGTTTCTGTTTACAACACGGACGAAAAGTTGAATGAACTGGCACTCTCGCTGTTGAGTCAGTTGTTGTTCTGTACGGGTACGTCCGGAATGCAACGATTTTGGACTAGCTTGTTTGATGGGGAGGTAGCATGACCATTCGACGACAGTATAGTCTTCCCAATTGTACGCTCATCCTAGAGGGATTAAATGACGGAACCCTAGCAGGTGGCTCTCAACTCGATACTCGACCCTTAATGACGATTCTCGTCAATGCTGAATGCTCTTTTACAGGTCATACCCAACCGATCAGTGGTGGACGCGATTTCTTTGAAAGCTTAGTCCGATCAGTGAGTCATTATGCTCAGGAATTTTTAAGTAAAGTTCCTCACCCTAGACCCCACGGCGATCAGCCCCCCATTGTGCAGTTACAGCCCCTGTCTAATAAGCATTTACACCGATTGACAGTATTGCCGAGTTCAGATGGGGAGGCTAAGGCAAGTGGGGGTTCCCAGATGGGATCAGGAGCCTATAGTTCCGTAATGGAGCATGGAACAGGCGTACAACTGGATTTGACAACCGTACAGCTATTTGACTTGGTGGAAGCGATCGACCAGTTCCTCGCCGATCAGCGCACCCTCCCCGACCTAAATGTGCCATTGCAGCCCGTTTCCAGGCGTTACCGCAAAGCCGACCAACCGATAGCCCAGAGAGCAGCACCTGCCGCAGTAGGAATGACCAGTTTAGCCGTGGCGGCGATCGCATTTTTCTTAGTCCCTGTCCCAGAGGTGCGCCCACCCCAGCCTAAGCCCACAGAAACCACCTCGGCTAACCCTGACACGGAAGGTCAAGCCACCCCCCAAACTACACCTCCCTCAACCTCTGAGTTAGAAAAGGCCGTAACATCGGCTCGTGAGATTACTGATCCAACGGAGTTGTATTATTTGAAACGCAATCTCTACAGAACTCTGAATGAACGTTGGGACGAGCGGGAACAGGTCAATGAAAATTTGGAATATCAGGTTGGCGTTGGCAAAGACGGAAAAATTGTTGGCTACAAACCCGTCGAGAATACCCCGGCTGAGGCATCTGACCAAACGCCCCTACAGGACTTGCTCTATATCCCTCCTTCCGGTAGCACAGCCACTCAAGAACCCCTAGCTCAATTCCGAGTCGTGTTTACCAAACGGGGAGTTTTACAAGTGAGTCCCTGGCAACTCATTAGTGGGGAACCGGGTTTAGGGCCAGAAATTACGGATAGCACATCGCTGAGGGAGTTAAACGATAAAGTTTATCAAGAACTAAGCGATCGCTGGCAAGGAACCCCCCTATCTCCCAAGCCTTTAGAGTACCGAGTCGGTGTTACGCAAGAGGGTATTATTGCTGACTACGAACCCATTAATCAACCCGCCTGGGATTATGTTCAGGAAACCCCATTGGAAAAATTGCTCAAGCCAGAAGCAGCAGGTATCGGTAGCAAGGAAAGTGGATTAGTTCCCCAGAAACCCCTAGGTCAGTTTCGGGTTGTATTTAAGCCGAATGGTGTTTTGGAAGTTAGCCCCTTACGGGGGAGATAGAGTTTTGATTTAAAGATTCCATAAACTTTGCGGATATACCAGTCATCTAGCTGCATTTTGTACAATGGGCAGACTGATACCAAGTTTAAACCCCTTGAAGTTTTTGGATTGCCAGAGTCCTAGGATAGCGATCCTCGGATCTGCACCCGATCACTCAATGGTGTTGAACAAACGATTATTCTTAAGTGAGCCAAACTCCCATAAGGGAATGTGTCTCCGCCGCTAGGAGGTTATATGAGTGTTTCTGTGAATCGGTCTTCCGACTCACCCCAGTCTTCTGACGATAAGCTGCCAGAGGTACCCAGTGTGCAAAACCAGCACCCAGCCACGCCAATCGGCGATTCTGCAAATGCTACCAATTCAGCGACTACAGCTAATTCAACCGGGACAATGCCACCAGAAGTCCAGCGACAGCAACCGATTCCGCCGCCCAGTGAACCGATGCAGTACCGAGCGATCGGACTGATCCGAGGACAATATATGCCTTCCGCCGATCAATTAACGCGGGGGACTTTAGTATCATCCGATGGAACCTTAATTGATGCCGTTTTACTCGGTCGGGTTATGAGTTTGGTCAAAAATCACCTAAGCTTAGACCAATCTCATCTGTGGGTTGTTTATCCCCGAACCAGGCAAGAAGACGGGAATTTGCACGTCCAGATTGTTGGTGTGTGGGAACCCGAAAAATTACATCCTACAACCTCAAGCCAACTTGGTGATTCTGAGGACACACCTGAACAACCCCAATTGGAAACTGCCCCAGACTTATCTGAAGCAGATATTTCTATGCCTCTTAAAGATGGGTATTTTTCCATTCGCGGTGAGGTGATCTATCAGTCACGGGACACCGAAGAAGTGATTGTAAAAATCAGGCAGTCTCCCCGTAAAGAGGCAGATAAAATCAAGTTTTTCAAGTTAACGCTCAAAGGTATTCTGGGCGAGAAGGTTATTCGCCACTTTTGGGATTTGCACGTACAGCTACAGGCGAATTCCCTCCTGATTGAAGAGGGGAATGATATTTGTATGATGGCTGTCAAGAAACCCCAGCGAGGTGGAGGGGGTTACAAATCTTATAAAGGAAAGCCTTCAAAATTCCCCAGGAAGGGTGGAACCCAGCGTCCTGTCGGGAAAGGGGAGCGATCGGCAACACCAGCAGTCACACCTCCCAAACGTTCAGAACCCCTACCTAAACCAGTCAAGCGTAAGGAACAGTCTTGATTGGTTGTTAGTTGTTGGTTGTTAGTTGTTAGTTGTTGGTTATTAGTGACTAGGCAAATAACCAACAACAAGGAACAAATGAGCTGTTGGTAATTGTGACCCCACAACAAATAACAAAAAACAAACAACAAATAACCAACAACCAACAAACAACAACTCAATCTAGAGTAATTTGAGAACCCCAACGATCTTGAGGTAGAAAGGAACGATTCATGGGAATTGAAGCGACGGGTTCAGTGAGGGTAAATTCTCCATTTTCAATCCATTGTTTCAATTCCAAAGCCACTTGCCGTGAGAGGAATATACTCGCTAAAGGCGCGACTCGTACTGATTTACCCTCAATGGTAATTTTACCCGTCTTGAGCTGGGCGTAACTGACTAAACCAAAGGTCGGACGGACGCGTCGGGGAATGGAAAAATCTACAACGGGTGCAACAATGTCCCGATCTTGTACTGTACAGGAGTTGACCACTTCTTCGTTCAATACGGGTAGGGGTACGCCAACGCCCAGCATCAGAGAAGGACCATAATTCTTAAAATAGCAACCTCGTACCCATTTAGAATTCATCTGTTTGGCATCCCCAATTAATGCAAGGGTTGCGGCGGGTCCAATGGGTGTGCGGTTAGGAAGGCGTTTTTGTAAGGGAAAGTGTTGAGTTCCTTCCCAAGAAATGTAGCCGATCCCGCCACCTAGAAAAATTTGTGTTCCAATTCCAATTAATTTTAAATCGGGGTCATTAAGTAAGGGAGAAATGGCTCCAGGGTTAGAATAAACAGCGTTAGCAAGTCTAGGCTGTAAAGGTCCTAGATAGGTGAATAAAGGGCGATCGCCTCCATTTACACCGACTATAAAATTTTGATATAAATTGCGGGGATTGAATAAATAAAATTGGTTAATGGTTTCCTTAGTAATTGTTGTTTCAAATGATGATCTAGGATAGCAATCTGTCACCTGTCCAAGCGATCGCAATTGGATTGGTTTCCCGGCAATTAGGTCTTCAATTATATGACCTCCACCCCGTTCTTTGGAGTCATCAATATCGAGTCCATCTCCCATACCACTGTAATCTACAACTTGAGTGGCTCCTAAATATAAATCTACTGCTCCAAAACCTGCGTAGGCGGGTACACCATCTAACCAACATCTGCGAATTTTGATGGGTGGGTCTGTGTGTCCTAAATTAATGATTGCACCGGAAGATTCCATCGGCTCAAAGGTGCCAGTCGTGATCACATCCACTTGCTTTGCAGCTTGGGTGACACCGATATCTGCTACTTTTGTTTTTAATTCTTCGACCGTCCAGACTACGACAGAGCGATCGCGGATTTTTTCATTAATTTGGGCAATTGTTCGCACAATTATTGGTTATTCGACTTTAGTATAGATATCTTAGCTTAAATTGGGATGGATAGGATTAGCGGTGATTGATAATCGATATTCGTCATATCAATTTATGGGTAGTAAGATTTAATTAATATTGAGGATAGCTATTGAGTGGAGAGCAACATTCAGAAAGAAGAATTCAGTATTTACAGTTGACGCACTCGAAGGTATTCTGCAAACAATCGCCATGGGAGAAAACCTATGAACGTTACCGTAAAGGATATCGATTTTTTACAAAATATAAGTCCTCAAAGTGTAGCAATTTACTTGCAACATCGCGGCTGGAATCAAGAGAAATATGTAGAAAATAAAGCCACAATTTGGACACGCAAAAATGAGGCTAATGAATCGGTACACATTATATTACCTCTGATTCAGGGAACTCCTGGGTTTCCCCTATCTATGAGTGTGATGCTGGAGACGTTAGAAAAAATTGAAAGACGTTCTCAACTTGATATTATTAGGGATCTCGTAACTAGAGTTGATAATATTACGATTCAGGGAGTAGTGCAGCAAATTAATACTCCTAATGCTGATTCATTAAGTGGACAAATTATCCTCATCGGTGTGGTTGTTGATAAACTGCACAAAATTCATACTGAGTTATTTGAGCGTGAGTATATTCTAGCTATTAAAGCTTATCAAGAACGGTTAATGATATCTTGTCATGGAGATTTAATCAAGAGAAATAACGTTTTTATTCTCAAGAATATTACTAATTTTACCCTAGATCAAGATAGTAATTAAACTAAGTTGATAGTGATAAACTGATGTGTTCCTGGAATTACTAATCACGTTTAACATGTGAGCAAGTTACTCACGCAGGCTAGAAGCCTGCACTAAATTTATCAATTTAAGGGAAATACTATAGCTGGCAATTCTATTCACCTTCACTATCATTTCCCCTATTTGTTGTCTCCCTTGGAGACTTATCGTCTGATCTAGCCTGATCCCTAATTTTGCTTTCCCTTACTGGATAATTTGGACTTCTTTGTTCAATAATAGGAGAAGCGTCTAAGGATTCCGAGGAGGCGATCGCAACAGTAATTTCCTCAGATTCAGCATATCTCTGGCTAGGGTGATGCCATTGATCCAGTACATCTTTAATTAAAACTTCTTTGAGCCAAACTTGAGCAACAACAGTTAAAGGTAAAGCTAAAAATAACCCCAAGAAACCAAAGAAAGTCGCAAAAAATACTTGAGCCATTAAAGTTACTGCTGGTAGCAATGACACCTGTTGCGCCATGACATAGGGAGTGAGAAAGTTACTTTCAAGCTGTTGAATACCGATATAAAGAATTAAGACAAGAATGGCTTTCCACGGTGCTTCTAACAGAGCGATCGCAATGGGTGGTACTACACTCAATGTTGGACCAATATTAGGAATAAACGTCAAAATTCCTGCTAGCGCCGCCTGTGCTAGTGCTAGAGGAATTTTTAAGACCAGTAACCCGATAAAACTCAATGAGCCAATGACAGCCATATTGAAAAGAATACCAAGTAGCCAACCCTGTAATGATTTATCGCATTCAATCAAAATTTCGTTAACTCTACGCCGATAAAATGATGGGAAAAGTCGGATGAAACTTTTACGATAAGAGTCCGGATCGGCAAGAAGCATTAGCGTTAAAACAATGACCAATAAAAATTGAGCTAATACTGATAAAGAGTTAAATGCAAACGAAAATCCGCCTCCTAATACTCTCTGTACTAACGGTTGAAGTTGTTGAATGAGTTGATTAATGCTTGGAATATACTGGTCTCGTAACTCTGGGGAAATCCGATCTTTTAATATATCGAGCCATTTGTTTAACTGTTCTATACCCTTTGGAACTAACTCAATTAGCTCTTGAAACTGAGCCGCAAAGGGTGGGATAATTAACCAATAAAACCCTACTAAAACACTCAGTAATAAAAAAATCGACAGTAGGATAGCAAAAATACGCTTCATCCCTGAACGATGGAAGCGCCCTACCATAATATTTAGGGCATTAGCAAGTACGACAGCAGTAAATATCAGTAGAAGTACCTGTCGAATTTGCCACAGAATGTATAAAGAAAGGATAAAGGCAAGTAAGCCAATCCATTTACCTAAACTCACGGTGTAATCTCCCAGAGGGTTTGGTTGTTAGTTGTTTGTTGTTGTTTGTTGTT
>DNGI01000469.1:24664-25145 GCA_003486645.1 Cyanobacteria bacterium UBA11370 | reverse complement strand
GGTACATAACCCGGATTTGGTATGACTATATCAAGACCGCAGCCAAAAAGACCCCAGGTTTAAAAATCATGGCTGAACAATTAGGAGAACGCTTTAAGGCAATTCGCAGCAAACCCGCTAAGGTGAATCCGGTTATTTAGCCTGTAAGTCTTGTGGATTGGGTGGAGCAAACGAAATTCAATCCTTTTAGACTCGTTGATGAGTGTTTAAGTCTCGTCAATGAGTGTTTAAGTCTGGTTAATGAGTCTTTGAGTCTGGTTAATGAGTTTTTGAGTCTCGTCAGCGAGTCTTTGAGTCTCGTTAATGAGTATCTGAACCTCGTTAATGAGTATCTGAACCTCGTCAATGAGTATCTGAATCTCGTTAATGAGTATCTGAACCTCGTTAATGAGTATCTGAACCTCGTGAATCAACAAAAACCCTTCATCAAGCGTCTCTATACTCAGCCGCACAATGACCAATAGGACTTACGCAACTGGCA
>DNGI01000469.1:21576-24419 GCA_003486645.1 Cyanobacteria bacterium UBA11370 | reverse complement strand
TTGGTCTGACGCACCCTACAAGTTGATTTAAGTGTGACACTTGCGTAAGTCCTGACCAAGAAGCGATCGCCTAAAATAAAATCACTCCCACGTTTAAAAACCTGGGTTCCCGGATGCCTCCTCCCTCCTGCCCTCTGCCTTCTGAATTAACTCAACTTAAGTCTTTGATGGTGAGGGACGGTTGACTCGAATCAGTTTTCCTCTTAAGGTTTCTTCGGTAGAAATTGCTGCATCAATACGTCTTGCCATTCTTTCCCTATCTAAGTCATCTTTGCAAGCAATGATACCAAAGTGAGTAGGATTTAAGCGATGAAGCCGGAAGAAATCATCCCGATTTAAAGTCAAAACTCCACGTTCTTTACTCACGGCAAATCCTAACACTTCGTCATCAGTAATTTTTAGATTTGCTTTGCCTGCTTCTTGAACTGTTAAGACATCGTGACCTAACCCGCGTAGATATTCTACCACCCGTCTCGGAAATTGTTCGTCGGCATAGAGACGCGCCATTACTCAATCTTCCTCATTTTTTCTAATTGCTATTTCAATCTCGTGAGGATATGCTTCAGCATAAGTCCAGGCATTTGCTAGGTCAAAAGCGGTTAGGGTGGGATAATCATCTAGAAGTTGTGATTCGTTGATACCTAAACGACGAGCATTGACTAATACCCACACGGGAATTCGAGTTTTAGTGATACAAGCTTCACCGCCACAAACACCAGGAGTCTTTTCAATTCCTTGCCAAGTGTTGGTTAAACTTTGGACTAGTATCTGTATTGCCTGAGCTTTTTCTGGGGGAGTTAAGGCAAGGAGTTGGGATTTTAATTCTTTGAGGGTCATAGTTAGTATTGGTTAGTATTGTCTAGTGATGAGCCGTTCAAAAATTCTTACAAACCGTTGATACTATTAATCTCTGACAGCACTGTATCCGCTTGGTTGTATTCGGCTGTTTTGAGATTGTTGTAGTGAGTTTCGAGTAAAGGAATATCCTCTCGTTTCCAAGAAACTAGCTGGACGACTTGGGCTATTTTATCGGCTAAGTCTTGTTGTAATGGTTTTAAGTTCTGGCTGGGTGTCCAAATATCAGCAAAAATTGTTAGTGTTTGCTGACTCTGGGCGTAGTTAAGTTGTGTCGGACGTTGTTGCGGCTTGCCTAACCATTTGAGCAGGGTTTTGATTTCCTCTGTACCACCACTTAGGAAATAGGTTAAAAATCGCCAAAATTCCAAGTCTTGCTGATGGGGTTCGTAGACATTATTTAAAACGACAATAACCTCATTTAATTCTAGTTTGCGGATATTCCTCAAAGCAAATGCTGCATCACCACGAATGTCTAAGTAAACCGTTTCATCCTTCAGGAAGTTGAGGATATCGGGGACGTATTTAGCCCCTGCTTCTCCTAAATTCCCTAATGCTACTGCTGCATGATCACGAATGGATGAGTCAACCGTTTCATCCTTGAGGAAGTTGGCGATATCGAGAGCGTATTTAGCCCCTGCTTCCCCTAAATTCCCTAATGCTACTGCTGCATCACCACGAATGTATGAGTCAACCGTTTCATCGTTGAGGAAGTTGGCGATATCAGGAGCGTATTTAGCCCCTGCTTCTCCTAAATCCCCTAATGCTGCTGCTGCATCACTACGAATCCATGAGTCAACCGTTTCATCCTTGAGGAAGTTGAGGATATCAGGCGTATATTTAGCCCCTGCTTCCCCTAGATTCCCTAATGCTACTGCTGCACTGCTACGAATGTATGGGTCAACCGTTTCATCCTTGAAGATGTGGGCGAGATCGGGGGCGTATGTAGCCCCTGCTTCTCCTAAATTCCCTAATGCTACTGCTGCACTGCTACGAATGGATGAGTCAACCGTTTCATCCTTGAGGAAGTTGGCGAGATCGGGAGCGTATGTAGCCCCTGCTTCTCCTAAATTCCCTAATGCTTCTGCTGCACTGCCACGAATGTCTGAGTCAACCGTTTCATCCTTGAGGAAGTTGGCGAGATCCGGAGCGTATTTAGCCCCTGCTTCTCCTAAATTCCCTAATGCTGCTGCTGCACTGCGACGAATGGATGAGTCAACCGTTTCATCCTTGAGGAAGTTGAGGATATCGGGGACATATTTAACCCCTGCTTCCCGTAGATTTTCTAATCCTGCTGCTGCAAGGCTACGAATGTTTGAGTCAACCGTTTCATCCTTGAGGAAGTTGAGGATATCAGGGAGGTATTTAGCCCCTGCTTCTCCGAAATTCCCTAATGCGTAGGTTGCACGGCTACGAATGTTTGATTCAACCGTTTCATCCTTGAGGAAGTTGAGGATATCAGGGAGGTATTTAGCCCCAGATTCCCCTAGATTCGCTAATGCTGCTGCTGCAAAGCTACGAATGTATGAGTCAACCGCTTCATCCTTCAGTAAGTTCAGGATATCGGGAGCGTATTTAGCCCCAGCTTCTCCTAAATTCCCTAATGCTTCTGCTGCACCGCCACGAATGTCTGAGTCAACCGTTTCATCCTTCAGGAAGTTGGCGATATCGGGGACGTATTTAGCCCCTGCTTCTCCTAAATTCCCTAATGCTACTGCTGCACGGCTACGAATGTATGAGTCAACCGTTTCATCCTTGAGGATGTTTATCGCTTTCTGGGCAATATCCTCTGATTTTTGAGGCAGCGCTTTCAAATCTTGCGACTCGTATTCAGCTAATTCGGAGAAGGCATATCCCTTCACTTGCGGATAATCATCATCAAGAGCAGCAAGGATACCGTTAATCTGCCAGTCTTGGGGCTTTGGCGGTTCCGTGCTACTCACCCTGGGGAGACACAACAGTAGTGTCAAGCCTAGAGTGAATAGGAA
>DNGI01000469.1:18555-21447 GCA_003486645.1 Cyanobacteria bacterium UBA11370 | reverse complement strand
CCGTTAATCTGCCAGTCTTGGGGCTTTGGCGGTTCCGTGCTACTCACCCTGGGGAGACACAACAGTAGTGTCAAGCCTAGAGTGAATAGGAAAAGGAAAAAGGTCGAGTGCCTGCTACTTTTATAGATAGCTTTAATTAGAGTTGGCATTTCGCTATTAAAATTTGAGTTTGATTAATCTTTTACACTATTAATCTCTGACAGCACTGTATCCGCTTGGTTGTATCCGGCTGTTTTGAGATTGTTGTAGTGAGTTTCTAGTAAGGCAATATCCTCTCGTTTCCAAGAGACTAGCTGGACGACTTGGGCTATTTTATCGGCTAAGTCTTTTTGTAATGGTTTGAGTTCCTGGCTGGGTGTCCAGATATCAGCAAAAATTGTTAGTGTTTGCTGACTCTCAGCATAGTTAAGTTGTGTAGGAAGTTGTTGTGGCTTGCCTAACCATTTGAGCAGGGTTTTGATTTCCTCTGTACCACCACTTAGGAAATAGGTGAAAAATCGCCACTCTCTAAAGTATTCCTGATTGGGTTCGTAGACATTATTCAAAACGACAATAACCTCGTTTAATTCTAGTTTTCGGATATTCCCTAATGCTGCTGCTGCACCGCTACGAACCCATGAGTCAACCGTTTCATCCTTGAGGAAGTTGAGGATATCGGGGACATATTTAACCCCTGCTTCTCCTAAATTCCCTAATGCGTAGGCTGCACTGCTACGAATGTCTGAGTCAACCGTTTCATCCTTGAGGATGTGGGCGATATCGGGGACGTATTTAGCCCCTGCTTCTCCTAAATTCCCTAATGCTTCTGCACGGCCACGAATGTATGAGTCAACCGTTTCATCCTTCAGGAAGTTGAAGATATCGGGGACGTATTTAGCCCCTGCTTCCCCTAAATTCCCTAATGCTACTGCTGCATAGCCACGAATGTTTGAGTCAACCGTTTCATCCTTCAGGAAGTTGAAGATATCGGGGACGTATTTAGCCCCTGCTTCTCCTAAATTCCCTAATGCTGCTGCTGCATCACGACGAATGTCTGAGTCAACCGTTTCATCCTTGAGGAAGTTGAGGATATCGGGGACGTATTTAGCCCCTGCTTCTCCTAGATCTCCCAAAGCAAATGCTGCACTGCCACGAATCCTTAAGTAAACCGTTTCATCCTTGAGGAAGTTGAGGATATCGGGAGCGTATTTAGCCCCTGCTTCCCCTAAATTCCCTAATGCTTCTGCTGCACGGATACGAATGTCTGAGTCAACCGTTTCATCCTTGAGGAAGTTGAGGATATCGGGGACGTATTTAGCCCCTGCTTCCCCTAAATTCCCTAATGCTGCTGCTGCAAGGCTACGAATGTCTGAGTCAACCGTTTCATCCTTGAGGAAGTTGAGGATATCGGGGAGGTATTTAGCCCCTGCTTCTCCTAAATTCCCTAATGCGTAGGTTGCACGGCTACGAACGCCTGAGTCAACCGTTTCATCCTTGAGGAAGTTGGCGATATCGGGAGCGTATTTAGCCCCAGCTTCCCCTAGATTCCCTAATGCTGCTGCTGCATCACGACGATCCCAGAAGTCAACCGTTTCATCCTTGAGGAAGTTAAGGATATCAGGGACATATTTAACCCCGGCTTCTTCTAAATTCCCTAATGCTTCTGCTGCACCGCCACGAACCAATGAGTCAACCGTTTCATCCTTGAGGACGTGGGCGATATCGGGAGCGTATTTAGCCCCAGCTTCTCCTAAATTCCCTAATGCTGCTGCTGCACCGCTACGAACCAATGAGTCAACCGTTTCATCCTTCAGGAAGTTAAGGATATCGGGGACGTATTTAGCCCCAGCTTTCCCTAGATTTTCTAATGCGTAGGTTGCATTGCGGCGAATGTTTGAACCAACCGTTTCATTCTTCAGGAAGTTGAGGATATCGGGGACAGATTTAGCCTCGGTTTCCACTAGAGTCTTTAATGTGAAAGCTGCATGGCCACGAATGTCTGAGTCAACCGTTTCATCCTTGAGGAAATTGAGGATATCGGGGAGGTATTTAGCCCCTGCTTCTCCTAAATTCCTGAATGCTCCTCCACCTCTACGAACACCTATGTCAACCGTTTCATCCTTGAGGAAGTTGAGGATATCAGGGACGTATTTAGCCCCAGTTTCTCCTAGATTTTTTAATGCTGCTGCTGCACCGTCACGAAACCTTGAGTTAACCGTTTCATCCTTGAGGAAGTTGAGGATATCAGGGACGTATTTAGCCCCTGCTTCTCCTAAATTCCCTAATGCTTCTGCTGCACCGCCACGAACATCTGGATCAACATTTTCATCCTTGAGGAAGTTGGCGATATCGGGGACGTATTTAGCCCCAGCTTCTCCTAAATTCCCTAATGCGTAGGTTGCACGGCTACGAATGTTTGAGTCAACCGTTTCATCCTTGAGGATGTTTATCGCTTTCTGGGCAATATCCTCTGATTTTTGAGGCAGCGCTTTCAAATCTTGCGGCTCGTATTGAGCTAATTTGGAGAAGGCAGATTGCTTCACTTGCGGATCATCATCATCAAGAGCAGCAAGGATGCCGTTAATCTGCCAGTCTTGGGGCTTTGGCGGTTCCGTGCTACTCACCCTGGGGAGACACAACAGTAGTGTCAAGCCTAGAGTGAATAGGAATAGGAAAAAGGTCGAGGGCCTGCTACTTTTATAGATAGCTTTAATTAGAGTTGGCATTTCGCTATTAAAATTTGAGTTTGATTAATCTTTTACTATAGCCGATCGCTTTATGGGAATAGATGGCAAAGTACGGCGGATGCGATCGCTTAATCTTGCAGTTCACCAAACTCTTCTCGATAACGTGCTAATAATTCTCCCATTTGGGCTAATTGCTGTTGCACTAACAGGACTTACGCAAGTGTCA
>DNGI01000469.1:15067-18235 GCA_003486645.1 Cyanobacteria bacterium UBA11370 | reverse complement strand
GTGCTAATAATTCTCCCATTTGGGCTAATTCCTGTTGAACTAATTCCCGTTGCTGCCGTTCACTAAGCGCGGTTTCATTATTATCTACGTTTCTTAATATTAATTATTATAATTGAATAAAACTCATGAAACTCTCCTACAAAGAATTCCTAATTCGTCCCTGGATGCCCCGCGATCGCAATCAATCCGCAGCTATTATCCGAGATATCTTAATGGAATATGGCTTACCTTGGGAGCCTTCTGGAGCAGACCGAGATGTTTTAGAAGTCGAAACCTTTTATACTAACATCGGGGGCGAATTTTGGGTCATTGAACAACAGAGTAAATTAGTAGGGACAGCCGCTTATTATCCTATCGAACGTGGGGAAAATGCCGTAGAAATCCGCAAAATGTACTTAGTGCCAGAAGTAAGAGGAAAGGGATTAGGAAAGTATTTGCTAGGGCAATTGGAACGTGCGATCGCCAACCGAGGCTTCCAAGAAATTTGGATTGAAACCGCCAGCATTCTCAAAGAAGCGGTTAAATTATATGAAAGCAACGGTTATCAACCAACTACAGGAGTAGAGACTAAACGGTGCGATCGCGTCTATGTCAAATTCCTCTCTCACGATTCATGAAGCCGATGTAAAACACACCAAGTTTTACCATTCGGCAATCTTTTTGAATTCCTCATTATAATATTGGCGAGTCTCTTCATCAAAGCAGACAAAGATAATTTCGCCTATCGACGAACTACTCAATAAAAACCGACTCGTTTCAGTAAATGCGACTTTAGCAGCAATTTCTTTCGGGAAACCCAATGCACCTACACCAATTGCCGGGAAAGCAATCCGAGTTATTGAATGCTGGACAGCTAATTCTAAACAACGGCGGTAACATTGACCTAACAATTTCTCTTCCTGTTTATTACCCCCTTTCCACAGAGGAGCAACCGTATGAATCACCCACTTTGCTGATAAATTATAGCCAGGAGTAATCTTAGCATCACCAACAGCACAGCCATTTAATTGACGACAAGCTTCTAGTAATTCGGGTCCTGCAACCTGATGAATTGTACTAGAAATAGCCCCACGATTGGAAAGGTAAATATCAGCAGAATTAACAATTGCATCGACTGAATACTGGGTAATATCGCCGATGACAGGCCCCCGACCATAGGCGTAGAATAAGCTGAAATGACCCTGAGTTTGGGTCTGAGTGCGAAGGTGACTTTGGTAAGTAGACATTTTGCGGTAACTTAATATATTTCGTTGTTGCAATTCCTTATCCAAGTCATCTAAGGCTGCTGCTTCTGCTGCTGCCATTGGTAAATCGGGTTGATTTAAAATCTCTAGTCTGTTTTGTTGTAGTAATTTACTGGCTTGGTCATAATTGCCTTTATCTACTAAGTTTACCGCTTCTTTCTTAGCTCGTGCTGCCATCATTAATGCCGTTTGTTGACGGACTTCAGCATTAAATGGGAACTCATCTAATTCGACTTTCGGTATAGATGGAAGGTCCAAGGTAACGCGAAGTTCTTGCCGTTCTTGTGCTTCGAGGTTATTCCAAGCAAGGCGAAAATAACATAAATCAGTAGCTTGCTCAATGGCTGGGACTTTTAACCTTACAACTACATCAATCTGATTACCTGTAATCAAGTTAGATAATTGGTAATGACCGTTATTATTAACTTGCAAATCATTAAGGACTTCAACCAGAGTAACACCTGCTTGGGGTTCAATTCCTAAAGTAACTCCTATACCAAAGGTTGATACCAAACCTAGTAATTCTTTAGCAAAGATATTCGGGAGTTGTTCGGGAGATTTAATATAATAATAATTCCCATCACCACTATTGGCGATCGCTTCCATCAAGTCTTCGTTATAATTATCCCCAACTCCGAGTGTGGTAGTACTCACGCCTCGTTGAGACAAGCCATGCACATCAGAACCAATCACATCGGGATTCGTCTCTCCCACATTTGCCAAACCATCCGATAGCAACATCACGCGATTCAAATGTTGTGGATTAAGATGTTGGCTGACTTGCATTCCACCTTCCAGCCAACCTGCATGAAGTGCAGTCATATTTCTCGCTTGCAAGCGTTGGATTTGATGGATAATTTGAGCTTTATTCTGTACTAAAGTGCTGGGAACAATCGTTTCTATCTGATCATCATAAATCGTCACGCTGACTCGATCAGTAGGTAATAATTGTTCTATTACATAACAAGCCGCTTGACGGGCATATTCAATTTTTTTACCACTCATTGAACCGGAACGATCAATAACCAAACCTATATTCAGAGTAGGTCGTTCGAGATTAGTTTCCGCTTCTGGTGGGGTAATTCTAACTACTACGTCCAGTGTGGTTGGAGAGTCAGTCGCAACTGCTGTTCGTAAAGGAATTAGCTCAATCGTCGGTAATCTCATAGTGATTTAGTGCCTTTTGTTTGTTGTGATGTGAAATGTTTTAATTTCTGTGCAATATATTGCAGCAAGGAATGTTGTTCACTGGGGCTATTCGGATAAGTAAAATCGTCTCTAACGTGAATTTCTAATCCTGGTAATATCTCAATCCGTATCCACTGCGTAGTATCAAGTTGGACTGGTGCTGGTGATAGGGCAGGCGGTGTCATTTTCGGGGATGATGGAGTTGAATAACGTTGCTGTTGTAGGTCTTGCAAATAACTTAAAGCAGGGTTAGCGGGAGTGACATTTAACTCGACACCTCCACTCAGCAAATTTTCAAGTTCGGTATTCGTTTTTTTTCGGGCAAGTTGGGCGATCGCATTGGCACCAAATCCTTCGGATAATAAGCGTCGGACTACTAAAATTTGTAATAAGTGGCGGTAGGTATAGACAGCATATCGACCTTCTTTTAACGGTTCATCGACCATTTCTAAGGTTGTGTAGTGCCTGACTAAACGAGGTGTTACCTCCTCTCGAACTCTTGTATTTCCGGGTTGAGTTGGTAAATATTGGGGTAGTAAGTGATTCGTAATTTGAACAAAGGCTTCCAGCGACCAGCTAGGGTTGCTTAAAGCTAGTTGTTGCAATGTATCCATTCTTCTAGTCTAATAGTGACATAGCCAGATGTCAATAACATTCCCAGTTGTAAACGAAGGCTGTAGGGGCGAAGCATTTGCCATTGGTGTCAACTTAACGTTATACCGAGTTGCGTTCATAC
>DNGI01000469.1:0-14712 GCA_003486645.1 Cyanobacteria bacterium UBA11370 | reverse complement strand
TATAGCCGCGAATTCCATTCGCCGGGGCTTAAGTTGACACCGATGAGCATTTGCGCCCAAATTTATCGGTGAAATCAGGGTTTTTATCCGCAAATGCTTCGCCCTTTTCGGATTTATGCTATGCGTGGCAGCGTAGCAACGGACAACGAACAGAACGTTTGAATGTGAATACGCCGTTTAAATGCCGATAAATTTATTAGCGATTCAAAGCATTTAAAAAACTCTGGAGAGTTGAAAGAAACCCCGGTTTTTTAGTGGGTGGAATAGTATCGTTCGGAGAACTTTCACCGATAGCTGTAGTCAGGAGTTGTTCCAGATTATCTCCTACAGGTTTTTTGGGTTCTTCTGCAATTAATTGATAGTCGTTCTCAGTCTCTAGCCAAACTTGCCAAAGTCCTGGATAACAACGAAATATAGCAGCGCCTTCAAGGGGTTGGATATAATAACAAGATTCAAGGGTATTTAAGAAACGCTCTCGCAATTGACGTGCCGCATAACCAATCCCAACAACTTTAAGATCTTCCATTTGTGGGTTTAGCAAAACACAAGGGCGATCGCCAGCTAAATTACAAAGTTTTTCAACTTGTCCCACTTCTACCGCTGAAGGGGAAACGATTAAGAATGCTTGATCATCTGGCTGAACCCGGGTTTCTACCGGAGAGCGACTCGTGCCAATATCGGTTACTTTAAATGCTATCTCTCCCCAATCCCGACGGGCAAGAGCCGCCGCACCCGTATCCGGAAATAACACTTTCAGTCCCGATCCATATTGTTCAAAAATCGGGATAAATTCTTGAGCAATGGATTGGGATTGTAGGGCAATTTCTGGGAAAACTAACTCAACTTGTACCCTAGTATAACCCTCATTCAGAGCAGATTGAGTCGCTTCTTTAGCTTGGGCGATCGCATTGTCTAGACTCTTAGGAAGTTCTGGCATTTGTAGTTTGTAGTTTGTTGTTTGTTGTTTGTTATTTGTTGTTTGTTAAGCTGTCACGCATTTAATTTGCATATAGTCAGCAGCTAGGATGCTTGTCAGCATGGGGTTTTCCCATTTTGAGTTTTGTTAGCGTAGCGGGGCGTAGCCCATGCAATAATTTTGAATTGCTGAGTTATTTTCTATTTGTTATTTGTTGTTTGTAAATAGTTATTAAAAAACAATGGACAAATGACCAATGACCAATGACCAACAACTAACAACCAACAACCAACAACTATGCCATACTACTTTCAATTGCCCAACGCGCTAACTCTGTGCGATTATGCAATCCCGTTTTCCCTAACATATTAGAAACATGACTTTCAATCGTCCGCTGACTAACATTGAGTTGCTCAGCAATTTCCCGATTCGCCATTCCCCGTGCGACAAATTGCACAACTTTAAGTTCTGTTGGTGTTAACTCTACATCAAACGGCACTTGGATTGTTGGCCCACTTTCTGTACCTGGTGTACCAGAGTGCTGAATTAAACGACTGGCTTGCTTGAGAGATGATTCCACCTGAGCAACGAGTTCTTCTGGCTCAAATGGCTTTACCATATAGACATCCGCACCCTTGTTAAGTCCCTTAACTCGGTCTTGGCTTTGCCCTTTAGCTGAAAGAAATAATACAGGAATCCAACTCATGCGCGGATCTTGCCTGACGTGTTCTACTAGCGCATAGCCGTCCATTTCCGGCATCATGACATCACAGATAATCATATCAGGAATTTCTTGGTCTAAAACCTCTAGGGCTTCTCGACCATTTTCAGCCGTAATCACTTCATAGCCGCGAAACTCCAGATAATCCTTGACTAGCAAAATAAGGTTAGGATCGTCATCAATCAGCAGCAGTTGCTTATTCGTTCTGGCACTGTTGTCTTTCATACCGTCAAACTTGTCATGCCGGGGTTAATGATATTGGTGAGTTGGATTGATTAATTTCCTCTTTGACACTTCCCGGCGTAAACGCACGGGGATTCTTGGTTCAGCGAGTCCACTTGCAGCTATATACCTTGCAGCCTGTAGCTGTAGAGGTGGTTCTCTCCCCAAGCGTTAACTTCGGGCGTGCCCCGCCCTAGTTGAAGAATCTCTTCTTTCCTTTGTTTGAGTTGACGACAATTCGCCAAAAACTGATTAGCCTAGCTCCTGTGAATCTTTTACCTACTTCCAGGAAGGAAACTAGAACTTACGAAGTAGAACCTCATAGATTCAATTGTCAAGGTTCAGCATCTACTGGTTAAGTAGCAACCGGGTTTTTAAAGTGGTTAGTTACCCTGCCACTAGGATTAGTATAGTACAAGCGCATGAGTTAAACTCCTCTGTTAAGCCGTCCTGGAACGACGGGGTTTTAGACCCAAGTTTTTGATCAAGCAAGAAACGTGACCTACGGGTAGGGGGTAATCAAGATTCGGGTTGAGTGTCAGTGTCGGCAACGAGTTTGAAGGCAACCTTACGGGTCAGTTCTAGATTGTAAGCTCAGTTCGGTTTCGGCAGCAACTATCTCTGAGTCTGAATTATCTGTTGGTTCAGTTCCCGCTGAATTCTGATTAGAGGGTTGAGTCGGTTCGGGTAAGGGATGAATTAACAAAGCATACTCCTCGACTACTTTGTTCCCAATTAGGTGTTCCTGAATAATTCGTTCGATCACTTCTGGAGTAGCATGACGATACCACACTCCATCTGGGTAAACCAGCGCGATCGGTCCAGCCGCACAAACTCGCAGACAGTTCGCTTTCGTGCGAAAGATACAGTTTGGTTGTGCCTCAGTGGGTTGGTCGAGATTTAACTCTTTGAGACGTTTTTTCAGGTACTCCCAGGCTTCTAAACCGACTTGTTTTGAGCAGCATTTCGGTTTACTCTGGTCGGCACAGAGAAAAATATGTCGTTGAATTTGGTTAAGCCCTAAGCTTTTTACATTTTGTGCCAATAGGTTGTTATCGATACCCTCATAGGGGGTTGCTATTTCCGGTGAGAAGGGTTCAGTGAGCTGAGAATCGGTAGTATTGACTTGCATTATTGCTCAGGGTGTTGCTGGAACTAGTCTACCAACAGACTGCCCTTATGTTTCGACTCCTACCCTTTTGGATGCAAGGATTTTAGATTGAGGAAGACTCACTCTGTCAGAGTTTGAGTCACTTATCCCAATCCACGCAATGCCTAATACAAATAGAAGGCAGATTTTTGCTAATGGCTAACCGCTAATGGTTAACAGCAATTACCCTTATTAGCAGTAAGTAGAAATGTCTTCACCGCATTCATCAGCTAGATAGCACAATGCCCGGAAGCGTAGCCCCACGACTTCGTTATACAAGGGATTCAGCTTGCACATCGGTGGAATATGAAACAGAGTCCGACCAAACAGTTTAACATCCCGTTCAAAAGGACATTGGGCTGGGATGAGTTGACAGATGAGGTGCGCGAGTTCAGGGTTATGGACTTCAAGGCGATCAAACCAGAGTCTTAGAGGTTGAAGCAGATCGAAGGGTTTCTTGGGTTTAACCAGAGTTGGAGTGGTGGATGGTAAGGGCGAGTGTCCTTGAGACATCCAAACCCAACTGGTAAAAATTAGTTTCTTTGTGGTATAATCAGATACGCTCATAATTCCTATCCGTTTTCGGAACAAGCGAACGCGATCGCCTGTAACTTACTGACCTGTAACTTACCTACAACGACGCAGAGTTTCATACCGGATTATCCCGGTATCACTTTCGGGTGAATTCCCAGCGCATACTAGGCACTTCCCAATTACTCAGGAAGATCAGGTTAATGTATGTATTACAGGTGTCTTGGTTCTGTAACCTATGACCCAGAAGAAAATGGGATTTCGGTCTATTGGCTGCTTTCACTAAGCAGCTCATCTTAAAACAGCATTAGATTCGATTCACTATCCTCAATAACAGTTCTAGGTCACTCAAAAGGCTTTATTGCATAGAAATGTAAAGTCACGTTCATCAAAATTTGTAATTCAGGCAGCTTATCTACATCCTGCCCTAGGTTGAAGCTTAGAGTATCAGCAATTTCGCTGATTTTTTGGCTTCGGTTGAGTTTATGCCTTCAGTGGCATCACTGATTAGCTTAACTCATCACTCTTATTAGGATAGCTGATAAACGGCATCAACAACAAAAAAAGACTAAATTGGGAAGAACTCAGGATTCAGGAGGGGTACGTGGGGAACTCTTAAATAGGGCTTGCTGAATAAGTTTTTTGGTGAGGTTTCAAAAAGGCAGGGGGGCAGGGGGCAGGGGGAAAATCCGAGATCATTTTTTGGCTCAGTTTCCCAAAAGTGCAAGGATTTTGAGCTAGGGTAGTTCAGAATCCGGCACTTTCTTGAACTCAAAAAAGCCTGAAACCCTTATTTGTTAATGCTTTCGCTGTTATTCAGCAAGCCCTAAATAAACCTGATATTACTCTGGACTTTTTTCGTATTCTATGGTAACGAGCAACTTAGGTTATTTAGAAATTACAAATTATGAATCATAAATGAAGATTAACAATTTATGATTCATAATTTAAAACCTCTACACTCTAAGATGCAGCTTTCGCCGTAGTACGTTGACGGCGACGACCCACTCCCACAGATTTAACAGGTGCTTCCTCTGGATTTTGCAACAAGAAAACCACCATGGGACGACTCTGGAGTTCGCGTCGGGATAAACGTTCTAAATCCCGTTCAATTTGCATTTGCAACCCTGTCCAGTCAATCTCAATGGGTTGACCATCAAAGGATTTTGCAAAGTCAGTCCAGCGATCGCTTAAGGTTCGTTCAATCGTTTTAATCACTAACTGTTGCAACAGAGACTTCTCAACCGTAGAAGTAACACCGCGCAAGTGAATTTCAGGTTTCGCTAGTAGTTTACCTTCCCAACTCACCGCTGCTGCGACGGTAATCACCCCTTCTCCAGCGAGTTGTTGTCGTTCTTTAAGTACATCGTGATGAACCACACCAGCACCATCTACTAACTCAATTCCAGACGGGACTTTACCCACAATACTAATGCTATCTTCCGATAATTCGACAATATCGCCATTGTCAGTAATGACGATATTTTCCCCAGGAATACCCATACTCTGTGCCATCTTCCCATGCTGCACTAACATCCGATGTTCTCCGTGAACAGGCATAAAGAATTTGGGTCGAGTTAGTGCTAACATTAACTTCTGGTCTTCCTGAGCGCCATGACCGGAAACGTGAATGCCTTTATCCCGTCCGTAAACGACGTGTGCGCCTTGCATCATTAAGCGATCAATCGTATTAACGACTGCAATGGTATTACCTGGAATGGGATTAGCGGAGAATACAACCGTATCCCCTTGGCGAATTTTTAATTGTCGGTGTTCGCCTTTAGAAATACGGGTTAATGCGGCGAGAGGTTCACCTTGGGAACCTGTGGTTAGAATCAGAACTTTGTCCGGCGGTAAATTATTGGCAACGTGTAAGGGTTCAAACAAATTATCGGGACATTTAATATAACCGAGATTGCGGGCTTGGGCAATCACATTCAGCATGGAGCGACCCACAACTGATACAATCCGATTGTGTTTTTGTGCGAGTTCTAGGATAATTTGCAGTCGATGAACGGATGAAGCAAAGGTTGTGACTAAGACTCGTCCAGGCGCTTGAGCAATGATGCGATCGAGATTGGGATAAACTGATCGTTCTGAGGGGGTATGTCCTGGAACTTCCGCGTTGGTGGAATCACTCAGAAGACAGAGAACGCCTTTTTCACCGTGTTCTGCTAATCTTTGAAAATCGAAGAATTCACCATCTACAGGAGTATGGTCTACTTTAAAGTCACCTGTATGGATCACAATCCCAATAGGAGTATGAATGGCAACGGTAAAGCTATCGGCTATCGAGTGAGTATTGCGAATATATTCAACCTTGAATGATGACCCAATGGATACGATATCACGGGGTTTAACGGTCTTTAAAACGGTGCGATCTGCTACACCCGCTTCTTCCAGTTTGCCTTGTAATAATGCCATTGCCAGCCTAGGACCATACATGACTGGAATGTCAAATTGTTTGAGGTGATAGGGAATTCCACCAATATGGTCTTCATGACCGTGGGTAACAATCATCCCCTTAATTTTATGACGATTTTCCCGCAAATAGGTCATATCCGGTAGAACGATATTTACCCCGTGCATTTCATCGTTGGGGAAGGCAATTCCTGCATCTAAGAGTACAATTTCGTCGTTAAACTCGAAAATACAGGTATTTTTGCCAATTTCATGCAGTCCACCGAGGGGAATAATTTTTAAAGTTGGTGCGGATTGTGAGTTAGTCATTTGCCTCCTTTGAGGTACGGGTTTTTGAGTGAATACAATAGATTTCATGCAAAATTTAGAACCGAAAACAGACGTTGATCAAATTGAAAATTTGCCAGGGATTTAAGTTGAATTAAATCAACCTCAATTTATTTTTTTGAGATTAATAAATTCTGGCACTACAGTGCCTATCAAGCCATCTGTATCTTAAAAGAGAGATAGAAATGGTATGAGTAACGAGGGACGAAACAGGACTGTATCCTTAGCTAAAACCTACCTTTGCCAACTTTATGAAAAGCGGTAGGATTCGGTTTGCTTCATCAAACACTAATCATGAGTTCGGTTTGATTGAGGAGGATGAGACCTAACAATTGAGTTATCTTTTTTCTTATTCCATCATATCCATTGGTAGTGTTTCATGTTAGAAGTTTTTTAGTGAATGAGGATCAAGAGCCATTCATAGATAAGATTTAACTAGGTTTTTACCAAACTTTTAAGTACCAATATCCGCACTTATTTCAATTTAAAGTAGGGAAAGACTTTTTAGAACGGTTTCTAACTCTGGTTTTAAGTCATCTGGCAGATCACACAACGGTGCGCGAGATGAACCCACATCCCACCCTTGAAGTTTGAGTGCTGCTTTAAGAGGAATGGGATTAGCGGTACAAAACAAGACTTTAAATAAGGGAAAAAGTTTGAGATGAATCTCTGTCGCTACCTTAATTTGCCCCGTTTGGAACGCTTGAACCATTTGTTGAAGTTCTTTGCCAACGAGATGAGAAGCAACACTGACTACACCACTACCACCTAATGCTAGCAGCGCTAAGGTAAAAGAATCATCTCCAGAGTAGATGGCAAAATCGGGTGGCGTTATCCGTCGTAATTGGCTTGCTTGGTCAAAGTTACCGCTAGCCTCTTTGATTGCCACAATGTTGGGAATTTCCGCTAAACGCGCTACAGTCTCTGGTTGGAGGTTTTGACCAGTACGACTGGGTACATTGTAGAGCATCACAGGCAAATCGGGACTGGATTGAGCGATCGCCTGGAAATGACGATAGAGTCCCGCTTGGGGCGGTTTGTTGTAATAAGGAACGACTTGTAATGATCCATCTAATCCTAGTTTAGCGGCTTTTTGGGTAGATGCGATCGCTTCTGCGGTCGAATTTGACCCCGTTCCCCCAATTACCTTGGCTTTTCCGGCTACTGCTTTTTGTACAACCTGAAATAACTGATATTCTTCATCCCATTTGAGGGTAGGAGATTCCCCCGTTGTACCACAGACTACCACAGTATCCGTCCCATTTTCAACTAAATGAGCGGCTAACCGTTCTGCGACTTCATAATTTACACTCCCATCGTCTCTAAACGGCGTAATCATTGCCGTTAACACACGTCCAAAATTGACCACTCTTTGTTTCACTCCTCTTTGGTTATTGGTTGTTGGTTGTTGGTTCATTGTTTTTTAATAACCATTCACAAACAACAAACAACAAATAACAAACAACTAACAACTAACCATTGCTGTTTTAGGTTTAATCAAATTTCCCTCAACTAATAATTCGGCAATTTGCACCGCGTTTAATGCTGCCCCTTTGCGAATTTGATCGCCGCATAACCACAGTTCTAAACCACAGGGGTGAGATAGATCTTGGCGAATTCGACCCACTAAAACTTCATCCTTACCTGTAGCATCAATAGGCATGGGAAAATAATTTGCCTGCCAATCTTCTACTAATCGTACACCAGGAGCCTTGGATAGTACCTCCCGTGCCTGATCAACTGACATCGGTTCACTAAATTCTAGATTAATTGCTTCCGAGTGAGCGCGGAGTACAGGAACCCGTACACAGGTAGCACTAATTCTAAGCTGGGGTGCATTAAAAATTTTACGAGTTTCATTCACCATTTTCATCTCTTCCTCGCAGTACCCCTGTTCATTAATGGGTGTATTATGCGGGAATAAGTTAAACGCTAATGGGTAAGGAAAACTTTCTGTAGGTGGGGTTTGATCCTGTAAAATTGCCTGGGCTTGAGTTTTGAGTTCTTCCATGGCTCTCGCTCCCGCACCGCTTGCTGATTGATAAGTAGCCGCTATAATGCGTTGAACGGGTTGCACCTGATGGAGAGGCCAAACTGCCATTGCCATTAAAATGGTTGTACAGTTAGGGTTAGCAATAATACCTTGATGAGTTGCGGCGGCTTCGGGATTAATTTCGGGAATTACTAGCGGGACTTCAGGATTCATCCGAAAGGCACTGGAGTTATCAATCATCACCGCGCCACTCTCAACGGCTTTAGATGCCCACGCTTTTGAGATTGTACCCCCAGCAGACGCTAAAACAATATCAACTCCCTTAAAGGACTTTTCTCCTACCACCTCTACAGGTAATTGTTCGCCTTGGAAGGGGAGAGTACGTCCAGCGGAACGAGAGGAGGCTAAAAGCTTTAAATCCGCAATGGGAAAGTTGCGACTCTCCAGTAATTCCAGTAATTCTGCACCCACTGCACCCGTTGCGCCCAAGATAGCAACGCGAACTTGACTATTCAAATCACTCTCCTCCAACTCACTATAACTAACATTGACTTAATCAAAAGGTATTTTCAACAGTGGCTCAATCTCACCGGGATAAGCCATTAAGTTTTCTTAACCTTAGTGGATACTTTGTATAGTAATGCCTGGAAGGGGATGAGGAGGAGGGAGTAACATTTTTTTTCCTGACTTCCCCTGATCCTACACCCCATGCCCTAATCCTTTCGCTAACACCCGCTCCTATGTACTATCATCAGATACGGAAACTACAGGAGTAGACTCGATAACTGCTTCCCCTCCGGCTAGGGAAGAATGGCTAGTACAGCAGGGTAGAAATAAGTGACCAGTTAAAATCTCTCCCTTGTCCCCCTTGTCTCCCCTGTCTCCAAGAGTCCCTCAGAGGTGGTCACTTTCCTTTTGCCTTCTTGTACTAGATCCTACCGCTTACTGGTAGCAAAACTAGCATACCATGAGCGATCGCCATTCCCCGCCAAAAACTACTATCATAAGAAGCCTGAACCTTGTTGAATGATCAAGTCCCCTGCTAAAAAAGTCTATTTAGTTTTAGTTGTCTTCTAAAGAAAGCATCAATGAAAGTTACTCAGGAAAAACTTCCCGCTAGCCAGATCGGTTTGGAAATTGAAATTCCGGCCGAAACGACCAAAAAAGTCTACGAACAGGTCGTGCAAAACCTCACTCGTTCTGCCAACATTCCTGGGTTTCGGAAAGGAAAGGTGCCGCGTCAGATTTTACTCCAACGTTTGGGACTCCAACGCATTAAAGAAACAACCCTAGAAGAACTCGTACAAACGAGTCTCCGGGAAGCCATTGATCAAGAAACGATTGAGGTGTTAGGAAACTATAAGTTAATCTCTTCATTTGAAGAATTAATCACTCAGTTTGAGCCAGGAAAACCCCTCACTTTTTCTGCTTCCGTTGATGTGCCGCCGGAGGTTAAATTAGGAGATTATAGTAACCTAAGCATTCAAGCCGAAGAAAGTCAACCCGAACCCGATGCTGTGGATAAATTTTTAGAAGAGCGTCGAGTTCAGCAAGCGACTCTAATCCCAGTAGAATCGCGCCCAGCCCAAATGGGAGATGTCGCCATGATCGACTATAAGGGGAAAGTCCCGGTTGAGGGGGAAGAGGCGGTAGACATTTCTGGTGGTGAAGCAACTGACTTTGAAATTGAATTAGAGCAAGGGCGATTTATCGCTGATATTATTGACGGGATTGTGGGGATGAATCCGGGGGAAACGAAAGAAGTTCCGGTGAAATTTCCTGACGATTATCCGCGAGAGGATTTAGCAGGGACATCAGCAACTTTTACAATTACACTCAAAGAACTCAAAGAAAAAGAATTGCCAGAGTTAGATGATGACTTGGCTCAAGAAATTAGCGATATGGAAACGCTAGAGGAGTTACGGGAATCCTTAACCAAGCAATTTGCAGAAAAAGCGGAACAGGAAACGGCAAGTAGCAAGGAAAAAGCCCTGATTGAAGCCCTACTGAAACAAGTGGAAATTGATCTGCCCGAAAGCATGATTGAACGGGAAGTGCAGACCATTTTAACCCAAACCGCGATGCAAATGGAAAGCTACGGGATGGATATTAGGAAGGTATTTACTCCCGAAATTTTACCCCAACTGCGAGAAAAATCTCGCCCTGATGCGATTGAACGCCTGCGACAATCCTTAGCCCTCAAAGAATTAGCCAAGCAGGAATCCATCACCGTAGAACCTAAAGAGATTGAAGCCAAATGTAGAGAAGTGATGCAGGAGTTGGCTGGACAAGATGTTGATCCCACACGGTTACGCGAGTTTGTTGAGTCTGACTTGCTCAAAGAAAAGGCACTTCAATGGCTGGAAGAACACGCTACGATTGAACTAGTCCCCAAAGGCACATTATCAACTGAGGAAGCAGAAGCAGACGAAGAGAACGACCAACCCACCCCCGCACCGGAGATTGATGCAGCGTCCCAAACCGTTGAAGTTCAAAGCGAAACTCTAACTGACGAATAATCGCGGATTCAATCCTACCTAACAGCTGGATGAGGACGTGATTCAATAAAGGAAAAGTTGGAACTCCTTTTTTCCCGGAGCTGAAGCCCAAGTCCTCTCGTAGCTGAGGCATAATGATTGTTAGAAGACCACAAAGCGAATGCGTCAAGCCAAGCTATCTCCTTTGGAAATTGCCATCCGTGCTGGGAAAAGACAGCACTGTTAGTTCCTAATCATCCCTTAACCTCTATGCTGCAATCCCAGTTCGCTGATTACTCATCCACTCCCTGGAATTCTTCAGAACTTTACTCCATCAGCCCTAGTAATGTAGTGCCGATGGTCGTCGAACAGTCCGGATTGGGGGAACGGGCGTTTGATATTTACTCACGGCTGTTGCGAGAGCGGATTGTTTTCTTGGGGACTAGAATTAACGATGTTGTGGCGGACTCGATCATTGCCCAACTGCTTTATTTAGAAGCTGAAGATCCCACCAAGGATATCCAACTCTACATCCACTCCCCTGGAGGACCCTTACTCGGCATCGGAAATGTGATTGCTGGCATGGCAATCTATGATACGATGCAGCAAATTCGCCCTGATGTAGCTACGATTTGTTTTGGGGCAGCGACGGATATGGGAGTATTTCTATTGGCAGGAGGAGCCGCAGGTAAACGGATGTCTCTACCAAACGCTCGAATCATGATTAGCCAGCCTCTGGGCGGTGCCCAAGGGCAAGCTGTTGATATTGAAATTCAAGCCAAGGAAATTCTTTATCATAAACGTCAGCTTAACGAATTGCTAGCCTATCATACGGGTCAGCCCTATGAGAAAATAGCAACTGACACCGAGCGTGACTTTTTTATGTCAGTGGCTGAGGCAAAAGAGTATGGTCTGATCGATCAGATTATCTCCCGGCAGAACCTTCCCCGTGAAGCCACTGTCACTCCTATTAAATAAGAGGCTCTTTATGTCTAAATACGACTCCCATTTAAAATGTTCGTTTTGTGGCAAGTCTCAGGAGCAGGTACGCAAATTAATTGCAGGACCGGGAGTCTATATCTGTGATGAGTGTGTTGATCTGTGTAACGAAATTTTAGATGAGGAGTTGCTCGACTCCAGCGCCCCAGCGCCTCAACAAGTACCCCGTTCAGAACCACCGCCAAAGCGTCGCACTCGTGCTACAGGTTTGTCGTTGAATCAGATGCCCAAACCCAGGGAATTGAAAAAGTTTCTCGACGAACACGTCATTGGTCAGGATGAAGCGAAAAAAGTCCTATCGGTGGCGGTTTATAACCACTATAAACGCCTCAGTTTTGTTCAAGCTAAGGCGAGTAGTAAGGGAGGGGCAGATGATCCCGTGGAGCTACAAAAGTCTAACATTCTGTTAGTAGGGCCGACGGGTTGTGGGAAAACCTTATTGGCACAAACCTTAGCCAGTGTATTAGATGTACCCTTTGCCGTAGCAGACGCGACCACACTTACGGAAGCGGGGTATGTGGGAGAAGATGTGGAAAATATCTTACTCCGACTGTTACAAGTCGCGGATCTGGATGTCGAGGAAGCCCAGCGGGGAATAATCTATATTGATGAAATTGATAAGATTGCCCGTAAGAGTGAAAATCCGTCCATTACCAGGGATGTTTCCGGTGAGGGTGTCCAGCAAGCCTTGCTGAAAATGTTAGAGGGGACGATCGCTAACGTCCCACCCCAAGGCGGACGCAAGCATCCCTATCAAGATTGTATTCAAATCGACACCAGCAATATTCTATTTATTTGTGGTGGGGCGTTTGTGGGTTTGGATAAGGTGGTTGAACAGCGGATTGGGAAACGCTCAATGGGCTTTATTCAACCCGGAGAAGGTCAATCTAAAGATAAGCGTACAGCCGATATGTTACGCCACTTAGAGCCAGAAGACCTAGTGAAATTTGGTATGATTCCAGAGTTTATTGGTCGTGTCCCGATTGTAGCAGTGGTTGACCCATTGGATGAAGAGGCGCTGATGGAGATCTTGACCCAACCTCGCAATGCTCTAGTTAAACAGTATCAGAAACTCCTGAAAATGGACTCCGTGCAGCTTGGGTTTACGGAAGAAGCCGTTCGGGCGATCGCTCAAGAAGCCTACCGTCGTAAAACTGGAGCTAGGGCGTTGCGGAGTATTGTGGAAGAATTAATGTTGGATGTGATGTACGAGTTACCCTCTCGAAAGGATGTGACTCGCTGCACGATTACCAGAGAAATGGTAGAGAAACGCTCAACCGCAGAACTTTTGGTTCATCCCTCTTCCCTACCCAAACCCGAATCGGCATAATTGATATTGGTTGATAGTTGTTCGTTGTTAGTTATAGCTAATTTCAATCAGTTAGGAAATAAGATTATCGTCTTGTCTAATACTTGAAATTAGTTCCAAGACTGCCCTTACTGACTCGGTGAATTCTGATTCTAGCCTACCTGATAGGCTAACAAGTTAGTGATAAATCAGTTAATTGGGAGGGAGCATCCCAAAGTTGCAAATTGCCCACAGGCTGGAAGCCTGGGGCTATACAAACAAAGCCTGCCTACGCAGGCTCAATTTAGTCCGCGTAGGCGGACTTCGGTTTTATAGCCGCGATTTCCAATCGCCGGGTATTTTTGCAAAAATGGGATGCTCCCAATTGGGATTCTTTTAAAAGGATTGGACTTGCCCACTCTTCCGTATTTGTGGAGATAAGACAAGCTTATAATCTAGCAACATCAAGGTTTTCAGCTTCCGTATTGCCAGAAAGTTGTATTAAAAACTACCTTCTACCCCAAGTATCCGGGAGAGCCTTAATTAGTGCAGCTCAATAATACCGACTGCTATAATTCTTTGGTGATTGAACCCAATAACTCGCATCTACCCCGTCCTAAACGAAGTCCCTTAGTTCTCCTAACCGTAGTAACCCTGATAGGGGTTGCTGGTTTAGCGATCGCTTATAAACTGCAACTCCCACAACGTTTGATAGCGCAGTATTTTGTTAACCAAGGCAAAAGTCAGGAGGAAACCGGAAACCAGCAAGAGGCGATTAAACAGTACACGAAAGCTATTGAGATTCAACCTAATAACGCCAACGCCTATTATCAGCGTGGTAATATTTATTCCCGTTTAGAACAATCTCAACAGGCATTAGTCGATTTAACCAAGGCAATTCAACTCAATCCTAAACAAACACAAGCCTATTATCAACGTGGGAATGTCCGCTTTCAACTCGGCGATCGCCAGGGAGCTAAAACCGATTATACTCAAGCTATTCAACAAGACCCTAACTTAACGTCCGCCTATGTTAATCGAGGGAGTGTTTTAGCTGATTTGGGTGAAGAAGAAGCCGCGATAAAAGACTATACTAAAGCGATTGAATTAGAACCCAATTTAGCCGCCGCTTATCTGAATCGCTGCCTTTCTCGTTCTAATTTGGGAGATCAACGGGGTGCAATTGAAGACTGTACTCAAGCCATTAATATCAGACCCAACCATGCTTTTGCCTACCAAAATCGAGGTTTAGCGCGTACTCGTCGGGAAGATCTACGAGGAGCCATTGAAGATTATAACGTAGCAATTCAGCTCAGTCCAGATGAGGCAGACCCTTACTATAACCGGGGACTAGCACGAAAGGAATTAGGAGATAATCAGGGAGCGATCGCCGATTATACCCAAGCGATTAAGCGCAATTCTAATCATGCGTTAGCCTATTATGACCGGGGTTTAGCTCACGATAAAGTGGGAAATCGACAGTCAGCAATTAAGGATTTGCAACAAGCCGCAAAACTATGTCTTGATTTAGGTAGGCTTGGTTGTTATGAAGATGCTCAATATCACCTTAAGCGACTAGTGCAGGACGGCAAAAGTTTGTGACCACCTCTCAGGGACTCTTGGAGACAGGGAAGACAAGGGGGACAGGGGGGACAAGGGGGACAAGG
>DNGI01000291.1:3767-4349 GCA_003486645.1 Cyanobacteria bacterium UBA11370 | reverse complement strand
CCCCACACCCCACTCCCCACACCCCACTCCCCACTGTTCTGAATTGTAGTGTAATGTTGTTACCCCTTTGGCAACAGTAACTCAATATCCAACAAAAAGATAGTTAAAGATGTTTCATCTTTGGGAATCACTGCCACATGACGAGCAATATCTACCGTATCTGCATTCCGATAAGACTCCGGTAGAATCCGAATTGCAGATACTGCCACATCCATTAAAACGGGAGTATCAGCAACCGGGATACCATAGACTTCACCTGTTTTACTTTGCACCGTAACCAAATACCCCCGCTGGTTTAATTCTTCCGGTTGACTAGATTTGAAAAAGCGCCGATATAAGTCGATAACTGTAATTTCGCGATCGCCAATATGACTCACTCCCACTTGTTTGGTACCACTCCCATAAACAGGTGTGCGATTTAATATTTTGTACACGGATTCAATCGGTAAAGCTAGATTGAGGTTGCCTATCGTAAAAACAATTAATTTGACAGATGCTGTAGCCTGTTCTGGCATAGCTTGTTGAAGTTCGGCAGATTGAGAGTTCATTAGATTACTGTTAATTGCTAATTGGTCATTGCTA
>DNGI01000291.1:0-3538 GCA_003486645.1 Cyanobacteria bacterium UBA11370 | reverse complement strand
CTAATTGCTAATTGCTAATTGGTCATTGCTAATTGGTCATTGGTCATTGGTCATTGTTCATTGTTCAAAAGAACTGTCTTCGCATTAGCCATTAGCCATTAACTATTAACTATTAGCCGGAAATTTATGCTCAGGTTCTTAAGCCAGTGAGATTAGATTGAGAACTATGTTCGCGGATGATGTCTTTAATTGCCCTTAAAAACTCTTGTTCGAGATAGGGTTTGGTGAAATAACCACTCGCACCAAGTTGCATCGCCAACCATCGATGTTTATTACTGCTGCGAGACGTAAGCATAGCAACAGGAACTTGCGACAATTGAGAATCTTGACGACGCTGACTGAGAAACTCAAAGCCATTCATATTCGGCATTTCAATATCGCAAATCACCAATTGTACTGATGTACTTTGCTGCAACTGTTCGATCGCTTCCCGTCCATCCCGCGCCTGCAAAACTCGGAACCCAGCTCGTTCTAAAGTAAGAGCTAGGGTTTGCCGTAGGGCAACCGCATCATCCACAATCAGAATGGTCGGAGCTTGAGTTGTTCTGATCGGAACCGTTACACCAGAAGCACCCCTTTCTACCTCACTGTCAAGATCTAACCCAACCTTGAGCGGAGTTGTGGTTTGACCCTCAGTAAACTCCAACAGAGTTGTACCATCGATCACAGGAATCAAACTACCATCGCCCAAAATGGTACAGCCGTAAGCATAACTCGGCGGTGCGATCGCAGAACCAAAAGGTTTAATTACCAATTCTTGCTCCGTAACCAGACGATCAACTTCCAAGGCAAAAACCTTCTGTTCTTGCCGTAAGATTAACATGGGAAGCGCCCACTGTTCCGGAGAAGGAACGGCAACCAAAACTTTACTGGGAGAGCTTTCTGATAACGGACAGGCATACTCTAACAAATCGCTGAGTCGATGAGTCGGAACCAATTGTCCACGCCAGTGCAAAAACCGCTGTATCCCCGATTGTTTAACTTGATTTTCTTTCGGAATAACCAGTTCTTCAATACTATCTGAAGGGACAGCGATCGCCGTAGAACCGATAAAACAGACGAGTAATTTTGCAATTGTTAGTGTTAACGGGAGGCGTAAAGTAAAGGTAGTCCCACTACCGGGAGAAGAACTGACAGAAATAGTCCCTTTAAGCGATCGCAATTGTAGCCGTGCTACATCTAACCCAACCCCTCGTCCCGACAATTCACTTACCTGATGTGCTGTCGAAAATCCTGGCTCAAAAATCAATTCCCACAAGCGACTATTCGATATCGTCCCTAATTGTTGAGGTGATAACAATCCCAAATCTACCGCTCGACGACCGATTCGTTCACTGTTAAGACCTTGACCGTCATCCTTAACTTCAATGATGGTTTGACTGCCTTTATGATAAGCCCGAATTTCAATTTCACCTTGCTCAGATTTGCCTTGTTGGCGGCGGATTTCTGGAGATTCAATACCATGGTCAAACGCATTCCGAAGTAAGTGCAGCAGGGGATCATAGAGTTTTTCTAACACCGCTTTGTCTACCAATACACCCGTGCCATAGAGTTTTAAATTTACCCGTTTATGATAAGTCGTCGATAGCTCCCGCAACATCCGAGGAAATCGGTTTAATACTTCCCCAATTGGTAACATTCGTGCCCACATCAATTCATCCCGGAGGTGGGTCAGCATTTGTCGCTGTTGTTCTAGAGTTCGATCTGATTTCTTCGCAAAAAGAACAATATCCTCAACGGCTTCCTCAAGCTGCACCAATTCTTCAAGAATTTCTTGAATGCGGGAATGCACAATCCCGTAACTATCCATTTCTAGGGAATCAAAATCGGATTTATCCGTTGTCCGTTGTCCATTGTCCATGATCCAGTGGGGTAGCCGACTCCCCCCAGACCACTGATTACCCACCACGGACAAAAAACCAGAACGTGACCCCATAACCCCAGAACTTGAAACCGTTACCAGCATCTGGTCGGATAGGTCTTGCAAGTAATTAACAATGTTTTGAAAACGAGAAAATCGATTCAACAATTCTCGCACCGAACCTTGGAGTTGCTGATTTTGTAGGGAAAGACCATTCCGGTTAATTGCCAATTCACCAACTAAATTATTCATCCGTTCCAGTCGATCTAAGTCAACCCGTACTGAAAGGGCAGGAGTAGAACTAGCTACTTTTTGGCGATTAGCGGCTGATACAGCAGCCCGTTGATTATTACTCGTAGAACTATCAACAGAGGTTTCACTTTCTCCTAACTTGGCAGAAACAAACTGATTTTTCTCTGAAGTTGCTCCGACAGAATTTAATGGCGAGGTAAGTGCAGAAATATCTTGAATGGGTACTAAGCTCTCAAACAGTTGATCCAGAGATTTAAGCGTAACTTCTACCCGCTCTGGTGTCTCGGCAATTTCAGACGATAACACAGAAGGTTCTAACTCCTCTTCGTCCTCTTCCAAGTTGGTAACTTCAGAAACCAATTCCCCATCGATAATACTGCCCAAAACAGGCTCCAGCGAAGGAAGCGTCACGGATGACTCGGCGACTGGCATCGCTTCAAGGTCAAAGGGAACCGTATCCGGATTAGCCTCGAAAATAGTCTCCAACCAGGGAATCGTAGATTCTGACTGAGCGATCGCCCATTCAGTCTCTGCTACAGCTTCAATCATCGGCATGACTGGCAGAGTGGCAGACTCAGAGTCAACTAGGGCAAGTAACGCCGCCGAAGGGTTTCCTCCCTGAATTGAATCCCCCGCTAGCACCGCTTGTTTACTCAGTTCAAAATCCGCTAGTGCGAGTTGGGTAATCTCTAAAGCCCTTTCAGGGTAAGTATCCAGGGCTTGTTGGGCAGCGTGGGCGATCGCCCCAAATCCGGGTAAGTTCAGAAATTCCGCAAACCCGGCAAATACCTCCACTTGTGCCCGTAATTCTCCGGCTACCTCATAGTTTTGAGGATCAGCTACAACCGCTGCAAGGCGTTCGAGTCCCTCCGCGACATCCACTTCAAAGATCGATGCTGCCAAATTAACGCCTAATTCGGCTGAACTAGGGATATAACTATCGGTTTGAGCAAGAGCATCTCCAAGTCGTCCCTCAATCTGGTCAAAGATAGGAGCCGCATTAGCTAAGGCTTGCTCTGCCTCAAAATGACCTGTTGCGACTTGAGATTTCAGCGGCAAACTCAGACAGTCATAAGCTTGGAGCAGTTGATTTTCTAAGTCCGTATCAATCTCTACCGTTTCACTGTAGAGTGCCTTGAAAATATTTTCCAAGCGGTGAGCCAGAGTAGCTATCGCTTCTAATTCTACACTAGCCGCTCCTCCCTTGAGTGAGTGGGCTGCTCGCATTAACTCATGAACTTTAGGAATGCTGCGATCGTTTCTGAGGGTGAGTAAACCCGTCTCGATAGTCTGCAACAGTTCAGGAGCCTCGGCAATAAAAAACTGATAGGCTTGGTCACGAATATCCGGGTTAATTGCCATGATTGGTTGTTGGTTATTTGTTGTTGGTTGTTGGTTGTTGGTTGTTAGTTGTTGGTTATTTGT
>DNGI01000046.1:4345-4779 GCA_003486645.1 Cyanobacteria bacterium UBA11370 | reverse complement strand
TGACCATCAATTCGTACCCGCTGACCATTTCGTAATAATTGAGTTGCATTGTGAATATCCATGACGGCAGGGATACCATATTCACGCGCTACAATGGCACCGTGAGAAAGACGACCTCCAACTTCCGCAATTAGACCCCCTGCACGTGCTAGCAAGGGTGCCCAACCGGAATCCGTGTAAGGTACAACTAAAATAGTGTTACGATCAATACTGGGGACGACTTGTAAGTTACTTAAGACTTTCACCCAACCCTCGACTTGTCCAGAACTAGCCCCAATTCCTTGCAGATGTCGCCCCAAAGGCTGGGATGGTGTTTGCATTAAGAACGATTCTACAGGAGGATTGCCATAAACTAGGGGGGGTATATTTTTTAATTGACGGTGTTGATCCAGTTGCGATCGCCGTTGTTGCACCAATTGATTCAGATTTTCTCT
>DNGI01000046.1:2829-4160 GCA_003486645.1 Cyanobacteria bacterium UBA11370 | reverse complement strand
ATTAAGTCGTACCTGTACCAATTGATTCAGATTTTCTCTCAACGTTGGGTCACTTCCAGCAACTAGACGCTGAATTTCGGCAAACTCCAAGAAAAAAATATCTCCGGGTTCCGATAGTAGACTAGATTGTAGCCAGAGTTGCTCTAAGGCGATAAAACTCCACCGTAATTGAGCCAATAACTGAGAATAAATTTCAGTCACTCGACCTTTGAGATTAAGTCGTACCTGTACCAATTCCGCTTGAAGACGCTGGCGCTTAGGTGGACGAGAAGCAGGTGGCGATTCACACAGAAACTGAACAAAGATATGTCGCACAGGTTGGGGGTCTTCTTTCCAGGTAGGAACAGCAATATCAGTCGCCACATCACTTAGGTAGCCATACTCTTCCAAAAACTGGTTAAACTGTTCTAAAATACTTTGACCATCGGGAAATTCTGCCAAGCTACCAAAGACTGAAGCCGGATTTTCACAAGTCGCTGGTTCCAAACGTAACAAATGACGGGCATCTTCCGCGAGTCGAGTCAGCGATCGCAAACTAGCAACTTCTGGTGTTTGGCTGCGATCGAGTTCTTTATCTTTAACCTTTAAGAGTGCCTGTCGCAACGAGAGACTCAAGGGTGCGAGAATACTGTAATAGGTCGCTCGTTTCAAAACGGTCAGAATTTTATCAATTCGGTCTAAAATTGCCACTGGCGCTAATTCCGACGCAGGTTGAGCGTTCAGTTGACTCAGAGTAGGAGCAAAGTACTTTTGGTAATCTACCTCAAAATCCTGATCTAAATTCCATTCCCGACCCAGCAAACGCAGTAACCCAGGCACATTCCGTAGCGTTGAACTCATGGGGGGTTTAGAAAATTTTGCTCCCCTAGTTAGAAATTCCAGACTTTCCGGGGGTAAACCCATCCGCCGGAAAATATCACCTAACAAGGTGGCATTGAAATAGGCATGAGAATAGTGTAGCGTCGCCGTTTCCTTAAAATCCAATCCTTGCGCCCGTTTCCCTAAAACCAGGGTAAAAATTTCTCCCCAAACACCACAAGTTAAGGGACGATTAATCGACCAAGTAAGGGGTCTAATTTGTCCCGGAATCACCTCTGCGGCAATCTTGCGCGTCCAAATCGGTTGTAGGGTAGTAATCGGTCGCGCTTGTAATACCCACAACTCCTGACCATCATAACTCCACTCAATATCCTGGGGAATACCGTGATAGCGATTTTCTAACTCCCGCGCTAAGATTGCAACCTTTTGAATTAAAGCAGGAGGTAAATCACCTTCAATTTGGGGAGTGGGGATTTGAGAAAATTCTCCCTTGTCCTCCTTGTCCTCCTTGT
>DNGI01000046.1:370-2558 GCA_003486645.1 Cyanobacteria bacterium UBA11370 | reverse complement strand
TCCTCCTTGTCCTCCTTGTCCTCCTTATCTCCCCTCCCCTCCTCTCCTAATTCCCCTAAATAAACTTCATACTTTTCTGGTGTTACTCGTCCCGATACAACTCTAGTCGCATCTCCAGGTAATCCCTCAATAATTACCGCATCACCTTGTTGAGAAATTGGATCACGACTGAAGACTACACCGGAAAAAACACCCCGAATTTGTTTTTGAATCAGGACTGCCATTGCGGTGTCTGGTAAATCCCGATTTCGTCGATACTGAGTCGCGGATGGGTGATCGTAGGACGCGAGGACTTGAGTAATGGCTTCTTGTAGGGCAGGTCTGGTGGTAACATTTAGAATGCTTTGATATTGTCCTGCGGCGGAGGAAAGTTGGGAATCTTCCCCAATCGCTGAAGATCGGACAATCAGGGGTTCAGATTCGGAAAGGGGTAAGTATTTAACCAGAGGTTCGGAGTCGTCACCGGGAGGAAGTACCCATCCAGTGGGCACAGCATAACCCCACCGTTTAAGCTGGGATAGGGTAGCGGCTTTTTGCCCAACTTTATGAGCATCAAGTTTGCTGTCTAGGGAAATGATAGCTTTATCGCCTCGGAAAAAACGAAACACGGCTTGAGATTCAAGGTTAGCTTGTTTGGTGGGAAGGTCTAGGTCATCGGGAATTTTTTGATAAATCCAACCTAATAATAGACCCAGAGCGATCGCACTCATGATTCTGGCTGTATCACTCGGATGCAATAGCGCCAAGATTAAGGGAAATAAGATTAAAACCCCAATCCGTCCGGTGGTGCGATCGCGGAAAATGGTAAAGCTAATTCCTCCAATTAAAAATACTAACAGGGCAACTCTCCAGTCATGCACCACAAAGCCCCAAACTACATTCGTCGTTCCAGCACCGTTACCCATCCAGTACCGACCTAGAACTAGCATAATGAGGGAAATAATCTCCCATTCGGGTTGAGTGGGAAAGAAATAACGCGCCAGTAAGACAGCGGCAATACCTTTAAACGCCTCTGACAATACTGCCAGAATTCCGACTAAGCGTCCTCCCTGATAAAACGCTGCTGAGACTGAAACATTACCCGTACCAACCTGGGAGAGTTGACGACGTGTTAAGCCATAGGTAATCCAGGCTATCAGCGGGAGTCTACCCAACAGGGGACAGAGTGTAAAGATGAGCAAAGAACCCCAAACCTGCGTTAGCGTCATCGGACTGCTCAAATTACTTTAATTTACTTGATCGTAAACGTTTTGTTTGTTGTTAGTTGTTGGTTTTTGGTTGTTTGTGGGACTGTAAACAGATTTTAAGCCTAAATAAAGCCCAACGCAGCAATGTACAGAAATGACTCAGCTAATTGATTAAAGCCTGGGGGCATAGCAGCGGGAGTTGTTTCTTTCATCACTCACACATCGACGTAAAATCTACCCTTTAACAAGATTATACCCCCTTTGGCTTTTATTTTTCGTTGAAGAGCGATCGCTGTTTTAGGAAATCAAATCTCTATGCTATAATTCAAGACATTAATTTACCCTAATTTATAACCTTTAAATCGCCAAAAACACTATGGTATCTGTATCCATTAAACTCCCTGAAACCGTATTTTCTGCTCTTCGCAAAAATCCCGATGAGTTTGTCCAAGAAATGCGAATATCCGCCGCTGTAAAATGGTATGAACTTGGTCAAATTTCTCAAAGTAAAGCTGCCGAAATCGCCGGAATCAGCCGCGCCGAATTTATTAATGCTTTGTTTCGTTATCAAGTAGACTTTATGCAATATACCGCCGCCGAGTTAGCAGAGGAAATGAGGAATGTTGATTAAGCGAGTTGTAATTAACTCCTCACCTCTGATTGTCCTATTTAAAAGTCAACAAGCTGGTTTGCTACCTCAACTTTTTTCCGAAATTATAGTACCAGCAGGTGTGTGGGATGAAATTACAACAGTAGGGCAAAACGACATAGCTTGTAAGGGGTTATCTAACGTAACTTGGGCACAACGAGTAGAAATTAACGAGGTAGCGCCCCAAGTAGCTGCCTGGGATTTAGGAAAAGGAGAATCAGACGTATTAACCTTTGCCCTAAACAATTCCGATTTTGCCGTAATTATTGACGATAGAGCAGCCCGTCGTTGTAGTCAAGCTTTGGGTATTATCACTATTGGCACAGGTCGTTTAATTATCTTGGCAAAACAA
>DNGI01000046.1:0-129 GCA_003486645.1 Cyanobacteria bacterium UBA11370 | reverse complement strand
TTCAGTATCTCCTAGAATTCAAGCCTTACAAAATGCTGGTTTATGGTTGTCTGACTCTTTGGTTAATCTGCTCAAAGAACAGGCAGGAGAGTAGTTAAATGATGAGAGTGAGGTAAGAAATAATATCCA
>DNGI01000068.1:14421-15310 GCA_003486645.1 Cyanobacteria bacterium UBA11370 | reverse complement strand
TCTCCCCATCTCCCCATCCCCCTCTCTAGCGCGATACTCTACAGCCAGTAACAAAGCATCACGTTCAGTCAGATCGACAAGTCGGGATGCTAGGCTAGATAACCCTGGTACGTAATCAGGGGTTTTGAGGAGTACCCAGGAAAGGGTGTAACCGAGGTGAGTTTCCGATTGCAACTGGTCTAGGGCTGTAGTTAATAATTGTTGCAGTTGCGGGGATAGTCCGGGATCGACATATTGAGCAATTTGTCGTACATTTGCCCCTTGTGCCATTAACCAGGCTAACGCGGCGGCATCTCGTGGGGTGGTTTGGTCAAAGGTTAAGGAACCCGTATCAACATGAATCCCCAATGCCATGACAGTTGCTTCAACGGGGGTTAGGGTGATAGAAGTTTGTTGTAGTTGTTCGACAATGAGGGTGGTGGTTGCTCCTACGGGTTCAATTTGGCGGTAGGTGGGGTTAATATCGGTGTGGCTATCGAGATGATGGTCGTAAATTTCAATGGTGTTAAGTTGAGGTAAGTCTAACCATTCCGCCGCTTTGCCCAAGCGATCGCGTTTTTGGGTATCGACGATAACGAGGGCATGAATTTGGGTTAGTTTAACTGAACGCCGTTCAATTAAGGCATACTCATCCCGATGTAAGGCTAAAAAATCCCGAACCGCTGGATGAGCGCCCCCAGTTAGCACGATCTTCGCTCCTGGTTTTAAGCGTGTCAATCCTACCGCTGCACCGAGGGCATCAAAATCAGCGATAGTATGACATAAGATTAGCTCCATAGGTTGTGAGTCAGGGGGTTTAGCGATCGGGCTGTCTGATACCAGTTTAAAAACAAATGGGGCACATGAGAAAGCTGAAACTCTCACCGAGTAGGTCTTCCCCAATCCAAAA
>DNGI01000068.1:7230-14219 GCA_003486645.1 Cyanobacteria bacterium UBA11370 | reverse complement strand
AGTAGGTCTTCCCCAATCCAAAATCTAAAATCTAAAATCTAAAATGGTCTGAGTTCTCGGTCGATTTTGGGTATTTTCAAAAAAAGCGGGTCAAATTTTGGTAGCGTACTATTCAGAAGGATTTAACATCTTTTCAAATTTGGACTGAACACGTTCTATAGAAGTCCGTTGCTGTTTTGGGAGAACAGGAAATGTCTATCATATTTCAAGTATCGCTTGCTGCCCTGGTTATTATGTCATTCGTCATGGTGGTTGGGGTTCCGGTTGCCTATGCCTCACCTCAGAACTGGGATCAATCTAAAAATTTGATCTGGTTGGGTTCGGGCATCTGGGTTCTACTGGTGATTTTAGTCGGTGTTTTGAACTATTTTGTGGTGACTTGAGATTCTCCCCGCCTGGATCGATGATTCAGACGGGGCTGTTTTTAGTCATAGCTGGGGTTTAAACAAGGAGCGTTCTAGAGTTTACTCATTGCCTTGTGCCCCTATCTAGTTTTATAATTAAAAGTTTATAGAGCAAATTCGTGCCTAAACTAGGCAACGAAACCGGAAAGACCCCTCCTCATATTCCCCATTCCCTATTCCTAAGCTACTTATGGCAGTTTTTGAGGGAGATTTTAGTTCAGCTAAATCCCTACGGTTGGCGATCGTTATTGGTCGATTTAATGACTTGGTGACTAACAAACTTTTAGAGGGTTGCCAAGATTGTCTGAAACGTCACGGTGTTGATACCAATCCTCACGGCGCTCAAGTTGATTATATTTGGGTTCCTGGTAGTTTTGAAGTACCCCTAATGGCTCGACAAGCGGCTTTGAGTCATCGGTATGATGTGGTAATTTGCTTGGGTGCGGTCATTCGCGGTCAAACCCCCCATTTTGATTATGTCTCGGCTGAAGTGGCTAAGGGAATTGCCGCTGCTGGATTTCAAACGGGAGTGCCAGTGATTTTTGGTATCGTGACAGCAGATACGATGCAGCAAGCATTAGAACGGGCAGGGATTAAGAGTAATAAGGGTTGGGACTATGCCATGAATGCCCTAGAAATGGGTAGTTTAATGCAGCAGTTTAAGGGAAATGGATCAACCTTAGCGTACAGTTCCTATGAACCGAGTACGGTGACAACTCAAGCGTTACCTGTTCCATCGGGTTTGACCGTTTCGTCCGAGTCAACGGCTGAACACCAAGAACCGACTCATTCGTAAGTTGTTGGTTGTTAGTTGTTGGTTGTTAGTTGTTGGTTGTTAGTTGTTAGTGGTCAGTTATAAAAAAACGACAAACAGACAACAGACAACAGACAACAGACAACCTTGACAAATTATGATTATTCTGGCAACCTATAAGTATTGGTAGAAATGCGGGTATAGCTCAGTGGTAGAGCGTCACCTTGCCAAGGTGAATGTCGCGCGTTCGAATCGCGTTACCCGCTCTGAGAAAGTTTGGCTTTTTAGATCTCCAGCGAAAGTTTTATACTAAATCTACATTTATACCCCCCCTTAAAACTCGTCTCTAGTCGAGACACTGCACGGATGGAGTATTTTAACCATTTTTATCTTTTTAGGGCTGATAGGTCATGCCCCATGCCTCGTTGATTCAGGAAAAGGGTATCACCGATACAGATGCCGAACAGAGATTGGTGAAGCTCAAGGAAAGCGCTAATATTACTAATAATAATGAAGAAGGAGTACGTTCTATCCAGTGCAACCTTTCTAAAAACGGGTAATCCTACCGCGATGTCATTAATATATCTTGGTTTTGAATAGCGCTTGTGCCATCTCAAAAAGCTCAGAAAATTGACTTAAGTACTGAGTATCCCTGCCCTTGTCCGAGGCGGGGACGTTTAATACCGATTACTCTGACAGAAGCCTTTGGATGCAATCGCTGTCAGAAAATCTTTGTGGTTGAAGAAAGTGGATATGTAATTGAGGAGTTGTCTACAACTTATCCCTACAAAAAAGCATGGCGTTGGACAGGGTATCGTTGGGTTACTGGGAAAGCGGGTCTTAAGAAAATTTATGAATTGGTGTCTGTGGGAATTATCTTATTTCTGATATTAGGTTTGGTCGTGACTCTCGTGTTTAACCAATGGGCTAACGAATACAAGTTGTTATTGACGGTGGTCGCCGTAGTTGTAGTGTTAGTGCCAGCTTTTATGTATTGGTTAGCTTATCGGCGTTAGCAAACGATGGATATGGAAGCTTATAGCCTTGCGCCCCACCCTACTGAAGTTATCATCCGTGCTTATCGGGCATCTCTGGTATTAGCAACGACCAAAGGATTAGATCGTTCTCGCGGTGTTCAAGCGATGGCGCAGGCACTCTCAAAATCATTTGATGATATTTTGGAAGCTAATACTCTCGATTTGGAAGCCAGTCGAGAAATGGCAATACCAGACCTAATTTTAAACTGGTTAAAACTGACACCCGAACGACTTCAGAGTGCTATCCAAATTTTACAACGAATTGGGGAATTATCTGATCCGATCCGACGGGTGATGAATGCCTCGTATCAACTCGATCATTCTCAAACCTATTGCCAATTAATGCCGTTAGGAGTCATTGCCTTAATTTATGAAGCCTTTCCTGAGTTAGGCGCGATCGCAGCGGGTTTTTGCATTAAAACGGGTAACTCTCTGATTCTAAAAGGAGGTAGTGAAGCCAGTCACTCGAACCAAGTGATTACTCAAGCGTTGCAAGATGCCCTTGATGAAGTGGGTTTACCTGCTGGATGTTTAGAACTATTTCCATCAGAACAAGGGGCTTCAATTCGAGATTTAGTCACCCAAGATAAATATCTAAATTTAGTCATTCCCTACGGACGACCAACACTTCTACAACAAGTAATGCAACAAGCTACAGCACCCGTGTTAAAGTCAGCAATGGGTAACTGTTATCTTTACTGGTCTGGGACAGGAAGTTTAGATATGATCCGCTGGGTGATTTTAGATAGTCATGCGAGTGAACCTGATCCGGTTAATGCAATTGAAAAAGTGTTAATTAATCGCCATCAAAAACCGTCTTCCTTGGTCAGCCTTTGGAAAAGTTTAAAAGAAAAAAGTTTTGAAATCAGAGGAGATGCTGAGTTAGTTGGAAAGTTTCCCGAACAGTTAACGTTAGTAGCAGAATCGGAGTGGAATCAACCTTATTTGAATAAAGTAATTGCTTTTAAAGAGGTCGATAGTATTGAAGAGGCGATCGCTTGGATTAACCAGTACAGTAGTGGTCATGCGGATTGTTTGGTGACTGAATCTTATCAAGAAAGCCGCCAGTTTGCATTAGGGGTTGATAGTGCCTCAGCTTATATTAATTCTTCCCCACGATTTGCCCGCAACCCGAAACGAGGAGATGCTGTTTTTTTAGGGATGTCTAATCAAAAAGGATATCGTCGAGGGATAATTAGTTTAGAAACCTTAACGACACTTAAGCAGGTTATTCAAGGGAATGTGCAGTTTTAGGGTGTTGGTTGTTGGTTGTTGGTTGTTAGTTGTTGGTTGTTGGTTGTTGGTTTTTTATATAGCATTTCCCAATCATGGTTCTCCCGGATACTTGGGGTAGAATATAGCTTTTAATACCTGAGTTCAGATAAAAAGCTTGATGCTGCTAGCTTATTATAAGCTTGCGTTATCGCTACAAATAGGGGAGAGCCAGAGCCAGCTCAAGCGTCTTTACCCATCAATCTCATCTTAATCTCTACGAGGGGGTGTAGTGGGGGATGGGGAGAGAGGGAGTATTTATGCTAAGATTTTGTTACATTTGTATAAAGTACGCAATCAAAGGTTAATATTCATGCCCTATACCACAGAAGAAGGCGGACGTTTGAACAATTTTGCCCGCGAGCCGAAAATCTACCAGGCTGAACCACCAAACAAAACTCAACAGCGCAACTATGTTGTGATGGGGGTTGCGGCGCTAGCCTTAGTGGGTGGCTTGATGGTTCTGGCTTTCTCGGTATCAAGCATCAGCTAACTTTTGGAAACTGGCACCAATTGAAGAAGAATTCACCGAGTTAGAATTCAGGAGTTAAAATCCAATTTTTAGGGGCAATGGCAATGCCTTGTCCCTGCTATATTATTGGTGACAAATCGGTAATGTTTACGTCCAGTCCTCGATGGATAAACCTGTAATCTGTCCGAAGTCAGCAGTGTTCCGAGTTATGTAATTGATTCGCGCGTTGGAGCTGTATTACCTGCGATCGCTCTTCTCAATCTCCCCAACGGGTGGTTAGCAGGTGGTGCGGTGCGAAATACGGTTTGGCGATCGCAGTTGCCATCGATTTTAGATTATCGTGGTTTCGGTACAACGGTTATTAGAGGGATGAAACCTGAGTAAAAGCCGATGAACACGCAACTGGTCAATTCGTTGGTGCAGATTATCGAATCCCTCACTCCAGAGGAACGCGCCTTGCTGTTTGAGCGACTAAGCAGTCAGCCGATCCAAGTGACGGCAGGCGTGTGTGGCGGACAACCCCGCATTCGCAACACGCGCATCCCTGTATGGACATTGGTTGCTTTCCGAAAGCAGGGGGCAGACGATGAGGAATTACTGCGAAACTATCCTACCCTCAGCAAGAGTGACTTATCTGCTGCCTGGGCATACTACGAGCAGTACCGAGAGGAAGTAGATAGCGTTATTGCTGCCCTTGATGAGGATGGGGATGATTAAGTTCTACTCCAATGAGAACTTTCCGATGGATATTGTGAGGGAACTGGGCAGACTGGGCTATGATGTCCTCACCTCCTACGATGCAGGGCAAGCCAACCAAGGCATCCCTGATGAAAACGTTCTCGCCTTTGCTACTCAACAAGAACGAGTTGTCATCACCCTCAACCGCGACGACTTCATAGCGTTGCACCGTAGCGGCATCTCTCACAACGGCATCATTATCTGCAAAACGGATCGGGACTATGTAGGGCAGGCACAAACTCTACATACCTACCTGCAAGAAGAATTAAACAAAAACTCTGTGGTAACGTTTGGTAATCGCCTGATTCGCCTGAAAAAGCAGAACCAGCCCAAATCCAGCCATCAACTGTTTGTTATCCAGAAATACACGAGCTAAGTGTTTGCGTGCTAACCGATGACATAACTACTCGGTAATTTTTACAACAGATAGAGGAGGGAGTGCGATCACTCTTTGTGTAGAGGTGTGATCGCTGCTGTGGAAGTAATGTTAAGCGCGAAGACTCAATATTGCAGCAGGTTTAGAGTGTACTAATTTTGACCTTGTTAACGACAAAGTTACATAAAAACAAACAAGTAAGTTCAGTTTGTCCTATTTAGCGGTAGTGACTCTCGGCGATTTGGTAAATATCATTAATGTTTAGCTTCAAACAATTCACATTCTTTATTTTCAGGAAAAATGCCAGAAGATTTGTCAAACGAATTCAGCACTCTCTGCTTTTTGCGTAGTTTTTCAAAAACCATAACAACAATTCTAGAAATTTTAAAAAATGATTCAGAACACGCTGAATCACTAGCACACAAGCAAATTACTGAACTTTTATCTAATGAACAATGGGGGTTGACAAAGATGATACAGGATATTGAGCCAAAGCTTTACGAGTCGCCACAGACCTTGCTGCCATCAAAAAGCAACCTGCACACCTGATTAGGAGGGCATCATGACTTATTTACAACGGCTCACTCCCTGGTGCATTATTCGCCCCTTCCCCAATATGCGTACCCTCATCATTGCACGCTTTCGCCGCCGAGTTGATGCCGAGGGACATCTGCGAATCCTCAAGCAACTGATGCCCAGCGTTCCTTTGGAAATTGTTTTTGACTTAATTCCAGATAACTCAGACAATTAGATCCCCTTAGTCCTCCTTAAAAAGTGGGCAGAATTTGGTTAAAGTCCCTCTGTTCAAGGGGGATTGAGGGGAATCTTACTAGGTGTTGCGCTGCTTTATTAAATTGGTATAACTCATCGACAAAAAACCACTATTTTAACTGGTTACAAAGGCTGCTATATTTATTGCTGAATAGTTCTAATCGCGTTCAGTGCATTTTGATAACTTTCCGTTCGACCTTGGTTTTGGAAGAGTTCAGCGGCTTTCTCCAAATCTGCGATCGCCTCTTCAACCTTTTTGAGTTGAAATTGGCTGATTCCCCGATTGTAAAAGGCTTCTGCCAAGGTGGGTTGGAGTTCAATCGCTTTCGTGTAATCTTCTATTGCTTCTTGATGCTCTTTAAGTCGATTGCGAGCTAAACCTCGGTTATAGTATGCCATCGGATTGTTGGCATTAATAGCGATCGCCTTTTCATAATCAGCTAAAGCAGCTTGATGGTTGCCCAATTCATCGTAGGCATTCCCTCTGGTAATATAGGCTGTATCGTTATCACTATTAATCTCAATTGCCTTGGTGCAATCTGCGATCGCTTTTTCGTAATTCTCTAAAATAAAATTAGCATAGCCTCGGTTGCTATAAGCCGCGTCGAAGTCTGATTTTAGTTCAATCGCTTGGCTGTAATCATCAATGGCAGCCTGATAATTGCCTAAACTATGATAGGCATACCCCCGGTTATAGTACGTATCAGCATCATTGGGGTTGAGTTTTAGAGCATCACTGAAGTCAGCGATCGCCCCACTATAATCACCTGCATCCAGTTTATCAACGCCTTGGTTATACAACTGTATCGCACTAAGCGGCTCATTATCCGTTTGAACGGTAAGTAGGGGCTGAATCGGAAGTTGTTGAGCGTGAACAGATGCTGATACTCCAGCCAGTACCATTGCCAATCCCAAAATTGGGATGATTTGATAAGTTTGGTTCATAGTAATCCCTTCAAAGCCGCATTATTTCCAGAGGCGTTCCCTGAATATCTATGAAATCGAGACGAAAATCAACGGTTAGTCGTTCCTTTTATTAAACTCTCATTAGAGAGATTTTTACCTGTCTGTTTCAAAACTACACTACCCCAAGCCCTTCTATAGCTAGTCTATTTGATTCGTGAACAAGGAAAGACAAGGGGAGACAAGGAGGACAAGGAAGACA
>DNGI01000068.1:0-6953 GCA_003486645.1 Cyanobacteria bacterium UBA11370 | reverse complement strand
AATCATTTAGACTGGCTATATGAGTAAGCTACTTGTGCTTTTAAATTGCTTACCCTGCGTAGAAGCGTAGCAACTCCCAACGGACAACGGACGGACAGGAAGTTTGGATGTGAATATGCCGTTTAAATGGTGATGAGCTTAAGAAAAAATACTCGAAAAGGGTGGACTCTGCCCACCCGATATACCTCTGCCGGATAGCTTAAGAGGATTAAAACTATGACAACTATATCTATAAAAATAAACTAACCCAGTCAGCGATCGCCTCTACATAAAGTTACATATTTGCTGATGAAAGTCAGGCGCGACGTTCTCTTCTCTACCAATAGAAAGATGATTCTACCCTTCAAAAGAGGGACAATCAAAACCAAATTTACGTCAACCTCAAAGTCGGCGCTTTCTTCTCCTATCTGTGTAATTAGGTGCAACTTCACCTTCCAACGAACAGATCAGGAGTTTGTCAAGCGCTGTTCTCTGTGATTTAAATAGCTTAAAATCTAAGTACTCTTTTAAAGTAAAGGACATTCAAGGTGAAAATTGGCTCTAATTATCTGGGTAATGGTCGTTGTGAATTTACGGTTTGGGCACCTGCTCATGACGAGGTAGCTGTACAAATTGTTTCTCCCCAAAATTACGTTATTCCCCTGCAAAAAGATGAATGGGGCTACTGGAAAACGACAGCAGAAAACATTGAGCCAGGGACACTTTATTTTTACAAAATTGCTGGAGAAACAGATAGACCTGATCCGGCTTCTCACTCTCAACCCAAGGATGTACATGGGCCTTCTGAAGTTATCGATCACAGTACCATGAACTGGACTGATACGGATTGGTCGGGTGTTCCTTTAGAAGACATGATTATCTATGAACTTCATGTTGGGACATTCACGCCAGAGGGTACCTTTGAAGCCATGATTCCCCGTTTAAAAGAGTTACGAGAATTGGGGGTAAATGCAATAGAAATTATGCCCGTTGCTCAATTTCCCGGCGATCGCAACTGGGGCTATGATGGGGTTTATACCTATGGTGTACAGACTTCCTATGGGGGGCCAGACGGATTAAAGAAATTAGTTGATGCCTGTCATCAAGAAGGATTATCTGTTATTCTCGATGTCGTTTACAACCACTTTGGCCCAGAAGGAAATTATACTAGCCAATTTGGAACTTACTTTACCGAAATGTACAAAACGCCTTGGGGGATGGCGATAAACTTTGATGATATTTATAGCGACGGGGTGCGAAATTACTTTATCGAAAATGCTCTCTATTGGTTCCAAAACTATCATATAGATGCCCTGCGATTAGATGCAGTTCACGCAATTTATGACTTAGGAGCAAAACATATCTTGCAAGAACTGGCGGAGAAAGTGTCTACCCTTTCGGAATGTATTGGAAGGAAACTTTATTTGATTGCTGAAAGTGACTTAAATGACGTGCGAGTCATTCGGGAACGGGAGTTAGGTGGATACGGAATTGATGCCCAATGGAGTGACGATTTCCATCACGCCCTGCATACCTTACTGACTGGCGAACAGAAGGGATATTATCAAGATTTCGGTAAAAGCGAACAGCTAGCAAAAGTGTATAAAGAAAGCTTTGTTTATACCTGGCAATACTCTCGCAATCGGAAAAAACACTTTGGAAGTGATGCAAGCGATCGCCCCGGTTATCAATTCGTTGTTTGCACTCAAAATCACGATCAAGTAGGCAATCGAATGTTAGGGGAACGGCTAACCCATCTCGTATCATTTGAAGCCTTAAAACTGGCTGCGGGTGCGCTGCTATTATCTCCTTACATTCCCCTAATTTTTATGGGTGAAGAATACGGGGAAGATGCACCCTTCCTGTACTTCGTTAGTCATACAGACTCAGACTTAGTTGAAGCTGTAAGGCAGGGAAGAAAACGAGAGTTTGCCGACTTTCATCTGGAAGGTGAATTCGTCGATCCCTTCAGTCCGGATACCTTCCAAAAATCTAAGTTGCAATGGGAGAAACGGCAAGAAGGGAAACACAAAACTCTGCTAGAACTTTATCAGCATTTAATTCATTTACGGCGTACTATGCCTGCGCTTAAAAAACTGGATAAGCAAGCGTTAGACGTATCTGCAATTGAAGATAAGAAGCTTCTAACACTTCGCCGCGAGAATAATGGCAACCAAATCTTCTGTATCCTAAACTTCGAGGAAAAAGAAGCCAACTTTAAACCCTCTCCGGGGGGTATTTGGCAAAAGATTCTCGATTCTGCCGATGTTAAATGGATGGGTTCAGGTTCTACTATGCCAGAAAAGCTAATACACGAAGAAGACGTAACAATTTGTTCTCAGAGTTTTGCTCTCTACGAACTAGAAACCCTAGCCCAATAAATTGAAACAAGTCTATAAGTAGGGTAGGCAAAGCCTACCTTACATCAAACGGTAAAACTATTGATTACGAGTGACATTAACTATGCGTATTCCTACCGCTACTTACCGAATTCAATTCCATTCTGGATTTAAGTTTGAAGCTGCAAAAACTATCCTTTCCTATCTTTCTGATTTAGGAATTTCCGATCTGTACGCCTCACCTATTTTTAAAGCTAGATCTGGGAGTACTCATGGGTATGATGTTGTCGATCCGACTCAGTTAAATCCCGAATTAGGAACCTCAGAAGACTTTGAAACCCTAGTAGACGAAATTCAGCATCATAACCTGGGATGGGTACAAGATATTGTTCCGAATCACATGGCGTATGATAGCCAAAATACTTGGTTGATGGATGTTTTAGAAAATGGAACTGATTCTGAAGCCTCTGATTATTTTGATATTGAATGGGAACATCCTTATGAAGATATTAAGGGGCGAGTACTTGCTCCTATGTTGGGTAATTTTTATGGTGAATGTTTGCAGAATGGTGAAATACAACTGAATTATGATGAGACGGGGTTAAGTGTTAATTACTACACTTTAAAATTACCTGTCCGAATAGAGTCCTATGCCCGATTTATTACTCAAAATTTAGGACATTTAGCACGAGAATTAGGACGACGACATCCGGATTTTATTAAATTACTGGGTCTTCTTTATCTAATTAAAAGCATACCGGGCGAAACCAAAGGAAAGGAACGGTATGACCAAATTGCTTTTGTTAAAGGGCTTTTATGGGAACTCTACAGCCAAAATCCTGAAGTTAAAGAATTTATTGATAGTAATATCAAGTTTTTTAATGGAGAAAAGGGCAACCCGGAAAGTTTTACAGTTCTGGATAATTTGCTTAAAGAACAGTTCTATCGCCTCTCATTCTGGAAAGTGGGTGCAGAGGAAATTAACTATAGACGATTTTTTACCGTTAATGAACTGATTTCTGTAAAAGTACAAGAAATTAAAGTTTTTCATAAAACTCATAGTCTAATCAGTCAACTGGTTGAAGAAGGAAAAGTAACGGGATTAAGAATCGATCACATTGATGGACTTTACGATCCAACGGAATATCTGAAGCGACTCCGTGAAAAAGTAGGGGATGTATATATTACTGTAGAAAAGATTTTGGAACTTCAAGAACAATTGCCAGATGTTTGGCCGATTCAGGGAACAAGCGGTTATGAATTCTTAAACTATATCAATGGTATTTTTTGTCAAAGTGAAAGTGAGAAACGATTTACTGATATTTACACGAAAATCACAGGTAGTGAAAGTAAGTATGACCAGTTATTCTTTGAAAAGAAACAACTCATTGTAGAAAAAAATTTAGCTGGAGATGTCGATAACCTCGCTCAAATTTTAAAACGCATAGCAGGTCAATCTACACTCGGAATTGACTTTACTATGAATGGATTAAAACGAACTCTGGCGGAAGTACTGGTACTTTTCCCCGTTTATCGTACCTATGTCAATGGCGATGGATTAAGAGAAGATGACCGTTCCTATATTAAAGAGGTAATTGAAGAAGCAAGAGAGCAAATTCCCTTACTTTTAAACGAACTTAATTTTATTGAGAAATTACTCTTACTAGAATGGGAAGAATCCTTAACGGAAGACCAAAAAGCGTTACGGCTTCATTTCGTCATGCGTTTCCAACAATTGACTGGTCCTCTGATGGCAAAGGGGATTGAAGATACCTTATTTTATGTCTATAACCGATTAGTATCTTTAAATGAAGTGGGAGGAAATCCGGGCAAATTTGGGATCAGCCTTACCGACTTTCATGAATTTAATCAAACCCAAAGTACGGCTTGGACTCATAAAATGAATGCTACGGCTACTCATGATACCAAACGTGGCGAAGATGTCCGAACCCGGTTAAATGTGCTTTCCGAAATTCCAGATGAATGGGAAAATCAGGTCAAAAAATGGACGGAAATTAATCAATCTCATAAAAGTAATGTCCGGGGAAAAGCCGTTCCGGTTCCTAATGACGAATACTTCTTTTACCAGACGCTAGTTGGGACTTATCCGTTTAATGAAAGTGAGAATGAAGCCTTTGTTGGACGGATTAAAGAGTATATGCTGAAATCGGTAAGGGAAGCTAAGTTACATACGGCTTGGTTACGTCCAGATACGGCTTATGAAGAAGGATTTTTAGCGTTTGTAGATAAAGTATTAGAACCTTCTGAATCCAATCAATTCCTCAAAGAGTTTTTGCCATTTCAGAAGCGGGTAGCTGATTACGGTATTTTTAACTCACTTTCACAAACCTTGCTCAAATATACAGCCCCTGGTGTACCCGATACCTATCAAGGCACAGAATTATGGGATTTGAGTATGGTAGATCCTGATAACCGCCGTCCCGTTGATTACTCTCTCAGAAAGTCGTTCTTAAATGAGATTAAAGACAAAGCGCAGGAACATACGCTAAAGCTGATTGATGAACTTTTATCGACTAAAGAAGATGGTAGAATTAAGCTCTTTCTAACCTTCAAAGCCTTGCAATCGCGAAAAGAAAATTTAGAATTATTTCAAAAAGGAGATTATCAACCATTGGAGGTGGTTGGGAAATTTAAAGATCATATCGTCGCGTTTTCCAGAAATTTAGGTGACAAGATGGCGATCGCAATCGTACCCCGATTCCTCACAACACTAAGGGTGTGGTCAAAACCAGTTGGTGTTCAACAAGACAAGGAGGACAAGGGGGACAAGGGGGACAAGGAAGGTTTTTCCTCGCTACCAACTACTTCTGACCACACCCTAACACTCATTCAACCTGGAAACTATCCTCTCGGTGAACAAATCTGGGCAGATACTCAATTAACTATTCCCCAACGAGATAATCTTACCTGGCACAATACCATTACCAATCAAACAATTTCGGGTAATAAAATAACGAGTATCGGTCAGATTCTACAACACTTCCCTGTAGCATTACTGATCAATCAAAACACGTAACCCAAATAAAGAGAAGAGATGATAAACAAAAAAATCAAAGTCTAATCTCCCCAATTTATTCCTAATATTCCTCCTTCCCCACTCCCTACTCCCCACTCCCCACTCCCCACTCCCCACTTCCAAAAGATGAGACAATGGAGGAACACGACTTGAAGGACTAATCGAGATGCTCAAAACAATTGCCGTTTTCCTGCTGCTAGTCTTTAGCTTAGGTCTACATGGCTGCGTTAGTGATGGTAGCGCATTACAAAGTTATATCGATAGCAAAGACGGCTATGAGTTTCTCTATCCCAAAGGTTGGCTACCCGTACAAGTAACAAACGGCCCTGATATAGTGTTTCATGATCTAATTGAGCAAACCGAAAATGTCAGTGTCGTCGTTAACCCAATTCCTCAAGGAAAAACTCTGACTGATTTAGGAACACCTGGAGAAGTCGGATACAAATTGCAAAAAAACGTCCTCGCTCCCGCTAATTCCAATCGTCAAGTAGAATTAGTAAATGCCCAAGCCCGCGAGTCTGGAGATAAAAGTTATTACATTTTTGAATATAGCGTCAAACTTCCCAACCAAAAACGACATGACCTAGCCACTGTAGCAATAAGCCACGGCAAACTCTATACCCTTAATGTTTCCACCACCGAAAAGCGATGGAATAAAGTTCAGGATCTATTTAAACAAATCATTACCTCCTTTTCCGTATATTAGTTATTGGTTGTTAGTTGTTAGTTGTTGGTTGTTGGTTGTTGGTTGTTGGTTGTTGGTTGTTAGTTATTAGTTATTGGTTGTTGGTTGTTGGTTGTTAGTTGTTAGTTGTTAGTTGTTAGTTATTAGTCATTCATCCTAAACACATCCGTTACATCCGTTACCAAATCCGCTGCCAAGTCCGCTGCCAAACTAAATATTATGAGTGTGCCAAAATTAGTATTAGCCTCCGCTTCACCAGCACGCAAACGCTTATTGCAAAATGCTGGAATCGAACCCGTAGTCCGCCACAGCGATTTTGATGAATCTCAAATCCAACTCACCGATCCACTAACATTAGTAGAAACTCTAGCCCTACACAAAGCCCAAACCGTTGCAACTCAATTTAATACTACTAACAATGCCCTAATTTTAGGCTGTGATTCAGTTTTAAGCATCAACGGCGAAATCCACGGCAAACCCGCAAACCTAGAAGAAGCGATCGCCCGTTGGCAACAAATGCGAGGAAATCAAGGTATTCTCTACACAGGTCACGCTTTAATTGATTTATCTCAAAACAAAACCCTAGTCAAGTGCGGGATTACAAAAGTCTACTTTACCCAACTTAGCGATCAAGCGATCGCCGCCTACATCGCCACAGGAGAACCCCTCAACTGCGCGGGTTGTTTTGCCCTAGAAGGGAAAGGCGGACTCTTCGTCGAAAAACTAGAAGGCTGTCACAGCAACGTCATTGGTCTAAGCCTACCCCTATTACACCAGATGCTGCAAGAATTAGGATATGAAATTACTGATTTCTGGCAAATAGTGAATTAGTCATTCCTCATTGGTGAGTCGAATAATAAATATAGCGGTTCTCATACTGATGAGGTACAAATTCCTAGGTTTTGGGGAGTGG
>DNGI01000018.1:6849-15340 GCA_003486645.1 Cyanobacteria bacterium UBA11370 | reverse complement strand
GCCTTACAGCTCAAGGCGATATCTTCACTGACAATATTTTATCGAATTCTACATCTGGTGATGGAGGAAAGATTACTCTAACAAGTACTATGGGCAGCATTGATACTGCTGGAACTCTAAATTCTTCTTCTACCAATGGAAATGGAAATGGTGGCGCAGTTAGTCTTACAGCTCAAGGCGATATTTTCACTGACGATATTTCATCGAATTCTACATCTGGTGATGGAGGAAAGATTACTCTAACAAGTACTATGGGCAGCATTAATACTGCTGCTGGAACTCTAAACTCTTCTTCTACTAATAGAAATGGGGGAGCAATTATGCTTGAGGCCCCCAATGGCATTACCACAGATAAACTCAACTCTAATGGAAGTCTCAACGGTGGAAATATTGACCTGAATAGCGATAAAGGTGCTATTGAGACTATCGGCGGAACTATTAGTGCTGCGGGGGGTGAAAATGGTGGGAATATCACTCTTGAAGCTCGCGCTAATGTTACTACAGGTAGAGTCACTACCTTTTTGATTGGTTTCAATGGAAATAGTGGGGATATCAGTATTACTAGTACTGAAGGTGACATCGATACTCGCGCAGGCGCACTCATTACGGCTGCTGGTAACGGTACTGGAGGTGATATTACCCTTAATGCTATGAATGGCAGCATTACTACCAGTAGAATTAATGCACTTTCTCAAGCTCGCCAGGGAGGTGAGATTGAACTGACTGCTGGTAATAACGATACTAATAATATTACAGTCGGTGGCAAGATTGAAACTAACGAAAACAGCATTAATTTTGACGGTTCAATTATCTTAGGTGGAGATGTATCTCTCACCCGTGCAGGAACAGGTAAAAATAACAGCATTAGTTTTGACGGTTCAGTACTTTTATCTGGGGATGTATCTGTTTTCATTGAAGGGAACGGTGATATTATTTTTGACAGTACAATTAATGGCAATCATAAACTGACTCTCAACCCTGATACAGGAATTGTTCAATTGAACAATATCATTGGTGGCTCAACTCCGCTAAACAGTTTAGAAGTTCAAGGCGATATCCAAAGTGACTCTGGCAGCGTAAATATTACAACAATTAATGACATCGACATCTTCACGAACAACATCATCTCACCTAAAGGTACTACTCTCACCAGCACAAACGGACAAATTACTACAGGTAACATCACCTCAACAGGAGGCATAACTCTCACTAGTAACACCGGACAAATTACTACAGGTATTCTCGATTCTTCTAATCGCAACGGCGATGGCGGCGATGTGACACTTAATGCTCGTGGCAATATTAAAGTTAGCTCCATTGATGCACAGAGCTTTAATAATGGTACAGGAGGAAATGTTACGATTAATGCTGATATTAGAAGCCCCAGCTATTTTCAAGCAACCGACTCATTCACAGACCAAAATGGCATAAATGCCAGTATCTCAACTGCTGGAAGTGAAGACGGCGGCACGATTATTATCTATCACGGAGGAGACGGCGAGATTCCCTTTATTGTCGGTAATTCTCAAACTAATGGCACGGCGGGAGCAATTACTAGAGGGGATGAGGAGAACAGACAAACGATTGAACCGAGCAGAAATTACTATTTCACTCACACACAAGATAGCGATCGCATCCAAATTATATCAGTCTTAGGAGCCGTACCCATTCCCCCCGCTCCCATCCCCGTTCCAGAACCTAACCCCCCAGTAATTCCCGTCGAAAATCCCATAGAATCATTAGCGACTTTAGTTGGAGATATTTTAGACGCTCAAACTATCATCAACCAAAACCCTGAAACCGGAGATTACAGTATTAGTTGGAACTTTCCTGGTGATCAGATATCCTTAAATGTTAACAATCCCCTTCCCTTCAACCAACCCGCTGATCCTGTTGCCGAAATTGACCAACTCTTTGAAGATGAATATGAGGAATACTTTGGTGAAAACCTAACAGATGAAAATGTGACATCCCAAACCATCCGAGAAACTCTAAAAACCATCAAAAATCAAACGGGAAAGAGTGCTGTTGTGGTTTATGCACGCTCTCTCTCTGAAGGATTAGAACTCACATTAGTTCATCCCGAAAATATCCTGATCCGCAAAATCATTCCATCAGCCAATCCGACTGCTCTCAAGCAAACAATAACAGAATTTGTTGAAAAGGTCAGCAATCCATCAGAAACCTATGGCTATCGAGCTTCCTCTCAACAACTTTATCAATGGCTGATTGCTCCGATTGAATCCCACCTCAAAGAACTAAACATTGATACCCTAATCTTCTGTATGGATGGCGGATTACGCCATATTCCCCTAGCAGCATTGTACGATGGTCAACAATTTTTAATCGAAAAGTATAGCCTCGGTTCCATTCCCAGTTTCAGCTTGACGAATAGCCGCTACCAAACTTTAAAAAATGCCCAAGTTTTAGGCATGGGAGCTTCTGAATTTCAACAACTTCGCCCCTTACCTGCCGTCCCCTTAGAATTGAATCTAATTACTCAACAATTATGGTCAGGGACATCATACCTCAACCAACAATTCACCCTCAATAATCTGCAAACCGAGAGTCGGCGTAAGCCATTTGAAATTATACATCTCGCTACCCATGCTAACTTCAACGATGGCAATCCCAGCAACTCTTACATTCAACTCTGGGACACTCAACTCACCTTCGATAAACTGAGACAAATGGGTTGGTATCAACCCCCTCAAATTGAACTATTAACCCTTTCTGCCTGTACTACTGCCTTGGGAAATGAGCAAGCCGAATTAGGTTTTGCTGGGTTAGCGGTGCAAGCCGGAGTAAAATCAGCCTTAGCGAGTTTGTGGAAGGTTAATGATGAAGGAACATTGGCGCTGATGAGTGGATTTTATTGGCAATTAAACCAACCCAATGTCACCATTAAAGCCGAAGCGCTGCGGCAAGCCCAAATTGCAATGTTACGAGGGGAAGCCTATCTGGAAAGGGGGCAATTGCAAGGGATACCAAACTTAGGTGAAATCCCGTTACCCGATGAACTTGTATCGCAGGGAAATAAGAAATTATCTCATCCTTATTATTGGGCTGGTTTTACGATGATTGGTAGTCCGTGGTAGAAAAAGATGGGAAGATAGAGAATAGCTAATTGGCATGAATAGTACTACATAAAATGCCTAATATTTTCTTCACATCCCTAATATAATACTCAGTCAGATCAATATTAACCACTTGACCTTCTAGCTTTAAAAACCTCCAAATCGTGCCGATTGTAACAACCCCATAAATTGTTTTAATTTCATTTCCTTCTCGCTCATTAAACAACTGCGCTGCGACCATTTCTGCCGCACATTGCCCAAAGCCAGCCTTAAGATTTTCATTCTTGGCTTCCACAATTGTAATAACGGGAGCGCGAACAAAAAGCTGTTCTGTTGAACGACTCACGATAAAATCACAAACGCCATTTAATCCCCTGTCGTTATCTACATTAAAATCAATACCAGAAAATAGACTGATTTGATAATTTAACTTCCTCCTAATTTCTAGCAATATGGGCGATATAATCATTTCAGAACGGGCTTTTTCAGTATTGATTGCTACCGCTAAATCCAGATTTTCTTTGAGAGTAAAAGACAGATAATCACTGTAGTCTACTTCAGCTATATCAGAGAACAGTTCCGATGTTTCAATAATCCTTAAGCCAAATAATTTCGATAGTTCATTGAGCTTGAAGTCGCTGTAAGCCATCTCTTTTACCTCCAGTTTTTTTGGCTGTTCAGATCCCCGACTTCTTCAAGAAGTCGGGGATCTTAGCGTTTACCAATTGCAAAGCGCGATCGTGTAGGGTGCATCAGATGCAGGAAATATTTGCTATGAAACAATTTCTCTAGTCTGACACACCCTACTAATGTGGCTACAAATAGTTAATTGATAAAAGAAATTGGTATTAATTTTGAATTGGCTCAACTGGCCCCACGATTGGCTCTGGTTCAAGGTACTTCAAACCCATAGCTTTTAACAGCTTTTCCCAATCATTCGGCACGTTACGAATCTCCGTTAAATCCGTTGAAATATCATACCAAATTTCATGTTTAATATAAAGATTAACTCGTTGCTCTAAAGACGCTGTTTCTAACTCAGTTTCAACAGCAGAACTATCAACTCGTTGCACCACTCCTTCATACCAAATTGGATCGGGTTTAGAGGATTGTTGAGATTCACAATAAAGCATAAACACCCACCGATATTGCTGATTAGGCTCTAATGCTTGTTCTGTATTGGGAAGCGTTACACTGACAAAACCAGGCGTTTCAGGCAGTTTGAATAGAAGCCGATAAACTAGATTTCCCTGTTCATCCTCTAACACGAACTTACCAGAACTAACACTACTGGTTTTATAAGGAACGTAAAACCAAAAGGTAGGATATCCAGTAATTGTAAATCCAGTAAACCCAGATTCAGCAATAGGTAATAACGGCGTAAACGGTTGGCTAGTTGCCTCACAATCCCCACGAGTTCCGGCTGGTTTCCGATCATCCGGAGTCCCTCGATCTGGGGGTTGGGGCGGGTCGGTAGCCACTTCTAGGTTTGGGTTAATTTGTGCCTGTACTGGTATTAGGTTATTCGTAATATCCACAAGCACGAGTACTGAAATTATCAGAACATATTTTAAGGCAATCAACATTTATAGTCCTCCTTATTATTTGTTTATCAATGAGCTAATTTTTGCTAGAATAGCAACAGACATTATTACTGCCAATACTGACGGAATCAGCGGCAGCAAAAGACCTTTTATTACTAACAGAATGAAACAAATTCCACTTAAAGCAATCAATATAATTCCTACCGCTACTCCTCGGTATAGTAGTCCTTGAAAGCGTCTAGTTAGTATCCCGATCGCCAACGCCCAAACCCCAACCCAAAGCGTATCACCCCACAAGGGTAAGAACCCTAATAAAGGACGTTTATCCTCAACAGCGCTCACAAGTTGGCTAACCATATGAGCATGAAGTAGCAAGCCGCGTATTTCTTGGTTGTAAGGCGTGTTGAATTCATCTTTATCCAAATTAGGGTCAGTAACTCCAATGAGAATAATTCGACCCCTGATCAAATTGGGGTTAATCTGATGAGTCATAATTTGTGTCAGGCTAACTCGGTGAGCAATATTTTCCACGGATTTATGAGAGCGGTAATTCAGTAAGATTTGATGACCTGGAATACTATTTTGCTGTTGATAAAAACCAGTTTTTCCCTTCAGTACTTCAAACTTAACAGCGCCAATTTTCCAGGAGTCGCGGTTGGGAAAATCCCATGAATAGCCTTTGGCAGCTAAGTAGTGAAGTGCCAACTTAGAACTGAGTGAATACTCCGCCGGACATTGTGATTTATCTGGTGGCGTTAAGGCTAAAAGGTGACGACGAACTTTATTATAAGAGTCGATAACCACATCAACAAAAGCCAGTTGATTTTCAGCAAGTCCCCTCGGAGGATGAATACCAGAATTGTTGCCATACGGATGTACGCAAATCGGAATAATATGTTTATGATGCTGTAAGTATTGAACTAAATCATCGTGATATTTTGGGTCTTGTATTGTATCTCGATAGATGTCCAAAGCAATCACTTCTGGTTTATACTCATCTAAAGTCTTAAACAGTCGAAGAACCATTAGATCGCTTAAGGGATAAATATCTCCTAACTGATCAATATCCTTTTGGGTTACTTCAACTAACAACAACCGTTCATCAGGTTTTTCTTGAGTTCTCCATTGCATGAATTGGTCAAAAGCTGTTAGTTCTAAAAACTGTAATAAACCAAGCGATCGCCCCCCCATCACTAAAACTGTTACAACTAGACTGATAGTAATTACAGTCCAAGCGGGAATAACGATAGAGTCCGACTGTAAACGATTTAACTGCGCCGTCACCCAATGCAAATTAAAGACGGATTTATAGATAGGGTTATAAACTTTTAATGTTCCATCATGCTTAACCACTAATCCTGATAGCCGCAATTCTATTTCTTCAGGACTATCCCTAGCTTCTACTTCGCCCCGTTGCCAGATTTTACGATAAAGTTTTAATAATGACTCAGTACCATGCTTACTTTTGAGGAGGCGATCGCGAATAGTCTTTAAATGCTCTGGATCATCACTAGATTCCCAATTTTCAAGAACTTGAGATTGTACCAACCTATTTACAAATTGCTCTTCACTAGCTCCTAATAGGGCAAAAAAATATCCGTACCTGGATAATCTATTGATAGAATTGGTAGGCTGTATATCTGTCGCTAGATAAACCAGTTTACATAACTTTTGCGTCAGAAAAGGTTGCCCATTAGTCCAATATAATATCTGCTTGAAGACTCGTTGAGGATTCTTAACTCTCCCCTCTAAACCCTTAGCCAGAATTTGAGCTTCTGCAAATTTAAAACCCCGTAATTCAATCGTTTTGCCAAAATTAAACGGTGTCTTATTCTGATCTTGAATTAAATCTGATTGAGATGCCACACCGAACAGTGCAAATGTGAGACGCTTATACTCTGGATTAACCTCACGCTCATTGTAGCAAGCACGAATTAAACCGAAAAAATCATCGGTAGGAAACCCTAAACTGAGAGTTAAATCGATTTCTTCAATAAAAATTATAATCCGTTCAGAAATTACTTTGAGTAAAACCTTTTCAATAAACTCACTGAAGCGTTGCACAGGTGATAAATCATCCTGTTTATTCCACAAATCTCGCCAATTAAAGTGATTTGATATATGAAAAATACTCGCTAATCGATGAGCAATTCCTTTATACCATTGCGATTCATTAGCATGACGACCTATTCGCATTAAATCAACAACAGCACAGGCAATTCCTTCAGCTTCTAGCTTTTGCATCGCTTGTATTCGTAAGCTAGATTTTCCCATTTGTCGGGAGTTTAATACGTAACAAAACTCCCCAGCTTTCAAGGCTTCATAAAGTTCGTCATCCGCTTCTCGCACTACATAGCTCAAAGCATCAGGTGGTAGGCTTCCACCAACATAATAATTGTAACCCGTGTTGGCTTCTTTATTCATCCGATATCTGCTAGGCAAGAGCGAAAATATTGACGATACAATTCACAGCGAGGTTTAATATCATTTCCCTTCCGAGTCACTAATCCTAAACTTTCTAACTGATAGGATAGCTTTGATTCTAATTGCACAGTATGACTTGCCTCTACTACTTTTTTAAGTGCAGAAACTAGCGCGGGATTTTCCTGTAACTCTTGCCACATTTTTCTTAAATGGCTACCATATAATCCAGCGTCTGTCGGCGCATCGTTTAACAATTGTTCTAGGTTAGTATCACTAGATTTTTTGAGTTCTAGGAGTGCTTGCTCTATGAGTCCCGGATGACCTCCTACTAGATTTATCAGGAGTGTTACCTCCGCTTTCGTTAAAGAATATCCGTATTTTTGAGCCAATTCAGCAACCTGAACCGGAGTAAATTCGGAAAGCTGGATGGTTAATCCGACATTAAACGGTGAGTGATTAATATCAAGTGGAATATAAACTTCTGTAGAATGGGATACGATTAATCTTAGTTTTTTCCAATTATCTAGAATCTTGGCATCTTCATGCCATGCTCGCAGCATTCCCAAAAAGTCTTGAGCCATTGTTAAATAGGGAAAGAGGCGGTCTACGGTATCTAAACCTAATACTAAAGGACAATCGATTTGTTCTAACAAAAATTCTTGGAAATAAGCCGAGCAGTTATCATTACTGCTTATTTCTTCATCCCAATAGTCATTAATTTGAAAGGATTGGTGGAGTTGGCGAGTTACATTTGTACAAAACCAGCGCAAGAATTGATCCAGGTCTTGGACAACGGATTCTTCAGGCTGTCGGAAGTTCAAATAGACTTTTTTAGAACCATGCTGTTCAGCATAATTCAGAATTTTCGCCATCAATTCTGTCTTCCCCATTTGCCGAGGCGCTTTAATTCGGATCAACGCACCCGGTTGAAAAAGTGCCTCATAGCAGAGTGATTCAATTGGGGGACGTTCTACATAGAAATCCTCTTGGTTTTGGGTTGTGCGATCGCTCTGCACTTGTAGCTGTACTGAAGGCATTGCCTTGTTACTCATTCCTAAATCAGATGTCGTAGGTAAATTAGGAAACTGTCCTGTTTTTTGATAGCGATCGCATTCCTTTTTTAGCCAATCTCGTAATATCTTAAATTTTCCCTTCTTATCTGTATTGAGAGTAGGACAACTCGCAGCCAATATCCCATAAACTTTTCCCAGTCGCCGTTGTAGAGTCACTTCGCTGATGTTTAAATCAGTTGCTACCTGTATATCTGACTTTCTGAGATTCCGTTCAGCGAACCGGACGCAGAACGCCTCTTTCTCATCCCCTTCAAACAGCTTATGAGCCTCAGCAACTTCTTGTAGAAAGGCATCCCATGACATAGACAGTACTGTATAGTCTTTCACCTGATATTAGTCTATGCTATCGAGTGAAAGACTATACAGTACTGTC
>DNGI01000018.1:2316-6689 GCA_003486645.1 Cyanobacteria bacterium UBA11370 | reverse complement strand
ATATTAGTCTATGCTATCGAGTGTCAATTCAGGCTCTAAATCAATACCTTGATACGTTTTGATAGCTTTTGATACCTTCTGTAGGATTTCATGGGGTAAGCCACTTTTGAAGTTGATACTTCCAGGGGGGTTTTGTTGGGTCAGGTGGCTTTTTAATAGGTTTAGGTTTAAAGATTAAATGTTCGTGACAGGCGAACTAACGGGATCTAGAAGAAATTAATTTCTCTCTCCTTATCAGGAATATTACCATGAAACCAAAACTCTTTACTAACCTAATTGCCGCTGCTGCACTAACAAGTATTTTCTCGATCACTGCATCAGCATTTGCCTATGATATTAAAGGTATCGATACTGACACGACAGGGTTTAAGACTCTCATTCCTGAATTTCAGAAATTAGTTCAAGGCGAAAGAACTGGCATCGATAACCCCTCGTTATTTAAGTTAGATCCGACCAAACTACTTTTAGCCGCCGATCACGATGTCAACATTTACTTTTTGAACGAGGGTGCTGGTTTTAAGAACCAATTAGGTTTCAGTGCGACTAAGGATTCTAATTCCCAATCGGGTTTGATTTTCGAGAATGTTTCTTGCCACAGCCGCAATATTGATTGTCAAATACCAAGTAACGATGGTGTACTCAATATTGGCGACTATGTAGAACTAGGAACCTTTAAAAAAGGCACTCAATTTGACTTCTCAATCATAGCGGACGGCTTTAATGGTGGTCGATATGTTTACGGTGCAGATCCAGCCTCTAATCCCGATGGACTCGAACATCTAGTTGCCTATGAATACAAGGGATATGTAGTGCTTGGATTTGAAGATTTATACGGGCCAAAAGGAAATGCTCAACCTCCTAATCAGAATTCGGATCGGGATTTCAATGATGTAGTTTTCGTGGTTGATCTGCCAGTCGTTAAAGAGGTTCCTGAACCTTCTACTACTTTATCCCTATTAGGAATCACTGTAGTTAGTTTAGTGAGGTTTGGTCACCATCATCTCAGCAAAACTGATTGATCAAGGACTGGATATGAACGCATTTAAATTTTCAATAATTTATGCGATCGCCCTTCTACTTTTTGCATTCCAGTGAACCCAAATCCGACATACTGGTAACTATCCAAAAACTTGAAAACCTTATTTTCCAAGGAGAAACCCATGTCTAATTCTACACTAAAACGTTTACCTACGAAACCGAGCCTATCTCTTGCAAAACTGTTAGCATTCACCACAGTTTTTGCTTCTTTTATTGCTTTCTCTAAATCCGCTCAAGCTGCTACTTTTGCCCTGAATGAAGGGACGGTTGCCAATACATTTACCGAATGTATTAACGATGGAATAGCCCTTAAGGTAGGGCAAAATCCTGTTGATCAACATGGCTGGCAGTATGCCGTAGATTCCCCAAATGATGGCGTTAGTGGATCTCAAATCGGTGGCAATATTTATGAAATCTACACGCTAGCACTCCGGGAAACTAAAGATAGCATCTGGGTCGCAATCAATGGCAATATGCCATTAACAGGTGCTGATGGAACGAGTGCTAATGATGGAAATATTGGTTGGGGTGATTTGTTCTTTAACTTCACAGGTAAAGACTTTAGTACTGCTAGTAATGAAGGCAGTTTGTTCGGTGTTCGTTTTGCCGGAACAAATGATTCATTTGTCCCACAAATCGGTCTTTATAATAACGTTAGTGCCGCCAGTACTACAGGAATCAATAGTGGGTTTAGTAGCTTGGAAGAATACAACCAATATGTAGCCACCTATGGATGTCAAGGCGAAGGTTGTGGCCCCAGTTTGGGAGATTTACCAGCAGATACTTCCTATTTTGACCAAAGTAAAAGTCTAAACACCATCGCCTCTGGTCAATTCCTTACCAGTATCATGTATCTTTCTGAGGCTGAATTGCAGGAAGCTGGCTATAATTTCAATCAATCTGGAGGCAGTCAAACTATCGCGTTTAAATTTGATAAATCGAGTATTTGTAAGAGCGGTTACTGTAAGTCAGTTCCTGAACCATCCGGTGCAATTGGATTAGTAGCCATTGGGTTAATGGTTGGTGCAAATCAACTCCGTAAGCGCTACAAAGATTGAATGAATGGTAGCGATCGCACTGAATTTATGCCTTGAATAATTGGTGCGATCGCTATTCCAATCATTTCTACACTACACCACAGATCCCTACTGTCAACATCTAACTCCTTCAAGGAATAAGTTTTATGGCTATTTCTACTGAGCTAAAAAAATTATCAATTGCTTTGATTTTGGATGCACATTAGCTTACAAATGCATCTCAATACTCCTAATTCGACAAAAAATCAGCCTTCTCACCTATTTTTAAGCAACTGACTGAGGAATATTTCCATGCTATCTTCACCCTTTTCAATTTACCGCAATGCCATGGAACCCCTAGCAGCTCAAGAAATCGAGCGGCAGATGCAAAGCCTTCCCGAAGATATCATCAAATCTATTAATAAAGGAGAAGCGATCGCCTACGCCCTCAATCGCTTACCACCCCTCTATGCTACCACTCAAGAAGGATGGCACTGGCAACACCAACGTGCCAAAGAAACCTTACAACCGCTAATTTCTAAAGCCGCTAGTTGGGCAATAAGGGCAGTTCAACGAAAACCCTCAAAATTTTCTACACCCCTATCAGCTAATTCTACATTTGAAGTCGCCTAATTTCGAGGAATCAGGTCAATGATTACATCTACTATCAATAGTTACTCGCCTCATCCCTCCACCTATTCAATGGCTAAACGCTTACTCGATATTATCGGCTCTCTCATAGGGTTGCTAATTCTCGCTATCATTTTCCTCCCCATCGCCATTGCCATCAAACTAGATAGCCCCGGCTCAATTTTCTACAGCCAAACGCGCTACGGACTCTACGGGCAACCATTCCAAATCTGGAAATTCCGCTCCATGATTCCGAATGCTGAACACCTCAAATATTGCGTTCCTAACCAAGCCAAAGGCTTAATATTTAAAAATGAAAATGACCCCCGTGTTACTCGCATCGGACGCTTTCTGCGCCGCACCAGCTTGGATGAACTCCCCCAATTTTGGAATGTTTTGATTGGAGACATGAGTTTAGTAGGGACTCGCCCACCCACAGCCGATGAAATTCGGTATTACAGTCCTTATCATTGGCAACGATTAAATGTTAAACCCGGTATTACCGGAGAATGGCAAGTCAATGGTCGGTCAGCGGTTCATGATTTTGAAGCCATAGTTACTTTCGACCTGCGCTACCAAATGCAGTGGCATTTCTGGTATGATTTGGTAATTGTTTGGAAAACAATTTATGTAGTTTTTGCTCAAATTGGTGCTTGCTAGAGGTAAAACTTATAGCGGTTCTTGGTTGAATCGAATACACCTTATCCTTGGGAGCATCCCAATTTTCCAAGAAGACAAGAAAAAAAAGAATTTATTCGCGTTGATTATTAGTGAGAACCATTCCCAATACTGCTCGGTTAAGCTGGAGTTCGCCTTTGACAAAAACCGAGGAGGTATGCAGGGCTTGCGTGATCGCCCTCACTCTCCCTCCAAAATTCCCAGCAGGATTCTAACTAAGCTATCCAAATCATCAGGTACTTTAAACAAATTGATATCTTGAGTAATCTGTTGTTGACTGCGTTCCAGTTTACCAAACCGCCAAACATCACCCATCGTCACTGCCCCGTAAAACACATTTTGTTCGTCAATATGCGATAGGGCAATTAACTCAACCGCTAACTGAGTAAATCCTCTCGTGAGGTCATCATTTTTAGCTTCAATAACCAGCAAATTGTTGGTTGATCGCAACAGATAATCAAGATTACCTTTGAGCCAGTTGTTGACGGTTAAAGGATATTCAATTCGCATTTTACATTGGCAATAACGAACCACCTCCAACATAATTGGAGAGACCAGTGTTTCTCTTCTTGCCGTCTCATTACTCAAACTGATAAAGGGTAAAACGTCTTCTATTCTTTGGTTGAGTTCTGGCAGTCGGTCTAGCTGTTTAGTTGTTTGAGGCAGAGATAGGCGGGATTTAATCAGTGAATAATTAAACTCAGCTAGAATGTCCTCAGCTTCATAGGGTAACTCGAAGTAAGACCGAAAAGTGTAAGACTGACCTTCTTGCAGGATTTTGATTTTCGCCATAGCGCGTTCATTGTTGCTCCTGTTATCAGGAGGCGAACTCCCTTGATTTGGGATTGGGAATTTACAATTAATTGTAGATTGGCTCCTTTGTTTTTACTGAACCTCAACCTCCCCATAAGCTGATGTGCAAACAAAATTGCATTAAGTGGGTTGGCATTAATTAGAACTTATGCCTTGATAAAATGATTGTATCGTGCATAAGCTGTTCGTCATTTAAAC
>DNGI01000018.1:0-2088 GCA_003486645.1 Cyanobacteria bacterium UBA11370 | reverse complement strand
AATTACAGAATCCTTGTAGTGCGACCATCTTGGTCGCTACTGATACCCAATTTAAATGCGTGACAGCTTATCTCGCAATAGAGGCGATCGCTATTCCCAAAAGCCATAATACAGGACTTACGCAGACACACTATATATATAGTATTTTATTTGACTTTGTGCTATATCTGGTGTATTTGGGTAAGTCCTAAAATCTAAGGGAAAGTGGTATTATTTTGACTAGTGGTTCATGTCATTAGTTCTGACGGGTGTAGAGACGTTGCAATGCAACGTCTCTACTGGATATCATTCATCACAATTAATGGGATGAACCACTAGTCCTAAAAGAATTGCTCTTAAGGATTTGGGAAGCATTTATTATATAAATAATTAGACTCTAGACTTCCCCACGATTATGCCTAAATCTACCGTCCGATATACAACGACCAATTTAAACGAATTGGGTTTATTTGTTGAAGTTACTGGCAAAACTGATAATGAACGTACTCGCCAAAAAGCGATAGAAGAAATTCAACGTCGCATGGATGATCCAGATGATACTAGCTTAAGTCCTGAGAGTTTTGCGGATGGATTAAGTATGGATGATTTAATTGTAGTTGAACCCCCCGCAAATGATGATGTGGAGGATAATGAACCGGAAATTGTGCAAGCGGTGAAAGCGATCGCCAATTTAGCGAGTTTAAGAGTTAATTTGGAAGAGGTACATCAGCAAGCATTGGAGTTACGTCCTTTAATTGAGGCATTATTTCAACCTGAACCATTGACTCCTGAACAAATGCAGCAGGTTACTGATAAGAATTTTACCAAAACGTTGATTAAATTTGCTGAAGCGAAAGCAGCTCGTGATAAGTTTCTTCCGATTGCTCAAAGTGCATGGGACGTGTTAGAACCTGCATTAGAAAATGTTGGTATAAAGGGTGATGGGGGAATAGATGAATCTGAGAGTGAACCAGCGTCTGGAACACCGCAGAAGTCTACTAAAAATGGGAAAAAATAAGCTAGTGATGAATTAGTTGCTGTGGGAATTCCCAAAGAGCATATTGTTCTCGGCAACGCAGCTAGAGATGTGAGCAAGGTGTTGTGTGCGATCGCTAATCCGTTAAACGAAGCAATCCTCCAACGTGCCGCCGAAAAATATCTAGTGAATGCCAAATTGGGAGAATATCTTTGAAGTTTTCCAGGTTTTTCACTGTTCCGTTTGCATAGCCTTGGGGAGAATACCCAAACAAATCACGTTGCCTAGGAATATAATCCTCATGTTTGAAATCTGCAACCCATCGGACTTTAACTTGGCGAAGAACTTTTTCCCACTCACCATCTCCTGCACTGTGGGGTGCATCATCATCAATTTCAACTAAATGCGTAACAACACTGTTTTGCAACAGTAAGATTAAGTCACCACGGTTGACTTTCCTGCAATTATTCTCCTGATCGTTTTTCCAGTGCAAATTATAAATACGATCACGTTGCCATTGTTCATAAGCCCAAGGTTCATTTCCTTGGGGATTAATATACTTTATCCACTTTAAATTGGCTAAATTTACAGTTGGATTGCCAACAAGAGATTCTCTGAGAACTTGCTCCTTGACTTGTTCAACTTCAGGAAGCAAATCTGCTACTTCCAGTAGTTGCCCAAGACGAGATGTTTTCAAAAATGCTTGCCGTTCAGCATGACTCATAACTACAGTTGTCCCCGCCCTTACTTGCTTACTGGTCAAGGACAATTGGGACTCCCCATTCGCTTTCGTGTCGCTGGCAAAAGGCTGCTGCTGCTGTTCGTGAGAATCTGAAGGCATATCCATCTTCACCTGGAGCAATTGTGACGGTATCCAGATACTCCATCTGAATCACATCTCTATAATAGGCGACTGCACCAGTTAAGGAAACCAAAGCAATCAGCGACTCGTTAGCTGCTTGTGAACAATATTGCAGCCCAACCTTTGTAGAGTACCAGATTAACCATTTACCAATTGGTGCAATCAGGCGGTTAGTTCTTTGACCTCTACTGATAGGATTAGTTTCAAGTTGTTCTATTTCTAGGAATTTTGGAGAACCAGGATAGGGATATATAGTCATTCCAAATAAGAA
>DNGI01000318.1 GCA_003486645.1 Cyanobacteria bacterium UBA11370 | reverse complement strand
AGACAGTGGTTTTAACCACTGGCAGGTTATTGGGACTGGTGCAAGATCTGAGAAGAGGGGGAGAGAATTTATTGTAAATCTTTAGCAAAATGGTATGAATGCAGGAACTAAAGCGAATTCTTTTGGTTGAAGACAATCTTCATGATGTTGAATTGACCCTAGCGGCACTGGAGGAAAATTATTTAGCGAATGAAGTAGTAGTGGTACGAGATGGACAACAAGCTCTGGATTATTTGTATCGACGTGGAATTTTTAAGCTGCGGTTGGAAGGTCATCCTGTAGTAGTATTGCTGGATTTAAAGTTGCCTAAAGTGGATGGATTGGAAGTGCTAGCTAAACTTAAATCTGACCCTCAATTAAAACGGGTTCCTGTGGTAATGCTCACCTCTTCACGAGAGGAGCAAGATTTAATCAAAAGCTATGATTTAGGAGTTAATGCTTATGTGGTAAAGCCAGTCGATTTCCATGAGTTTGTTGATGTTATTAAGCAATTAGGTTTATTCTGGGCTGTGGTTAATCAGCCACCTCCTGGCTCGATGCCTCCTGTACGTCAATGAGTTGTTGGTTGTTTGTTGTTGGTTGTTTGTTGTTTGTTAAAAGAGGTGGGGGAGGTGGGGGAGTCATTTTGATAAGGGGGTAGGTAAAAGGTGGAAAGTATCGTAAAAGCGCTGCGTATCCTGCTACTTGAAGATAGTCTGCTCGATGCAGAATTAATTGAGATACATCTGGCTGAGGGCGGGATTGATTGCGAGTTGGTGCGAGTTGAAACCCGTTCGGACTTTGTGAGAGCAATTGAACAAGAGTGCTTCGATCTCATTCTGGCGGATTATTCTCTTCCTTCTTTTGATGGTATTTCAGCGTTGAAAATCGCCAGTTCCCTTTGTCCCGATGTGCCCTTCATTTTTGTTTCAGCGACTCTGGGTGAAGAATTGGCGATTGAAACGTTAAAAAGTGGTGCAACGGATTATGTCCTTAAACAGCGTCTAGAACGGTTAGCGCCAGCGGTTAATCGGGCGATGCGGGAAGCTAAGGAGCGCTATGAACGTAAGCAAGCTCAAGAAGCCTTACAAACCTTAGCCGCAGAATTAGAAATTCGAGTGCAGGAACGAACGGCTGAGTTAGCTAATGCAAATGAAGCCTTGAAAACAGAAATTGCTCAACGCCAACAGGTGGAAGAATCGTTGCGGAAGAGTGAATCTACCCTGCGTAGCTATTTTGAATTGCCCTTAATTGGAATTGCGATTACGTCACCGGATCAAAAGTGGATTGAAGTTAATGATAAGCTATGCGACATTTTAGGATATGAGCGATCGCAGTTAATTCAGAAAACCTGGGTAGAACTCACTTACCCAGAGGATTTGCAGGCGGATTTGGCACTATTTAACCAGCTTTTAGCGGGAACGAGTGAAGGCTATTCTCTAGATAAGCGATTTATCCGCAAAGATGGTACAGTGATTTACGCTAGTATCTCAGTGCGTTGTGTGCGTCGTGGGGATGGGTCAATTGATTATTTTGTGGCGTTAGTTCAGGATGTTACTGAGCGCAAACAAGCCGAAGAAGAGCGACTCCAGCTTATTCAGGAACAGGTGGCTCGTCAGGAAGCTGAGGAACAGGGGCAACGAGCGGCGTTTCTGGCAGAAGCAAGTACTTTACTCGTCTCTTCCCTAGATTATGAGATTGCGCTAGCTAGAGTGGCGGAGTTAGTTGTTCCTTATATGGCGGACTGGTGTACTGTAGACCTTTTGGATGAAGAAAATCAAGTCATGCGTCGGGTAGCGATCGCTTATGTCAAGCCCTCAACCCTTACTTATACCCCAGATATCGCTTCCACTCATCTAGACGAGTTCAACTTCTCAGCCGATTTGCCGAACATCTTGCATACCCATCAGCCTAGAATTTCAGCTCAGATTTCCGATACGGATCTCATCGCTATTGCCCAGACTACGGAACATCTGCAAATTCTCCAAACTCTGGGGTTAACCTCCTATATGATTGTGCCTTTACAGGCGCGTGGGCGAACGTTGGGAACGATAACGTTGGTGAGAGGGAAATCTGGAACTCGTTATAGTTCGACTGACTTATCGTTAGTAGAAGATTTAGCCCGTCGTGCAGCTTGGGCGATCGATAATGCTCAACTCTACCATGCTAGCGAAGCAGCTCGTCGAGCAACCCAAAAAGCCCGACAATTAGCTGAACAAACCGCTCAACGTAATGCTAGCCTGCAAGCCTTAACTGCCGCATTGAGTGAAGTGCTGACTCCCGCAGCAGCGGCTGAAGTCGCTGTGGAACAAGGATTAGCCGTTTTGAAGGCAAGTGCAGGGTTTATCGCGTTGCTCACTGATCAGGATCAAACTCTGGAGATTATCAAGGCTTTGGGTTATCCGCAGAAACTACTGAATCGATGGAGTCGTTTTCCCCTGACTGCTGATCTACCTATTGCCGATGCTGTTAAGACGAAGCAGCCCATCTTACTTGAATCTCGTGAGGTCTGGGCACAAGCTTACCCTCACTTAGCTCGCCTCTATGCTAGCACTCCTGATCATGCCTGGGCATCCATTCCTCTGATTGTGGAAGGGCGAACGGTGGGAGGGATGGGGTTGAGTTTTCGGGAGGCTCAGTTATTTAGTGAGGAGGACTGTGCCTTCATGTTAGCATTAGCGCGACAGTGTGCCCAAGCGATTGAACGGGCACGGGCATATGCGGCGGAACGAGAAGCACGGGCTGAAGCCGAAGCGGCTAACCGCGCTAAAGATGAATTCCTGGTGACTCTCTCCCATGAGTTACGTACTCCTCTGAATGCGGTGTTGGGATGGATTCATTTGCTCCGCACTCGGCAGTTGAGTGAGGATAAGACAATGCAGGCGCTGGAAACGATAGATCGCAATACCAATGCTCTTGGAACGCTGATTGAAGATATCCTGGATGTCTCGCGGATCATAACAGGTAAGTTTCATCTCCAGGCTCACCCATGTGAACTCATTCCCGTGATTGAAGCGGCGATAGAGGTAGTACGCCCTAGTGCGGAGGGAAAAATGATTCCCATTCATTGCAGCTTTGATTCATCCATCGGGAAAGTTTGGGGGGATGCTAACCGTTTACAACAGGTGGTGTGGAATTTGCTCTCAAATGCGATTAAGTTTACACCCAATGGGGGGCAAGTGACTGTCCGAGTGGCACAGGGTGAGGGGGAATTCGGCGATCGCCCCTATGCTGAGATTCAAGTGAGTGATACGGGTAAGGGTATTTCTGCGGATTTTTTGCCCTATGTGTTTGACCGCTTTCGTCAAGAGGATGGCAAAATAACTAAAAGTCATGGTGGACTGGGATTAGGACTGGCAATTGTGCGCTATCTCGTGGAAATGCACCACGGTACGGTTCAGGTTTCTAGTCCAGGTGAGGGATTGGGGGCAACATTTACGGTTCGGTTGCCGCTGTGGGTTTCTCCAAGAGAATCACACTCTCACTCATCAGCTTCTTTGACAGTTGAGAGTACAATCTTTGGTAATAATATACAAGTCCTAGAGGGTTTACGAGTACTAATTGTTGATGATGAACCTGATGCTAGGGAGTTACTCACAACTCTACTTGAGCAATATGGGGCGCAGGTGAAGGCAGCGGGATCAGCGGTTGAAGCGTTGGACTATGTTTCACGATCCAAAGTTGATCTAGTCGTTAGTGATATTGCTATGCCTGATATTGATGGGTATGAATTCATGCGTCAATTCCGGAAATTAGAAGTTAATCAAGGAGAATCTATTCCAGCGATCGCTCTCACTGCCTATGCTGGAGAAGGCGATCGTACTTTAGCGCTAGAGGCGGGTTTTCAAGTACATTTGCCAAAACCCTTTAATTCAAATGAATTAATTAAGATATTGATACAGTTAGCTGAAGATAAAGTCATTAGTTAGTTGTTGGTTGTTAGTTGTTAGTTGTTGGTTGTTGGTTGGTTAGAAATAAAGCTTTTTGATAGTTCATAGTTTATCAAATTAGATCTCGCTTTTTAAGTTTAGCCAGTGCATCTTCAGCGGCACGTTTTTCAGCTTCTTTTTTACTCCGCCCATTGCCTTCGCCATACACTTTTTCACCCACAAAGACTTGAGCAAGAAACTCTGGGGTATGAGGCGCTCCACCTGCATGGATGGTGATATATTTAGGAGGAGTTGTATCGATATGAGCTAACACCCACTGTTGAAATCGACCTTTGCAATCTATATCAGATCGAGGTAGAACAATGCTATCAGGTACAGAATCAAATAGTTCTTGCACATGGGAACGAAGACTATTAATATCTGCATTATTATCCAGATAGTAAGCACCAATCACCGCTTCAAACGTACTGCTCAGTAAATTTGGATTAGTAAATCCTCCTTCTCGAATTGCCCCTTTCCCTAACCGCATTCTTAAGTCTAAACCGATCTCAATTGCAAATCGGGCTAGCTGCTTTTCATCCACTAAAGCTGAACGCCAACGAGTCATTTCATCTTCTGCCATGTGCGGATAACGATGATAGAGATACTCGCCACTTAAGAAGTTAAGTAAAGCATCGCCTAAGAACTCTAGACGTTCGTTATTCACTTCACCTGTACCAGGATTTTCGTTGATATAAGAACGGTGGGTAAGAGCTTGTCGTAGGAGTTTTTCATCATGGAAGATTAGAAGTTGGTGCATTTTGATTTCTCGATTAATTACAGTAGAGATGAAAAAACCGCAAGTAGCGGTAATCCTGGAGAAAGTCGATTTCTCAAATCAATTTGGTTTTTGCTCACTATAATACTCTAAGAGTAAAATACTTCACATTACCAGTTTATCTGCCTCAATTAAAAACAATTTCTGATTTTGCATTCGCACTTTACCATCTGCTACAGCAGCATCTACAAATTTACTAAATTTGGCAAATTTTTTTCCATCAGGTTTACAGATAGATGAGACATCTTGATAATTGGGAAAAAGCTGACGCATCATACTATTAATGTAACCCAATGCTGTAGTCTTACCTTTGTTTAAGGCAGTCTCAATAGCTTGGATCAGGTACTCAAGAGCATCAGTGTAATTAATCTGAGATTGAATGTCATTTTCCTTAATCTCTGTCTTATCGACAACTAACTGAGGCAGTTCCTCCAGAAAGTAAAACTCATCAGCAAGTTCTTTGAGTTTTTGTTTAACATTGCCTCGTTGAGCAAAGATTATCACCTTTTTACCCAACTTTTTAAGAATGCCAACTAAGTCAGCAAAATCTCCATCTCCTGAGACAATAATAACTACATCTAGAGATTTGTTGTTATTAATGTCCTTAATGCATTCAGCTATCAATTGATTGTCAGCAGTATTCTTGAGATGACAAGGAACATCAATACAGGTAAATTTGCGCTTTAAAGCTTTCTGAGCAGAAACCTGGTTCTTACAGGATGAATTGTAATAGAGTTTTGCGGAAATCAAAACTTTTGGGGATTTGGCGAAATTCAACACTTGATCGATGTATTGGCGAATTGAGAGGACGTTCTGAAGATCGCAATAAATGCAAACAGAAGCTAGATGATTGTAATTCATCTGTTTAATTCCTTAATTTGAGTTTACTCGATAGCATCGGTAAACCACACATCTAGCGTTATGATCTCGGTTATAGTCTCAGCCGGAGAATTGTTATTCCCCTCGTAAGCGCCTAGTCAAACCCGTTGACTGAATATTCGGGTAAATATATGGTCATCCCTATGAATGTTTACATGAGAATCCAACAAGATATCTAGCCGAATACTCAGTCAAGGGATTTGACCGGGCGCTTAAGAGGAGAGTAACAATCCTCTAGCTGAGACAGCAACCGACGTTTTTTGCTTTGGAATGCTGAGTGGTTTGCTATCTTGAGTTTATTGTAAACCACAGTATCTAGTATTTGTCAAGACTTACGCACGAACGCCACATATAATGAGGGCACATCGATATGCGCCCCTACTGATGGTGATTTAAGAACCATTTTGCATAAGTCCTGTTTGTAAAAAAGAAAGGTTAAGAAGAAAATCTACACCATTCACAATCCCATTTACAATAAAAAAACACCTTAAAAAAGGTGCTGTAAGAAGCGGTCAAATCTAGCGGAGACCAAACTTTTTAAAACGTTTTCAATTAACCCGATGTACGCGAGGACTCTGGGCACCTGTTGATGCCCCAGCGAGGGAAGCGGCTAAACCCAATAACGAACCAATCACAAATGACCATAACCCCTTCGCTGCATTATCCGCGATCGCACGCGCTTGATCCGCCGTAACCGTGGGTTGATTGTTGGGTAAATTAACATCACCTTGCTGAACTTGATTAATAACTTCTCCAGCATTTGATGCCGCGATTCCAAAAGCACCCGTTACGCCACTTGCTACTAGCCAAGAACTTAATGCTAGAGTGGTTGCCCATAGAATTGCACCATTCAAAAGGGCTGTATTCCGGTTAATTGGGCCACAAGCACGGGCAGCAACCCAACTTCCTAAGAATAACGAAATTAATAAACTGATCACAGACCAAATTCCTACGCCAGTACCAACTCCTGGTGCATTGGATCTCGGTGCGCCTGAACCTGCTAGGAACGTTGATCCAATTGCAGCACCCAAGGCACTCAAAATCAATTGAGTCGCTAAGGCAACGACAATCCCTGAAATAATTGGACCCCACCGTACCCGATCATGATATTCGATCACCTGATTGACGACAGGAGTATCTGTCACATAACTGTCTGTCGGTCGATTAACGTATGTCATAGCCTACTCTTTCCCTTACTTACCTATGTCTAAAGATTACTTTTGGTTGCGATCGCTACGAGACTCCCATAGTAGAGCGAGGCTATGAGCGATTCGTCTACCAGTAGAAAGAGTTAGTTTCTTTCTAAAGAAAGAATTCTGCTACAGTCGATGATGACAATTTGTGTAATTCGTTATACTTAACTTTTTTGAGGGCTTAAACAGTTAAGGGTATCGAGAGCGATCGCTATTCTTTCCCTAATGTATTTACTACTAAAAAAATAAACGGCAGCTTACTCGCAGCCGCCGCCGTGATCATACTTCCGATATAGCCTAAATTAATTAATTACTCTTGCGCCGATGATACATGAAGCCCAGACTCATTAAACCAAGTCCAACCAAAGGAACAGTAGCTGAGGGTTCCGGCACTGGCTTAGGATCAATCGGGTCAAAGGTATCGCGGTACTCCCAAGATAGAATATCATGGTTGCCATAATCGGCTCCTGTACCCGATGTGAAACCAACATAAGCATTCGGCACTCCACCAAGGAGGCCTACCGTGTACACACAAGTCGATCGCTGACTCGTTTTCTGAAACCCTGATTCTTCAGAACCTTGATTTCTCGTTAGCAATTTTCAATAAGCCAGAGTTGTTGATAATCGAGCTGATTTTTGAAATCGAGACCGGGTAAGGGTTTCAGGACTTGTGTTCACAGATTTTGGAGTTGTGTGTACACGGTAGACCAAGGAGGCTGGGAATGTCCAACATTTGGCTGAGTAGGGCATCGACTGGTCGTAGTCCTGTCTGATTAGTTCTAACCTCTAGATTTGTTCCGTATGTTGAGGCACTGATCGTCGTACTACTAAAAGCACTCCCGGACTGACTAAAGGTGGCTGGTGTTAAGCGGAGTACATCACCGTCGCTAGTATTGACAACGGCGGCATTTCCATTCAGAGTTAGTCCGGTTGGATCTGAAAAGCTATCAGAACATAGTGGGAGAGTGAGAACCCCTCCGCTTCAGCGAGGGGATGAAACCCGACTCAAAGGGATAAATCCCTTTGTTTTCCTTGATTGTAAATTTCCTACAAAACGTCATATAATTTTGTAGGAGGTAATAAAGAGTGTTAACTCTGACTTACGAATACAAAGCCAATCCGACAGATGAGCAAATTAAATTAATTGAACACACGATTGATGTTTGTCGGCAAGTGTGGAATTTCGCGTTACGTGAACGTAAGGATTGGCTCAACTCCCGTAAGTCGGCTGTTAATGCTTGTTCAATCACTTCTGAGTACATTATTCCGGCAGCTGCGCCATACCCAAACTACCATACTCAAGCCAAGTCTTTGACTCAAGCCAAAAAGCAATATCC
>DNGI01000157.1:16501-38779 GCA_003486645.1 Cyanobacteria bacterium UBA11370 | reverse complement strand
CAACAAACAACAAACAACTAACAACTAACCACAAACCACAAACAACTAACAACTAACAACTAACAACTAACCACAAACCACAAACAACTAATCACTAATAACCAACCAGATAACAAAAGTCGTTCCTTTTGCTAAATGGTCTTGAGTATTGCCAATTGTTGTACAGTCTGAATTTTGTTTAGCCCAGAGGGATTGTGCTGGGCTAAATACTTCTATTTCACCCTGCATTTGTTCCACCAGTTCTTTAGCGATCGCTAAACCTAAACCTGTTCCAGGAATTGACGTTCCAGCCTGAACACCTCGATAATGCCGCTCAAACAAATGCTCTAAATCTTCAGGAGGAATGCCAGGACCCGTATCACAAATAGCAATCCCCATCATTTCACTATTTTCTCTCTCTCCTGAGAGCATCGCATTTTTGCAACTATATATTTTTTTCTTAGTACTATCCTCCTTGTCCCCCTTGTCTCCCTTGTCCCTTATCGAAACTATTTGTGTAACTTTGGGATGTACCCCCTCTCCTCCCCTCTCCCTCTCCCCCACTCCTTCCCCAATACCCACTTGGATATCAATTTCCCCCCCGGCTGGAGTGTATTTTAAAGCGTTATCAATTAAATTGTTTAATACTTCCCGCAGCGCTTTAGCATTGCCCCGCACTAGAGGTAAATCACTGGGGATTGAATACAATAAATCCAAATCTCTCTCTTGAGCGATCGCTTTAGCAGAAATAAGCAGTGGTTCTAAGACATCTGTAACCGAAAAAGATTCTAGATTTAGCGCTTTGCCAGGAAGGAGAGACAATACTCCTGCGCCTGTCTCTATTGTAGAATTAACGGTCTGGATCATCTCATCCTCATTAGCAGGAAGTGGACAAGATTCACCAATTGCTGTTACGGGTAACGTCAAGGGTGTACTATCTTCTGCATACATATCCAAGCATTCATCAAACTGTTGCAGTAACTCTTGCAGGCGATCGCTCTCTCGCACGATACTAGAGGCAACTTCTTGATTTTTATCCCCCGGTAGAAATCGTTTGAGCAGCAGTTTCCCGAAAGTCCGTAAAGCGGTGAGGGGGTTGCGAAATTGATGCAATAGGTCATCAAGCAGATCCCGTTGTTGAGCGTGCAGTCGTCGTTGTTGAGTCAAGTGCTGCTCAAACCAAGCGCGACGCTGATCCATGAGGTAGGCGATCGTTAACGTCCGAGCAATTCGTTCAATCGCTACCTTTTCTCGCTCATTCCACGGTCGGTCTTCCCGACCCGTTACTAATAATCCCATCACTACACCTTCGTGGATCAGGGGTAATACAATTTGGCGCTGTCGATCCAAGGAATTTTCGTCCCAGTTTGATGACGTTGAATCGACCTGTTGGTCATTGTCAAACGTCTGAGGAAGTAGTCGGGGTGCTGCTTTGACTAATTGGGGGATGGTATCAATATCGTCTATGCGATCGGGCAACACTAAATCCGTATTATCCTCTTCCCAAACGGCGGCGGCTTCAGGATAGACGACTACTGGAATTAGTTTAGGCTGTATTCCTTCTACTAGTTCTTCTGTTGTGAGATACACGGCACTCAACGCTGCACCTAAGCCTTGAGTTAACACTGCCACCTGCGATTGACACAAGGCAACAAATTCTGAACTAGCAGGAATGAACATGGGATTGATGTATTACCGGACAGTGCTATTTTGAATGAAACCCTCATTGGCTTCCTTTCTATCATGTCGAACTTGTTACATAAGTGGCTATCAATAGAGCCATTGTCTATGGGCAAACATAATCCAGCCGTTTTTTCAATCAACAGTTGCTTGCTTGTGGTCGATATCACTACAGGTTACACCCACTTGATTTTCCATCTGTCAGAGTCTACCGGGTATCAGATCACGGGTCACTAATTTAAGCCCTTTTGCCCCTCCTCTTTCCCCTAATTATTAAGTTATGTTAAAAAAATTATAATTTAATGTAATCTATTTTTGCCCGATAATGCTTTCAATGCTTATCATTGAGGCGTTTAGAGGGTTTGTATCGAACCATGAAAACAAGTTGATATTTTGAAGTCAGGCAGATATACTTACGACGGCTTTTGTAACTAACATTACAACTGTCAGCAGACAGAGGAGGTAAAGAGGTTGGCAAGAAGACGCAAGCGCAAAAGTCGCAGACGCCAAGAAGGGCGCAAGATTCTGGAACACGTGCCTCAGTATAATATAGAAAGCGGCGAAGATAAACCAGTTACAGCAGCACGTAAGTATATTCAAGCAGCAGGAATTATTCCACCCGCTTTGCTGCTAGTCAAGCGAAATGAGCATACTACAGACCGTTATTTCTGGGCAGAAAAAGGTTTATTTGGAGCTCAATATGTCGAAGAAAATCATTTTCTGTTCCCGAGTTTGCGGTTAGTCGATTCACCCCCAGAAAAGGCTGTGGTTGCTGCTCACAGTCGCTAATCTAGCGTTGGTACAATTGACTGACAGGCACTTTTATTTAACCCTACTCAATTGCCCAGAATTTGAGTAGGGTTACTCTTTTTTTTTATAATGGCTAATAGCTAATGGCTAATAGCTAATGGCTAATAGCTATTAGCTTTACGTCTTACTCCAGCCTTAAATATTCTTGCTAGTCCCGAATAATTGCAGCAATTCTTGATAAGACTATGACGGAAACAGTAAATGCGATCGCTCTTCCGCCTCCATTCCCCGATCATACGAGAGCGATTTTTTTCGGGGGAGATGGCCTTCTTGTGGAAACATTACCGAGAAAGACCCTTTTCGGCAAACTGTCGTCAGCATAGGCTTAACAGCATCTATCGTTGAAATATACCTTGGGCTTTGGCACAACAGCCATTTTCGGCAATGTTGCTTCCAAATAGATAGCAATGGGCATCCCTAGAAAAGCATAGTGCCAAAGAGCTAGATAGTTTTCAGGGAAAAGAGCAGGTCTGGGGACTGTATATGGAACCGCTGGGGGATTATATTGATGGCAAGATTGTCCCCTTTGCCGATATGGCTGCTCAGACTCAGAAAGCCAGTCAAACTCAACAGGCACAAACCACTGTCACATCAACACAGTCCGAGTCTTTAATCGCACAAGCCATTCAACAGCAGCGCACGGAACTGGTAGCGGCTGTTGTTGCCAAAACTTTAGATTTATACCAAGTTGCATTCATACGTAGTACTTTCTTTCCCCTTGTCCCCCTTGTCCCCCTTGTCCTCCAAGTCTTTCCTATCTACTATCTTTGACCGCAACTTGGTATTAGCGGGTACTCACCACCACGAAGGTACTAAATACACCGCTGACTGGAACCCGACTCAACAAACCCTGACTTTAACACCTGTTCAGGAAACTACTCCAGTCATGGTCGCCAAGCTCTCTGTTGGCAATTGGCAAGCTACTCCAGGAAGTCGCTTAAGTCATTCTGACGTTGAGTTCTTTCAATCCATTATTCCGCTTCTTCAGCGTCTGGAACAACAGCATCAACTAGAAAATAACTCACAACTCAGCAGGGATTAGATTATCAACTGACTAAGCCTGGTTTCCTTTAATTGCCATCGTTTCTACAGCAACCGCTGCTACCTGAGCAGCCGCCTCGAAAGAAAGACCGCGTACTTCTATTATAAGTTGTTGAACAAAGTTGCCAGTCTGCGCTCGAACATTGTTGCTAATTTTACAAGTTCTAGTTGAAGCTGCCGTTTGTCGTTGCTATTGGTTGTAATAACTGTGGAAAATAGGAGGACAATTATAGAAAAATAAACTTTGATAAAGGTTAAATTAAGAAATCTTAATCTTTGCAGCTTTTCCTATATATTTCGTAAGCCTTTCAGCTCAATAGTGTATTATTGCCGAATGGCTTTCTCTAAAAAAAATCTTTAGGAGTCAAAATTTTTCTTCCGGTGATCGCTCATTTTCCCAGGAGTTTTAACTCGAGTTTATTTTAAGAAGCTCTTAGCCAAATAACTCTTATGGCAACTATCAATTTAGCATTGAACGTCCAGGTCGTTGGTGGACCTCAAGCCCTCATTTCCCAACCCCTATCGGTTGAAGCTTACGACAAAATTGAGGTAACAGTAAAACCTGGTGACACGCTAGACGTTGCAGTTCAACCTGGAGGTGCAGGACAGGTGAACTTCTTGCTGATTAAATCAAGTTTAGTTGACGAAAAGCTAACCTATGTAGTTAATGATGGGGGAGCTAATAATTTTCCAACTTCAGAGAGGATTAAGCTCGCTCAAGCCTTCCATCTTTATCTAGGGAAAGGAGGAGTTTCTGTATTTGGCATTGCTCCGAAAGTTATCGAGTTCAAAAATGATTATGCAGCAGGTACTACTAACAAAGATGCGGCGATCGAAATTCTCGTCGGACGAGATGCAACTCCCTAATTCCAGTCGGTAGAAATCAATCATCAGGAATAGAATCAGAGGAATGAATTATGCCCATCACTCCTACTTATCCCGGCGTTTATATTGAAGAAATTCCCAGTGGCGTTCGTACTATTACGGGGGTTGCTACTTCGATTACGGCATTTATCGGACGTGCTTGGCGCGGATCTGTTAACGATCCAATTACTATTAATAGCTACGGCGATTACGAGCGAATTTTCGGTGGATTGTGGGTGGAAAGCAGCATGAGTTATGCCGTGCGCGATTTCTACCTTAATGGGGGAAGTCAGGCAATTATCGTGCGCTTGCATAATGGTGCTACCCCCGCTCGCCTTGATTTACCAACGGGAGCCACAGCGCCCAATGATTTGCTTCACCTAGTTGCTGCTAATGAGGGTGAGTGGGGAAACAATCTCAAAGCTGCGGTAGATCACGAAACTAAGGATAAAGATGAGGATTTTCCTGACATCAGCCTTTTCAATCTGACAATTTTTGATGCAAATGGTGCAACAGAAAAATTTCTCAACGTTTCGATTAACGAAGCCAATTCCCGATATTTACCCAAGGTACTAGAACAAACCTCTGCGCTTGTTCGGGTAGACAAAATAGCTGATTTCCCCAATGTTCGCCCTAGTGTTACTCCAGTTAATACTCCGATTCCGGCAACGGGTGGTGGAACTAATGGAAACCCGCTCACAGAATTAGACTTTACTGGATTTGGCAAAGAAAATAATAAGGAAGGTTTGTATGCTCTGAAAAAAACCGATCTCTTTAATTTATTGTGCATTCCTCCTCACGTTCTCGAAGGTGATATTGAGTCAGGTTTAATTACATCTGCTGCGAGTTACTGCGATGAACGTCGGGCGATGCTATTAATCGATCCGCCCTCTGATTGGACGAATAAGGATGCTGCAAAAACAGGGATCGGCACAGGTGTAGGAACAACTAGTAAGAATGCAGCGATTTTCTTTCCGCGTCTCAGGCAAGCTAATCTTTTACGAGACAATCAGATTGAAACTTTTGTGCCTTGTGGTGCAGTTGCGGGAATTTTTGCGCGTACAGATGCACAACGAGGTGTTTGGAAAGCACCTGCGGGATTGGAAGCAACTTTAAATGGTGTACCAGCATTAAGTGTTAGCCTAACTGATGCAGAAAACGGTGAATTAAATCCGTTGGGAATTAATTGTTTGCGATCGTTTCCCGGAGTGGGGCGAGTGGTTTGGGGTTCGCGCACACTTCAAGGGGCAGATCGTCTTGCTTCGGAGTGGAAATATATTCCTGTTCGCCGACTGACGCTATTTCTTGAAGAAAGCCTGTATCGCGGTACTCAATGGGTGGTTTTTGAACCCAATGATGAGCCTTTGTGGGCGCAAATTCGCTTGAATATTGGCGCATTTATGAATAATTTGTTTCGCCAAGGTGCGTTTCAAGGGAAGTCACCGAGGGAGGCTTATTTCGTTAAGTGCGATAAGGAAACGACGACGCAGAATGATATTGACCGGGGTATTGTTAATATTATTGTCGGTTTTGCCCCGCTTAAACCTGCTGAATTTGTCATTATTAAGTTCCAGCAAATTGCGGGGAATATTGTTACTTAAATGGGGAATAGGGAATGGGGAACGGGGAACGGAGAACAAATTGAAAGAGGTGAATGCCTGACTTTTGATTTTTGAATAGGTAAAGCATAGATTTGGTTGGGTTTCGTTCCTCAACTCAACCTACAAACTAATCGACAGATTTAGGTTAAGATTACGCATTCCTGGAAAAAAGCAATAGAGTAAGAGAGCGCAAAGGAGTAAAATTATGGCTAAATTTAGCGTCAATGCCCAGCGATTCGATCCGTATAAAAACTATAAATTCCGGGTTAAATGGGATGGTAGATATGTGGCAGGAATTAGTAAAGTTGGGGCGCTAAAACGGACGACAGAAGTGGTAGAACATCGGGAGGGAGGCGATCCGAGTACGGTGCGGCGATCGCCGGGACAAAGTAAGTACGAAGCCATTATGTTAGAACGCGGTGTAACTCACGATAGAGATTTTGAACAGTGGGCGAATAAGATTTGGAATTTGGGTTCGGGTTTGGGTGCGGAAGTTTCGCTTAAAGATTTTCGCAAGGACATTATTATTGAAATGATGAATGAGGCGGGACAAGTGGCGATATCCTACAAAGTTTATCGCTGCTGGGTGTCTGAATTTACAGCTTTACCTGAACTCGATGCGAGTGCTAATGCGATCGCAATTCAAAGTATTCAGCTTCAGCATGAAGGTTGGGAAAGAGATTATGATGTCACGGAACCAACAGAACCTTCGTTTACTGAACCGGAATAGGGAATAGGTAATGGCTAATGGCTAATTGCTAATGGCTAATTGCTAATGGCTAATGGCGAATAAACCTTTTTTTCCATCCTCTGTTATCCGTTCCCCGTTTATATGTTGATATCAGATAGAACTAGCGATGTAATATCTTCTTCAGAAATTTCCGAAGCCACAACAGAAAAATTGGTTGTGAGGGAATTATCTATCCGTCCATTTGGATACTTTGAGGAAGATTTAGAAATTGATTTTCAGCAAACGCACCGCCCTGATTTGGAGATCCAGATATTAGCATGTTGTATGGGAAACCGAGAGGGAATAAAGATCGATTCTAGCTTTTTCTGGAATTTGGAAATTGGCAAGCGAACTGAATATCTGTTAACCGTAGCTACTTTACCCAATCGTTCACAAATCGAATTTAATCTCAACTGCTATAACTCCGAATGTCAGCGACAGATGGAAATTACGATTCTTCTGTTAGAACTCATTCTCCTACAGCAGCAAGCTGAGAATCACCCAACTGAAATTGCCCTCGAAACTAAAAAGTTTTCGCTGCGAAAACCTACAGGAATCGACCAAAAATCCTGGCTAGAACAGCAGTTTCCTGATGAAGATTCGGCAACTCTAGCTATGGTGCAAACGTTGCTTCCTGTGGAACAAATATCTAGTTTTCAGCAAATTTTTAGCCAGGAGAAGCATTGGATGCAAACGCTGAATCAAGTTATGGAAGAGATCGATCCTCTCGTGAATTTTAGTCTTCAGGTGAATTGTCCCTACTGTGGTACTGAAAATCTACATGACTTCGATCTCGGTGATTGGGCGCTTCAGCAATTGTATAGGGCGCAGCAACAATTACTGATAACTGTTCACCGCTTGGCTTCTCATTATCACTGGAGAGAATCGGATATTTTTGCCATTCCTCCTTGGCGGCGATCGCGTTATTTAGATCTAATCCAACGGGAGGTAAATTATCAATGAGTGGCTATTTTTCTCGACTCATTCAACAAACTGGAATTGCCCTAGAAACAGATAAAGTATCTTCTAGCAATTCAATTTATAATCAGGACTTTAGTGCTGTAGAGAGCGATAAATTTCTGACGACAAACTTATCAATCGAGAACGTTATACCTGGTAATGATGGTGTGAAGATAGCAACAGTAGAGGATGGAGAAAACTACAAGCAAGAAACGATGAATAGGGACTCTAACTCTTCATCAGTTCCCAGGCTGTTTTCACCCAATTTGGTAGATCCAGCGGCGATTCCACCCAACAACAATCTGCTTTATCCTCTAGAAAATGATGTCTCTCAATTGAGTCCATCTATGGATAAAGAAAAACTTGATTTTGTCGAGCATAATAGAGAAAGATTATCAGAAATACCACAAGAATTGAATGATGATACTCTTGAATCTAAATCGGCTAGGGTTACAAGAAATTTAGAAATAGAAGAGAATCCCCAAAAGAGTAGGAATCTTGTCAAGAGAATAGGGCGATCGCAAACTATTCCCGCAGGTGAATTGCCTGAATTTAGATCTCAAGATGAGCAAGTACAATTCCCAGAACCCGATCTATTCTCAACCCATCAGGTAAATTTACAAGCCGTTCGAGAATGGGTAGCGGAAACAGGAGAGGAAAATTCAAAATGGGCTACGCCCCGCTACGCTAAGAGAATTCAAAATTCAAAAGAGAATAGTTCATTTCTTGATAATTCAGAACAGCAATTTCAAGAATATTATGATTTTACAGTAGGAACACTAGAGGACAATCAAAAAAATAAATTCCCTATTTACCATCCCCCATCACCTAATTCAAACTATCAAGAAAGTCAGAATTTCACGCTTTCCATCGGGACGATTAGTTTAACCGTTGAAGCACCTCAATCAGAGAGTCAAAAGCCGCTATTACCACCTGTAAAATCCAAGCCAGATATCAAACCAGCCAGACAAACTTCTCGACTCAACCGACATTATATTCGTTAGATAGGAGATTGGCGATCGTGGCACTTGCAGATACTGGAAAAGCAATTGGGGCAGTTAGTCAACTGCTTCGCGATCGCCTGTTGGCGCGTTTAGCGGGGACAGTTAATAATGTTAGAATTGGCAAACCTGAAGAAATAGGTGAAGGCATAACAAATCCCCGATTAAATCTATTTCTATACGAGATTCAGCTAGATTCTAATCTGAGGAATAGATCCCTAGATCCGGGGCAACCAACTCCTCTTTGGCTGGTTCTTAAGTATTTGCTAACTGCCTTTGACACAGGGGGAGATAGTGATAGTTATGAGGCACACGAATACCTAGGGGAAGGGATGCGAGTTCTTCAAGAATTGTCATTCTTACCATTAGGTAATTTACCATCAGATTTGTTAAAGGCACTCAATCCCAATCCCGAAGCGTTAAAGATTACTTTCGATCCGACTTCTTCGGAATTAATTTCTAAATTGATGCAGGGATCAGAGGATAAATATCGCTGTTCCATTGGTTTTGAAGTCCGCCCGGTAATGATTGCAACGGGCGAACCTGCTTCCTATTCGCTGTTAGTAGGAGTCGATTATGTCAATGATACAGTTATTGGTGCGGAGGGGATTAAAATTCCTGTTTTACCTGGGATGGAACCGAAAATTGAGGGAATTTTCCCGACTAAAATTGTTCCTCCACTTCCTTTAGAAACATCTATCTTAACAATTAAGGGCAGTAATTTAGCCCTATCTAATTTAACGGTTCGGTTGGGTTCGGTAGAATTGCCCATTATTGCCCAGTCGCCGGATAGTTTGAAGTGCGAGTTGAATGGCAATATTAGGGATGGCAGTGCTATTTCTGCGGGGAGTCATCCTGTTTGTGTTGTGCAAAGCTTACCCAATAATAAGACGCGATCAAGTAACTTATTAGTAGCAAACTTGTTACCTATTCTCACTAGTGTCGAATTCTCTCTCGGTAATCTTAATTTAGAGGGTTTTCTGTTAGGAAAAAAAAGCGATGACGTTTTTGTCGCGCTTTATCAAACTGGCAAAACGGTGAGAATTTTTGATGTGTTTGAGGATATTTTACCTGCCCCTCCCGCCCAAACCCAATTACGAGTGGCAATCGCAGATACCATACCATCAGGAACTTATCGAGTTATTCTGCGAGTAAATGGTCAACAGGCGCAAAACAGCCCAGAGGTGATAGTTCCATGAATGCTACAAGTAACCAACAAGAATTTATCACCTTTTCACCGAGTTTGCAAACAGAAGATCCTCTAGCAAATTATTGGTTGCGGCAAGTTACAGTGCGGTTACGGCGCGAAATTTGCTGGCGTTGGTACCTGCAAGATGGCATAACTGTTGCATCGTCTTCCTTGCTACCTCCCCTAACAAATAAATTAACTGACGCGCTGGATATGAGTCGTTATTCGGAGGAAAAATTTCAGTTTTATCAAAGCGATCCGACGGGGAAATATCTTACTGATAAACTAACTGTAGAACGACCTACAAATTATCCTGCGGTGCGAGGTTCCTTTAGCTGGGTTGTTGATACATTGAGGTTGGAGCAAGCTTCAAGTTTTATTTTAGCATTGGGTTTAATTGTTTCCTTCGACCATGCGGCTAGTGAAGTTATTGCTGCTTGTTTGAATGATTCGGCGGCGAATTATCCTACATTAGCATTAGCACAAAAATTATGGGAAAGACCAGAAGAGGTATTAGCGATCGCTGATCCAGAACATCCTCTATGGCGCTATGGATTGCTGCAATCTGTTCAATCTCATTCTATCGTGGGTGTGGATTGGCAGAGTCCCTTTGTCGTACCGCCGCTAGTAGCAAATCGCTTGCTGTTTCCTCATTCTCCCTTACCCCAGATTTTGATTCCGTTAGAGGATTCAGCGGTAAAAATCGCGTCTACAAAAACAAAATTCACCTGCGCGGATTGGCAAATTGTCGCCTTCCGATTGCGGAATTTAGCCGATAGACTTCGGATTGTTCCGATTCAAGCATCAAGAGGTTCAATCCCCACAGAGGTGATTCAAGAAATATCGGGAATTGCACAACGAAACGTTGTTGAATTGAACGGAAATCAAACTTTATTGGAAAATGGGGTATATCTCAAATCCTTAGTAACGCTGTGCTGGTTAACTGGACAGGATTTATTTATTTCCAGGGATGGAAGTGAAGTGAAAGAAGGTGAGAAAAACCGCTATTTGCTTTTCCTAGAATCGATACCCATTGTGATTTTTATTGGGATTCGCGATCGTCAAGATTTAACTCATATTCCCAGTGATTTACTCCTGCCTATTGTTGAGGTTCCTACGCTATCTTATAGCGATCGCGTCCGGGTTTGGCAAGAAGAACTCCAGACTACTAATCCAGATTTAAACCAAACTATTGCCGAATGTTCTCGTCGCTTTCGCTATGAAAAAGAAACCATTCACACTATCTGTATGGGACTGGTAGGACAGGATTTTCAGGTTTCATCAACAGATTTATTCGCCGCTTGTCGCGCCGAATTAAACCTCAATATTGGCGAACTTGCCCAATCCGTTACTCCTCGATTTAATCCAGAAGAATTAGTTCTTCCTCCCAAACAACAGGCACTATTTGAAGATATTTATCAAGCCATGAAATCCCTCACACAAGTCCACTATGAATTGGGAACAGCAAAAGCTTGGAATGAGTGCGGTATTTCGGTGCTGTTTGCGGGACTTCCAGGGACAGGAAAAACGATGGCAGCGGAAATTTTAGCCGCGAAGTTAGAACTTCCTATGTATCGCATCGATCTTTCCCAAGTCGTTAATAAATATATCGGTGAAACTGAAAAGAATTTGAAGCGACTTTTTGATGCTGCTGATATTTCTGATACCGTGCTATTTTTTGACGAAGCCGATGCCTTATTTGGTCGTCGTACTGAAGTGAAAGATGCCCATGATCGCTATGCAAATTTGGAAATTAGCTACTTGTTGGAACGAATGGAACGGTTTAAAGGATTAGCGATTTTGGCAACCAATCGGAAAAAAGATTTAGATGAAGCATTTTTACGGCGACTTCGCTATATCGTTGATTTTCCTCTGCCAGACGTGCGCGATCGCCAAAAAATATGGCAGCAGGCTATTCCCCAAAAAGTGGATGCTTCCCAACTTGATTTTGAGTTTCTCGCCAAACAATTTCCCCTAGCAGGTGGAAATATTCGCTCGATAGTTTTCAATGCTTGCTTGCAAACTGCGGGAACTGCAATAGGTGATGGGCAGTGGGGAGTGGGGAGTGGAGAAGGAAAGTTTATCCAGTTAAGAATGGAGGAAATTGTTATTTGTATAAAACGGGAGTATGACAAATTAAACCGTTCAGTTAGTTTAGAACAATTCGGAGTTTACGCCAAATTAGTTGAGAGAATAAACAATGGATAAAAACGAGATTCATCTTAACCACATTAACCTTCGCAGTCGAGGCATACCACCCCAAATTGCGCGTTCAGCAATTGAGGGATTGGGTCAAGAAGTTATGAACAATTTAGCGCAACAGGGTTTAGTTCAGCCGGGACAAAAGATTCAGTTAGGCGATCTAAATTTGGGGAGATTAAGATTGCAGCGAAGGGGAGATGCCAACGAACTCAGAACAGAAATTGCTCGTGTTATAACGAGTGCCATTACTGCCAGAATTGGGAGGAAATAAAAGATGGTTTTACTACGCGGCGCACTGATTGAATATGCCAGCGATTTCTTAGGGCCACTGCCAAATGTCGTTATTTTTCAGTTTAATCCTGATACTCTCACTCGCAATATTTCAATTCCTCAACGTCCCACAGGTGTAAGCAGCCGCGAAACATCACAAGCTGGAGAAATTCCGGTAGAACGGATTAATTTTACCGCTCATTTCAGTGCTGCCGATCAATTGGATTCAGGGAATATTATTGCCGAAACCTTGGGGATTAGTCCCCAATTGGCAGCCTTAGAAAAGATGGTTTATCCCAGCAATTTTATTGGTGAATTGTTAGGAGAAGCATTGGATGCTATTGGAGATGCGATTGGGTTAGGAGGAAACGATGACTGTCCCACACAACCCATTCCTAGAGAACAGTATCCGCAAATTCTATTTATTTGGGGAGCAACACGGGTTTTGCCTGTACTGATAGATTCCATGAGTATTACCGAACAGCAATACGACAGTTTTCTCAATCCCATTCAAGCAGAAGTAGCCCTCACGCTAGCAGTTGCATCCAATCCTGAAGATAAGGTGGGCAAAGGTGCGCTGAAGTATTCCAATGTTGCTAAAGAAGCACAGGCGATTATTAATTTAGCGAATACGGTCGAGTTAGCCATTGATTTAATTCCATTTTAACGGTCAAGAATTGATAGTTTTTCTAACTAATTGACTCAATTAACAATTAGCCATTAGCCATTAGCCATTAGCCATTACCAATTACCAAGCCATGTTTCTAGAAACCTCAAGATACTTCCGACAAAAACAAGTTGATGTTGTCACCAAAGATGGTCGTATCGTCAAAGCAGTCAGCTTAAGACGACTGCCTACAGTTAATGGAGAACCCACTGCTATTGAAGAAAACGATCGCCTAGATATCATCGCCCAACGCCACTATCAAAACCCAACTTGGTTTTGGCACATTGCTGATGCTAATACCGAACTCGAAGCTAACGATCTCGTTCAAGAAGTCGGACGAATTATTCAAGTTCCTAGACAGTAATTACTTAATGACAAATGACCATTAACTATCGACTATTTTTTAACAACAATCCTGCCACTCGTGAACAACTGGATCGCGTGGAAGAAATTACTGTGGAACAGGAAGTTGATATGGCGTGGGAAGCGAGGATAGAAATTCCCATCGCCACTGATAGCCAAGGAAATTGGACAGGAGAAGATGAAGAGTTTTTGCGAGAATTTACCCAAGTTCGGATCGAAATTGAAATTGGAGATGGGGCATTTGTACCACTAATTGATGGTTCGATTGTTGAAGTGAGCGATCGCCTGAGTTCCGAACCCAATCAAAGTATAAAAACAGTCATTGTTCAAGATGACAGTATTCGCTTGAATCGAGAGGATCGGGTTTTTCGGTTTGAAAATTTACTTGACCATGAAATTGCTAGTCAATTATTTAGAGAAATATCACAAATTGCCACAACTGAAATTGAAAATCCCCCCGCCCCTAGCCGCAGTTTCCCGTCTGTAGTGGTGCAACGGGGAACTGCTATGCAATTATTGCGATCGCTTGCCCGTCGTCAAGGAATGCACGCCTACGTTTTACCCGGAACTGAACCCGGCAAAAGTATCGGTTGTTTCAAAACATTTCCCACTCAACCTGATAGCTTGCCCCCGCTAATTCTATTAGGAGCAGGGCGTAATGTGGCCGAAGTTAATCCTAGTAATAACGCCCAACGTCCAGCCAGAGTTACTGCTTCCACTCTCAATATTTTCGATAAAACTATCACTCAGCACACCTCTTATTTTGGACAATTAGATTTACTCGGTGAAGAACAAACCTTTGCTGAAGAGGGAAATACAGCCACCCAAATTCTCTATCCCCGCGATCACGATGGGGTGGATTTAGATCGGGCAGTTACAGCAGAAGCATTGCGTTCTAGCTATTCCACGGAAGCAACTGGAAGCGTCATTAACGACACTTATTCCGGCATTCTTACCCCCTATCGCATTGTTAGCGTTTGCGGTGCAAATCAGCGTCGCACTGGCAATTATCTCATCCACAAAGTTACTCATTCTTTAACTCGATCGTTCTATTCTCAAAACTTTACTCTCCAGCGTAATGCCCAATCTTCAGGTTCTAACGTTGGACTAGCAAATTTAGCGGAGTCAATAATCTAAATGATTGCGTCAGATATGGAACAAATGGTGGTTGAACTCGCAGAATTTCAGCGAGGGCGATATTTCGGCAAATATCGAGGGCTTGTTCGCGATGTAGATGATCCAGAAAATATGGGGCGAATCGTGGCACAAGTTCCGGAAGTTTATTGTGAGGAAGATTCTCCTTGGGCGCTGCCTTCTGTGCCATTTGCCGGACAAAATCATGGTTTTGTGGTGTTGCCAGAAGTGGGGGATGGAGTGTGGATTGAATTTGAAGCAGGAGATCCCTCGCGCCCTATTTGGACAGGGTGTTGGTGGGCAAGTGGTGAAATGCCCGCGTCTGCTGGAACTCAAAAGAGAGTTTTAGTAACTTCGGGAGGGCATCAATTGATTTTAGATGACGAAGAATCTAAGGTGCAACTTATTCATTCTGGGGGGGCAGAAATAACGATGACTGACAGTGAAATTAAGCTAAAAATTGGCTCAACTCAACTGGTTCTTTCGGCAAGTGGAGTCAATATTAATAACAGTTCTTTTGAGGTACGTTAAATGGCAAATTACTTAACTACGACCAGTACAATTCTATGTCCCCACGGTGGACGGGCAAACTTATTAACATCAAATACTAAAGTTTTTGCCAACGGTTCACCCATACTTTTAGCATCGGATATTCATACGGTTATCGGTTGTCCCTTTACCCTTCCCAACGGTAAACCTTCTCCCTGCATCCGCATCGAATGGTCTGCCGGATCAACCCAAACTTCTGCTAACAGCAGAGCACCTCTTTTAAAAAATAGTATCGGCAAATGTTACAACGCCGAAAATGCAATTCAAGGAGTTGCCATTATTGCCAATAGTCAGATGAAAGCATCGGCATTATAAAAGATAGGGAGATGGGGGAAAGTAAAAGCTTTTTAATAAATAACAACTAACAATTAATGGCTAACAACAAACATTTATTATTTCCATTCCGCATCAATTCCAACGGACAAACAGCACAAGTTCCGTCCCTAGAATCGCACATTCGAGATGAGTTAATTCAATTAATTCTAACTAACCCAGGAGAACGAGTATTCTTACCAGAATTTGGTGGAGGAGTGCGACGATTAATATTTGAAAATGCCAGTGAAACTACAGCAGGTGTAACTAAAGCGAGAGTAACTCAAGCCATTTCTCGCTGGTTGGGACATCGAGTTACTTTAGAAGATTTACAAGTAACCGTAGAGAATTCAACCCTGAATGTTCAAATCCAATATCGAATTGCCGGAACAAAAGATAGCCGAATTATGAAATTTCAACGGAATAGTGAAGTGTAGGGGGAAAGAATGATGGCGATTAAGAATCAAGAAGCGCTTAACGAACGGGCAAATAATTTAGGTGAATTTAACGGTATCCGGTTAGTGTTGGTATCTTTGTCTCCTTCGGTACATCCAACGGAAGCGATTTTGAGTGTTTATTTTTATAAAAACAACCAACTTAATAATATTATTAGCAAAATCGCAGCAAATCCTGCTCGTGCTAAGAAGATTTTTACCATTACAGGTGGTTATCGAGTTTTAGGCGGTTCGCTGACGGGTGAGGTGCAAGTTTTTGCTGTTGAAGCAGATCCAGAAGATGACAAGGTTTTACATTTAACTGTTCGGCCAATCGGGGACTATTCTACCTATACTTTAAGCGTTGTTGATGACAATGACCAGATAGATCCAATTTTTATCGATCCTATTTTTAGCGAGATTCAATTCAAATTTCGTCCAGGATGTTTCAATAATTGTGCGCTGGATTGGGATACACCTCCGAAACCGAAACCAAATCCTCCCATTGATTATTTAGCCAAAGATTACGACTCATTTCGCCATACTTTATTGGCTTGGATGATGAACCGCGTTCCCGGTTGGGAACCGACAAGTGAAGCGGATTTAGATCAAGTATTGTTATCCCTATTTAGTGCCGCTGCTGATGAGTTGAGTGACTATCAAGATCGCGTGATGAATGAGGCATATTTAACAACTGCCCGAAAGCGCGTTTCTTTGGCACGTCACGCCCGTTTAATGGACTATCACATTCATCAAGGAAATCAAGCAAATACTTGGTTAGGACTGCAAGTTAGTAACTCCCATAATTTAGCAAAAGGTTTTGTTGTTTGGTCAGGGAATGATATTTTAGATTCTGATTCTGTTGTCTTTATCACGCGCCAAAAACAAGCAGTTCACCCATTATTGAATGAGATGGGTTTGTACAGTTGGAGTGGTGCAATTCCCGCATTGGCGGCGGGGAGTACGAGTGCCGATTTAAAACTTTCCGAACCCGGAGAAATTGCCGCAGAAACGGTGAGAGTATTAATGAGTAATGGAACGATTACTCATTTGCTGATTCAAGAACATCTCAATCCTCTAACGGGAGAAATAGGAGGGCGAGATCCCACTCGAAGACAACTACTTAAACTTATTTCTAAAAAAACAGAAAAGAAGCAAGATCCAGTAACAGGTGAGTGGTTTGTGCGAGTTCATTGGGAGGAAAAGGACAAGTTACAACGGAATTACTGTTTTATAGTCAATTGTCCTAGTGGCGATACGACAATCCCGGTAATAAATATTTCTTTATTTCACGGAAATTTAGTTCAAGTTTATCACGGTCGTTCAATTTCTATAAGTTTCCAAGAGTTAGATGAATTTTTCCCCTTAATGCCAGAATCACCTCTATTTTACGAAAGAACAAAAAAACAGGAAACAATTTGTAGACTTCCGGCAATTCCTTTAGCCTATCTCGATACGCCTCCCGGTGGTGAAGTGCCGCCAAAATCGACTTTAGAAGTTAAGGTTGGAGAGGATTTATGGGAGGAAGTAACTGACTTAATTCATAGTGACGACAGCGATGAACGAGGCGATCGCTTTATTGTAGAAACCGATGAATTGGGACGAAGTTTAATTCGTTTTGGCAATGGTGTTAATGGGAAGCAGTTACCTGACGGTGCGACTGTACATTGCACGTATCAAATTGGTCGAGGATTAGATGGCAATGTTGGTGCAGATAGTTTAATTCATTTCGATAGTAATGCCTTTCCTCAAATAAGTTCTTGTTGGAATCCTTTTGACGTTACAAACGGACGAGAACCTGAACCTGTCGCTGAAATTTTGCGCCGCGTTCCTCAAGCTTATCGCTACCGTCAATTGAGGGCAATTACTCTCAAAGATTACGAAAATCGCGCTGCTGAATTGCCAGAAGTTTCTAGGGCATTTGCCCAATATCGCTGGACAGGAAGTTGGCGAACCGTGCAGATTGCGATCGATCCAGTGGGTACTTCTATTTTAACAGATGAAGTGCGAGAAAAAGTGGCTCGTCATCTGGAAGCCGTGCGTTTAATTGGAGAAGATTTAGAGATTCGATCGCCCCGATTTGTGCCGTTAGATATTCTAGTTTCTCTTTGCATTCATCCTGATTATTGGATTGAAGATATCCGCTTTATTTTAGAAGAGGAATTTTCAGAAGGCTATACTTCTGACGGACGAATGGCTTTCTTTCATCCCGATCATTGGACGTTTGGACAAGCACTTAGAGTCAGTCAAATTATTGGCGCTGTACAGGCAATTCAAGGAGTCGCACACGTAATAGATGTGAAGTTAAAACGTTGGAATGAAGTTACGCCAGGAACAAAGGATGTTATTGAAGTTCGGGGTAACGAAATTATACAAGTTAAAAATGATCGCGATCACCTCGAAGGTGGCTTCATCAAATTTGACATACAGGGAGGAAGACAATGACAAATAACTGCCGTAACGATTGTGTTGAACCCTTTGAATTTCCCAAGAAGATTTACAATCGATCAGGACTGTCTCACATCAACTATCGCATCGGAACCTATGCCGATTTTCTGGAAGCAATATTCCGGAAATTAAATGAAAATGAAGTGCTAAAAAATTGGACGCATCGAGAACCTGACGATCCAGGAATTGCCTTACTCGAAGGCGTAGCCGTTTTGGGAGATATTCTGACATTTTATCAAGAACTCTATGCTAATGAAGCTTTTTTACGTACAGCGCAATGGCGCGAAAGCATTGCCGATTTAGTCCGACTATTAGGCTATCAACTTTCGCCGGGAGTGGGAGGAAAGGCAACTTTTGCATTTACATTCAAAGGTGAAAAAGCTATTACTATTCCCGCTGGATTTCCTCTCAAAGCACAGTTGGCAGATATTGCACAACCTGTTGAATTTGAGACAACTGGGGAAACTATTGCTTATCCAGAATTGAGTCAATTCAATCTGTATCGTCCTTATCGGCTTCCTCATATCAATACTGGAACGAGTTCTTTTTCAATCGAGACATCAATTTTAAAGCAAAATAATATCGAGTTAAATAAAGGCGATCGCCTCTTTTTAGCTGTTACCCCATCCCAATCTGATACCAAACGCCAAATTGTTGTAATTAAGGAGATTAAACAAAACTTTGATCGCACAGAAATTCATATCGAAGGCAGTTGGCAATCTGGATTTGTGGGCGATAACATTTATGCTTACAAGTTAGGACGGAGTTTTAGACACTTTGGTCACAACAGTCCACCTAAATTTGTCACAGTTGAAGGGAATAATTCTACTACAAAAATTGTCCCATTTAATCGGCAAATAGGTTTATTGCCTAGGGATTTAGCTGTTCCTAAAAGTTCAAGTCAAGAATTAGGAAAATTTAGCAATCTAGCCATCGCCAGTCAAAATCTATTAAAAATTAGCAATCTTCAATTCGATCAGCTTTCAAATCTAGCAGATGTTCCTTTTGTAAACATAACAAGCGTTCTTTTTTCAAACCTGGCAGATGTTCCTTCACTTCCCTTTAGCGTTATGCCCCTTGATACAGAAGTTGACGATTTATCTGTCGGATCTACTTTAATCATTCAATTACAACTGAGTAAAAAATCAACAGGTATTGGCAGCGAATATTTCTTTGCAAGACAGATAAACAAAGTTTCTAAAACATCTCTGACTTGGGGGGCAGTTACAGCCGGAACGACTCTGATTGAGATCGAACAACCCATTTCTTCAGGCGATCAAATTTACACCGATATTCGCACTATCGAGTTTTTAGAAGTTATTTGCAAAAGCTTCCAATTACAGAGTGTCTATCAAAAAAAAGATACTAAAATCCCGAACGAACTCTTTTATTTCGGGAATTCCCAAACTTACGCAAAACTTAACCAACGTTCTTTAAGCTTTGTCAAAACTGATGGCACTCATGAAACTCTGACTGTTAGCATCGATAAAAATCAGATCAAGCCGGATAACAGCGTAAAATTACGTCCTCTCTACTTACCCAATTTCTCCGAAAAGTTTACCATTGAAGACTTTCCTTTACTGGATAAACCTAAAGTTACAGTTTACGGCAACTTAGTCGAAGCAAATCAAGGTAAAACAGAAAAAGAAGCCGTTTTAGGAAATGGCGATAGTCGGCAGAAATTTCAAACTTTCAAACTACCTAAATCACCCTTAACCTATCACAATCTACCTGGAGAAACTCCTCCCGAAATTCCAGAATTGCAAATTTATGTAAATAATCGCCTCTGGAAACGAGTCCCCACCTTATTCAACCACAAACCCGATGAAGAAATTTATATCGTTCGTGAAGATGCAAATGGCGACAGTTGGGTACAATTTGGGAATGGAAAAACAGGTAAACAATTGCCATCGGGAATTAAAAATATCGTCGCTAAATATCGCACCGGAATTGGTGCTTACGGACAGCTTAAACCCGAAACAAAAGTTCAAGCGAGTGGTAGACTAGATAAACTCGATAAAATTTATCTTCCTGGTATTGTCACAGGTGGTGCAGAACCCGAAAGTGGTGAAAATGCTAAAGAAGCTGCACCTGGAAAAATTCAAAGTCTCGATCGCCTCGTTAGTTTGCAAGATTTTGAAAGTGAAACGTTAGCTATTCCTGGAGTTTCTAAAGCCTTAGCAACGTGGGAATTAGTCGATAACATTCCCAGTGTAGTAATAACGGTATTGATGGAAACTGGACGAACTCAAGAGTTTGCCGAAGTCGAAAAAATTCTGTCAAACTTTGATCGTTGTCGAGGTTCCCAACGGTTCCCGATCAAGGTGAAAGAAGGCAAGCATAAATATATCTATATCGCCGCAAATGTGGCTTTTGCACCCACCTATCGTCAAGAATTAGTTTCAAAATTCATTCAAGCTGCTTTGGGTGTTACAGGCGAAAATAATGGGCTATTTTCACTCAAAAACCGTCGCTTCGGACAAAAAGAATATGCTACGCGAATTGCTGGAATTATTCAAAACGTAGAAGGCGTGTTGTGGGTTGAAGTAACAGGTTTCATCTCCCTTGGTGAAGCCAACGATCCCGTACAACTCGATCCTCCCGGACTCATTCAATCCAACTCCAATATCGCCTGCACCACCCAACAAATTCTCACTTTATATACCGAACATTTGAAACTTTCTCCCATTTCTCCCCCATCATCAAAACCCTGTTAACCCATTAGCCATTAGCTATTACCAATTATGAAACCACTATATGATCGATTACCTGAAATTTACCGCGTCAAAGATGAAGAACAACATCCACCCGATCAACTGAAAAACTATTTGGCGATTATCCAATATATCTTTGATGCCATCCATGAAAATATCGAGTCACTCTATGACGATCTATTTATTGAAACCTGCGACGATTGGGTAATTCCTTATATCGGCGATTTATTAGGAACTAGCCATCTCAAAGGCGATCCTTGGACATTGCGTGCCGATGTTGCCGATACCATCGCTTTACGCCGTCGCAAGGGAACTTTAGCTAGTATTGAACGCCTGACTTATAACCTCACTCAATGGGGAATTCATGCTGTAGAATTGCGCGAGAATTTAGTGTGGAATCAGCATTTAAACCATCAACGCCCCGATATTGGTGGTAATCCACCTTATGCCTCAGCGACGCGATTTACCCCCATCCGAGGCGGAACAGTAACGCTGCGAGATCCGGCAATGCTGAGTTTATTAAATACTCCTTTCGATCCATTTTCTCATATTGCCGACTTGAAGCCGCCTGCGTTGGGAAATATTCGGTATAACTTACCCAATTTAGCCATTTTTCTCTGGCGCTTAAAAGACTATCGAGTGAAATTTACGAAGCCAATTCTAGAAGTTAAAACAACAGGAACAGTAGAACCAGATGAAGCAACCCATATCGTTCGACTTTATGTTCATCCTTTAGCAGAACCTATTCGATTGTTTAATACCTATCAATTCGATCCAGATAAAGATCCGCCTGTCATTACCCAACTCGACGAAACACCAAGCCCCATTCCGACAGCACGATTAACGACAAATTCAGAAGCTGGAAGACCAAAAAAATACGTGGCGATCAATACTTATGATCGCAATAGTTTTAACATTAATTATCTCGATATTTCTGAAGTAGGGTTACAACTAAATTTACCTGAACCTGAATTTACTAAAACTGATTCACCAGACTGGAAAGAGTGGACAATTCGCGGCGAAAATCTTTGTGCTTGGGAAACTGGAATACAACCGCCACTGAAAGATCGAGAAATTGTGATCGATCCAATTATCGGCAGAATTCTCATTGGTGTTAGTTCGATAGAAGAAGCAACTGCACTAGAAAATCACCTGTTGTTAACCTATACCTACGGTGCAGTGGGACTTGTTGGTGCACATCCAATTTCGCGTACTTTACCGCAGAAATGGAATGATGAACCTGTTGTTGTCAAGCGAGTGAATCTTTTCAGTGGTAATACTTTAAATGCAGCACTCGATAATATTCAAAATGAAATATCTCCAGTTGTTA
>DNGI01000157.1:0-16317 GCA_003486645.1 Cyanobacteria bacterium UBA11370 | reverse complement strand
ACTATCTTGAATTTCAATAACAAATGAAATATCTCCAGTTGTTATTGAAATTCAAGATAGTTTGGTTCATGTTTTAGATTTGAGTGCGATCGCGGGAACCATTAAGGAAGACGGTGGATCTAATTTACAACTCAATCGCTCCCTCATTATCCAAGCAGCAGACGGACAAAAACCCATTATCAAACTCACCCAACCCCTGCGCGTTCGCCCCAAAAATGTTACCGCAGCCAGTAATTTAACACTGCGATTAGAAGGACTCTATTTGACACGAGATGAATCCTTTCCCGAAGATGCACCACTCATTGCAAGAGCAGCAATTAACCGTCTAGAAATCGTTGATTGCACCCTCGATCCAGGAGGTCAAAAATTTCTAGATGGTACACCCGAAGGAACACGAAAACCACTGCGTCATGCTCTAGAATTGCGGCAAACTTATGGATTTAATCCAGACGATGAAGAAACATTCAACCAAAGCCCTGAGATTATTTTAGAACGATCAATCGCAGGTTCCTTACTCCTTGATCGCGGCTATCATCTCTATCTTTCTCATTCCATTATCGATGCTGGAAAAGGAGTTAGCGACAACCCAGAAACCAGTTTTGCTGTTACCAATGCTAGCGATCCAGTAAATAATTGGGGACCACCTACTCAGGTTAATGAAATTACCGTTTTCGGACGAATGCGAGTCGAACAAATCAGCGGTAGAGGCGGAATTTGGGTTCACGCTTTAGAAGTGTTAAATAACCAAACCGGATGTATTCGCTATAGCTATTTTTCCGGAAAAGAAGACCGTTTACCTCAAAATTTAGGATGCGTAATTGGAACTGAAGCCAAACTCCGATTTGTCAGCGAGATATTTGGCGAACCTGCATACGGACAACTTAATCGCACTTCCGATTTTCGCATTCTAGAACGAGGTCCCAATGACGATCAAATGGGTGCATTTGGATTTCTTTTAGAAGCACACAAATGGCGCAATTTACAGATTCGCTTTCGAGAATTCATGCCCCTAGGAATACGACCCATACTTATACCAGTCACTTAAATTCACCATTCCCCATTACCAACATTGGAGATAAATTATGAAAGGCGATTTTTCCAGATGGGATGCAATTAACAAGCAAAATCTGAATGGTGTTTTGCACCAACAGGGAAGGGTATTACTTGATCGCGATTGGAATGACCAAACCCAACTCACACTAAATTGGCAAGACAGCGCCGCACAACAGATTATTGGTGCAAATGTTGCCGCTATTTCCAGTCAGCAACCCAACGCATTTAAAGTTACTCACGCTAAAGTAGAAGAAGGTAAAGTAAAGCTAGAAATTTACCCTGGTGAAGGATGGGTAAATGGTTTAGCCGTCACTTTACTAGGCGAATCAATAGTAACGCGCACCGCAACTTATCTTGAACCTCCCATCATTAGAAATGGTATCCGAGATGCTGTAATTTTGGAAGTTTGGCGAGAAGAACTCAACGCTTTCCAAAAGCCAAATCTGTTAATCGAACCTGCATTGGGAGGTCCCGATACCACCGAACGAGTTCTCACATCCATGGGCTTTCGATTGTTGAGATTAGCAGACGATCAAGACTGCCACAATATCATCGATAAGTTAAAAGATGATCTCAATCAGAAAGGCAAACTCAAAGTTTCTCTGCAAGAAACAACCGAAACAGGCGGCGATTGTCCAGTAGTGGAAGGCGGTGGCTACACCGGATTTGAACACCACCTTTATCGCATCGAAATTGCTAAAATCAATGACGATGTTCCTCCCTCATTCAAATGGTCTCAGTTCAATGGTGGCTTAGTGGGACGTGGCAACTGGATTGAAGACGAAAGCAATAAAATAGTTACCGTGACAGCAAACAACCAAGCCATTAAAATGTCGGGGTTGACCGATTTTTACATGGAAGTTGTCGAGTGGGATGAAGAACAAGGTTTCTGGCGCGTAACTTATGGTGCAGAAGTTACCTTAAATGGTGATGATTTGACTGTCAGTAATGAGCATTATGTTGAGCCAGGTTTCCCATCGGAAAAAGTGTTTTTCCGTTTGTGGAATGGGATAAGTGCGATCGCATCTTTCCCCAAAGTAACAGAAGCCACAGAACCGAATGAACTCCGAGATGGCATCCGATTAGAATTTGACAATCCCGATGCAACCTATTATCGATCTGGAGATTATTGGACATTTAAAGTTCGTGCCGGAGAAATTGTTAATGATGAAATTCTTATTGACGATAAACCCCCACAAGGGATTGAATACCATCGCGTTCCTCTAGCAGAATTGAACTGGGATGCTGATTCAGATATCTTTTTTGATAATGAACAAATTGAAGATTGTCGTGATATCTTTCGTCCGCTAACTCAACAAAATGGATGTTGTTCGTTTACGGTGGGAGATGGTAAAACCACTCACGGGGATTTTGACAAAATAGAAGAAGCACTCCGACACCTTCCCAAGTCAGGTGGCAAAATATGCCTTTTACCCGGACTTCACGAAGCCAATGTTCTTATTCAAGGAAAGCACAATATCAAAATTGAAGGTTGTGGCAAAAACACTCGCGTGATTCCTCAAAAAGAAACCAGAGAATCTCCGATTTTCCAGATTATTGATTCCGAATGTATTGCTTTACTCGACATGGATTTAGTCACCCTGGGAGGAACTGCCATTGTTCTAGAAGGAACTGGATTTGGGAATCTCAAAGAAATCGAAATCGGAGGCAATCGAATTATCGCCTGTAAAGAAGCAATCCAGATCGATCGCGGATTGAATATTCACATTCACCACAACAAAATTCGGATGTTGGATAAAGCAGGAACGGGAGTTGCGATTTACTTAACGGCAGAAGATAGCCTTATTGATCGCAACGATATCGGCGTAATTCTGGCTGAAAAAACACCACCTTCCGACAATCCAAATGGCGGAGAAACTCCCGATCCAACCGATCCGTGCGCGGATTTAGAAATCATTTACACTAACATTCCAGCATTTGTTGCTTACATCAATTTAATTTGGCAGATTCCGCTTTTCTTTATCCCCACTAATCCCTACAAAGCATTAGGAGGCATTCAAGTTGCTGGTGGTTCCGAACGAGTTAAGCTGTGGGACAACAAAATTTCTGGTGGTGCAGGAAATGGTATATCCTTGGGAACTTCTGTAGCTAAATTTTTGGAAGAATTAGAAGAAAATTCAGAAGAAGATAATGATGAACAGGTTATCGAACATCCTGGTGGAGGTATCAACGGTTGGGTAAGACGTGAAGGAATTGGATTGGCAAACATCACAGTTGTATTTGAACGTCTCGATCGTTCTCCTGTAGTTACAACAACAAATGCGGATGGTTACTTCCCTGCCGAATTGGATGCTGGAGACTATCAGGTTGAGATTACAACTCCCGGTTATAAAATCAATCGGATTACTTTCTTAGGAGATTCGCAGAAAAAATTTAGCTTTTGTCAAATTGATGTAGTGCAGGAAGAAATCGATTTGGGTGATTTACTTGCTTTTATTTACGACATCGAAATCGAGCGCAACGAAATTTCCAGTATGGGATTATCAGGAATTGGTATCCCTCGCATCGAGCGGAATTCTTTACCTAAAACTACGAATCGTCAAATCGGAACATTGGTGCAATTCCTAGCTGTCTTTGGCAATCCGATCGTCGGCTTGGAAATTCGTGAAAACCACATTTTTAACTGTTTGCAAAATCCCCTCAATGAAGCCTTACGAAATGAAATTAAATCCAGAGGATTTGGTGGAATTTCTCTCGGTATGTGCGCCAATCTTACCATTGATCGCAATCGCATTGAAACCAATGGAACCAGCCACATTAACCCCGTATGCGGCGTTTTTGTCACCTACGGAGAACAGATAGATATTACTCACAATTTGATCGCCGATAATGGTTCATTAACCAATTCCACAACTCCTCTAACTCCTGGCAAACGAGGTGGCATTGTTTTAGTTGCTTCATCCTTGCCGATTCTCAGTCTAATTTCAACCGCTTTAAGTGGCAACAACTCTCTTGCGAGTATCGCCAACACAAGCTTACCAATTGGCAAATTTGCCGCACGAATGCATGATAATATTATCAATCAACCTGCGGGTCAAGCGTTGACTATTTTAGCGATCGGATCTGTTTCAGTTGTTAACAACTATTTTACTAGCGAACTATCTGGAACAGAGTTTTTTGAACAGCTTGCTGGAACAATTCTGATCGTTAATTTAGGCGGATTAAATCGACTGGGAATGCCGGGATTCGGTGGCATAAACGCATCCAATGGCGCACTCTCTGGCGCTGAAAATAGCAACAGTTTTGTCGCCCCCAAAAATTCCCAACCTAACCTGCTATTTCCTGACGGTAATACTCTATTCAACAACAATCAAACGCGATCGGGAATCAAAAACACCAGCCTCACCAGCCAATGGATTTTCTCCATCGATGACATTGGATTTGATGGGAATCAATCCGAATGCTTAGGCGGCATCCCCATACAAAAGACGGGAACCCTGGCTATCAATACCGTGCTTTGGGCAACAACCTTACGAGCCAGCAACAGCCGTTTTAAAGAAATTATTGACGCAAACAAGTCTAATTCTATCAGAACATCACTGGTAACTTTGAGTACACTAATGAATAACACCACAACTAATCAGGGTGACCACTGCATCTTTGCTATCAATGCCTTCAATGCGATCGCAAGTCCGGCTCTCCTCTTTGCGGGAAATCAGGTTTTAGATACAACCTTTTGTAAAAAATTATTTCCATCAACCCAGGATTAACCCTCTTCTCAATTACCCATTATCCATTATCGATATGAACGATAATTTCCCTCCCGAAGCTCTAACACAAATCCTTAAAGCCTTCACTGATGCAGGTACTGAAAACATCAACGCCTTACAACAAGTTCGAGATGTACAAGTTATTATGGGTTCCCTCCTGCAACACGAAGCCAAGCGATTGGAGAAAAAATTAGGCAGAGAAAACTTGCGGGTACAACAAGTTCAAGCCAGTATAAAACGCAATCAAGCTATTTCCAGAGATTTAGACGTTGAACTGGAAATTGCTAAAATTCGCGTCCCTGAAGTTAACTCAGAAGATTCCCTGATTCACGGTAGAGTCGTGGATGAAAATCGACGGGGTTTAGCGGGTTTGGTAGTATCTCTAGCCAATATTCAAGGAACTATTATTCCCCCTCTCGGTAATACTCAAACCCAGAATTCAGGCTACTACGCCCTGATAATTAACGCTGAGGCGCTAGAAAAAAATTCTCAATCGATTCAAGAGGGCGTTTTTGTAGTAGTTTGCAACTCCAAAGGTGAGTTAATCTACCGCCAGAAAGACTTTATAATATTAGTAGGAGGTGAGCGTATTTTAGTAGAAGATATCGTGCTAAAACGAGCCGATTTGAGTCCCGTTTGCGGCGGGAAACAACCACCAGAAACCCCGCCGAAAGATGACCAAACCCCTTCAGAGCGAGAGGCATGGGTAGTGCGAGGACGAGTGATAGATGAAAAGGGACAGGGGATGGCTGGATTGATGGTAAGTGCCCTGGATCGCGATCGCCGCTATGACGACAAATTAGGATCGGCACTGACAAATCGGGAAGGAGAATTTCGCATTACCTACCGCATTCAGGACTTTGGCGAAGGTTTGGAACCGGGTCCCGATCTCTACATTACTGTCATCGATATAAATGGCAATTTGTTGTATTCATCGATCAATAATATTCGAGAAAATGCCCGCCGCGAAGAGGTTTACGAAATTAGGTTAGATAGGGGCGATCGCCGTTGAGGCGATTAAGCATTCATCTGTGTATCTTGGAGGTAGTACAACTATGAGAACTCTGGCTACAAAACAACCGATTAATAATTTTGTCAAACCGAAGAATGGGGATAGAGGGCGATCGCGCTCAGTTTCCCCCTTATCAACAGGAATGCCACTGCTACAACGTCAATGCGCTTGTGGTGGGGGTTGTCCGCGTTGTCAGGATGAATTGGGGATTCAAACCAAGTTGAAGATTAGCGAACCGGGGGATCACTACGAACAAGAAGCCGATCGCATTGCTGATGAGGTGATGCGAATGCCAGAATCAAAAGTTCAACCAATCCTTACTTCTAACATTCAAAGACTACACGATAGCGGACAACCCTTGCCTCGATCAGTTCGCAGTTTCTTTGAGCCACGCTTTGGTTACGATTTCAGCCAAGTGAGAGTCCATACCGATGCAAAAGCGGCAAAGGTGGCTCAGGCAATTAATGCGCGAGCCTTCACATTAGGGCAAGATGTGGTATTTGGACTTGGACAGTATGCCCCAGGAACCTTAGCAGGACAGCAGTTGTTGGCACATGAATTAGTTCATACACTTCAACAAACAGGTGAAAGTTTAACTGCGGTTATTCAACGAACCATCGGTGATGGACACGATCTCACCGCAGAACATTTGGCAGGGGACGAGGTTCTTGAAGCTGTTTATGACGAAGAACAATTGCTTCAGATTGGTAGTCGTGGTACGGCAGTTTTGAAACTTCAGCAAGCACTTATAGATGCTGGACTGTCTCTTCCTCAATTCGGAGTAGACGGTATTTTTGGGGCAGAAACTAAAGCGGCTGTCGAGGACTTTCAACGTGCTTCTGGGTTAGGCGATGACGAGGTGGATGGCATCGTGGGTCCGATTACTATGGGCTGGCTAGATCAACGTTTTGCTGATCGTCCGGCTCCAACTGGAAGTGGTGAAGGACCAACTTCTGGATGTTCAACCACCAAAACTGCAACGATCGATATTGTTTCGTTGCATGGCTCGAACCGGGATGCGATCGCCGATTTAGAATTTGCCAATACCGTTTTCAATCAATGTTGTGTTCGTTTTGTCCTAGGAACAGGTGCATCCGCAACCGAAGCACAAACGAGAACCTGGCTAGGCGGAGATACCGATCTTCAACGAATTCATTCCTGCTCCGATGCTCATCAAGAAGAAAGGGATTTGCGCGAGAACGTAACCGTCGAATTCGGACTCAACAGTAGATATAAGGTGTTTTATATTGAATCAATGACCCCTCGATTAAATGGAGTGAATTTCAGTCCAGACTGCTCAAGTGGCGACCGAGCTCCATTTAACAGGCATCTCTATATATCTAATAGCGCTAATAGACGTACACTAGCCCACGAAATTGGGCATATTCCTATTAGTGGATTAAGTGATCATACTACACATGGTGGAGGACCGGACAATTTGATGATTCCTAATGGACCAGGTTCAAAACTTACAGCAGCGCAATGCACAGAGGTATTCAACAACGTCTAGGCGACAAAGCTTATTTTGGAGAAGCTCAAATAACCACACCCTCGAAAAAGCCGAAAAACGGAGAACTAACGCCCAAACAGAAAGCCGAAAATAAAAGGGCATCATCGAAGCGAATTTTTGTAGAGCATCTTATTAGAGTTGTGAAAATATTCAAGATTGTTCGAGAAAGATTTCGCTTGCATAAAAGGCGATACAAGTCGATTATTGTAACGGTTTGTGGTTTAGTCAGATTGAGAATTGGTTCTCTAATTTTAGAAATAATAGAATCGACGGAATCCGGTCAAGCGATTGACGTTGCAATGCGTCATAGTTTTGCCGCTCAATTCGATTTAGAGACCTGAAACCCTTATTACTTCGTTCTTGAGCGTCAATTTTAGATTCGGCTTCGCTCCACGCTTGTTTATTGCTATGACTGGGTTATAGATTTTTGGAGAGGTCTAATGATCGCATCAATCGTAAAAGGATGACGCTTACAGAAAAAATCTTCTCAACTCACCCATGCGATCGCGCCTGGAAAGATTTGGAGAATGGAGTGCGATCGCCCTTCGCTTTATTTGGTTTAAGGATAGATTGGTGATCGCATTTGTTTGAGTGGGCAAGGAATGATAGTTGAGCTCGGGGGGTGAGCGCATTTTTGCTGGAAAAGGCAAGCGGGGAAAGAGGGGGCGATCGTCCGTGGGGAGAGGCAATCTTGCTTTTTGAAATTGCACTCTATACTAGATTTAGCTTTCAATCATTGTAGAGCCACAACTATGACCATCTATAATGAGATTCTCAGTCAAGTCGAACAACTCAGACCAGACGAACAACTTCGCCTCATCGAAGATTTGGCAGCGCTAGTGCGTCGGCAAGTAGCAGCTACATCTCAAGATAGCCTTCAAACACGGCCATTGCCAAATCTTGATCAATGGTTTGGATTCTTATCCCAACCAATAGATGCTTTAGCATTCCAGTTGCAAATTCGGCAGGAATGGAACCGAGAAGTCTGGCATGAGTCGTAGATATCTGCTCGATACAAACATCCTAATTTATTATTTCAATGGTAACTCTGTTGTCCAACCAATTTTTGATGAGATTCAAGCTGGAGATGCTGTTGGATATTACTGTCCAATTACTTGGGTAGAGTTACTCTGTTATGCTGGCTTAACTGATGTTCAAAGGAATGAAATCCGCACATTTTTGAGAATATTAACTTGCGTCTCGCTAACTAATTCAGTATTAGACAGTGCTGCTGAAATTCGCTATAATTACCGCCTTGGATTGGCGGATGCTCTAATCGCAGCTTGTGCTTTAGTTGAAGGGTGTATGCTAGTGACTCGCAATGTCGAAGATTTTAGACGAATTGATCGGTTAATGACCTTAAATCCGTTTGATTAGCGATCGCCAATCTTGTAGATGCTTTACTTCGCAGAGCACACCAACAACTCCACTTCTCACGGTGCGTTACGGCGTACCCTAACTCTCTGGTGTAGAATACAAACTCCAACGCCAGAGCGCACCCTAGCAAATCCTCAATCTTGATGCCCAATTACGTCGAGCGATCGCACTGTGATCGCTCATTAAGCTGAATTATTTAAAATTACCATAAATGAAACAGAGGCGAGGTAGATGCCAAAATCATGAAAACTTTACCTGAACTACCCACAACATTACCCGACCATACCCAACTCCCAGAGTCCGATGGCATCTTTGTGAAAAACTTTCAAGAACATCCTCAAAGTATTCTATTAACCGAGTCCATCGAACCGATTTTGCAACAACTCCACCCCGACGGACAATATGCGATCGGGCAAGATAGCGGCATCTACTGGCGCTTAACCGACCCCCCAGAGCGCGGAGCCGTTAGCGAAGCGGGGGCGGAAGCCACGGCTCCAGACTGGTTTTACGTCCCCAATGTTCCGCCCACCTTAGACGGTCAAATGCGGCGCTCCTACGTCCTCTGGCAGGAAATTGTTTCCCCCCTGATCGCCTTAGAATTTGTCTCTGGGAACGGTCAGGAAGAGCGCGATACAACGCCCTACGAAGGCAAATTCTGGGTGTACGAACAAGCGGTTCACATCCCCTTCTACGGCATCTATGAAGTCACCCGATCCAGCGTCGAAGTCTATCATCTGATAGAGGGACGCTACAGTTTACTGCCAACCAATGAGCGCGGACACTACCCGATTGCGCCCCTAGGAGTAGAACTCGGCATTTGGCAGGGGCGCTACAAAAACGTCGAACTGCCCTGGCTGCGGTGGTGGGATAGTGAGGGCAATTTGCTGTTGACGGGGGAGGAACGGGCAGAACGAGCCGAGCGGGAGAATGCACGCCTGCGGGAACAGCTCAGGGCATTGGGAATAGAGCCAGAAACGCTGTAAATCCCTCGCTAATGCGGTCGCGGTTGGGGCGATCGCTAATTCATCCACATCTGATGCTTGCTATTGATCGCGTTCTGGCGATCACTCCTCAAACTTGCTTGGCTAAAAATGCAACCGTAGAAGAAATCACGTCAGCAATATCGACTGGATCGAGTGCGTAAATCTTGGCTAAAACTTCTGCTTTAATCTCATCAGAGCCAGGTCTCTTGGAGTCTTTTACATTCACCGCTCCTTTCTTCTCCAAACCGTGGCGGTAAACTGACAGAGAAATTTCCCCGTCCAAATAAAGTTGTAGTGTTCTGGCATTACCACCACTCAACCTCGCCAATTGCCGGAAGTTCTTGGAATCTGGGTCAGGCATGGTTTTGCCCTTCAACCACCGATACACCGTTGAGAAATCTACACCGACGGTGTTGGCTAAACTGCTTTGAGTCCAACCCTCTTCTAGTAGCTGCTCAATTAACTGACTCAGCCGCTGTTGGGGAACTTGGAGGTGAGAAGACACAAGTGCAGTCACAAATCTTTACTTAGCTTGATTGGTACATAATTATACTCTTTACACCCCTGCCCTACTCTCAGCAAAAACGTGGGACTAGGGCGAGAAATTCTGAAGGGTTTCAACTGGGATGAGTGGGCACAGAGGGCAAAAAAACCGCACAGCAACGGTGATGAATGATAAAGATATTCCTAGCTTACACATGAGCGATCATCCCCCGACTACAGACTTCCTGCAAAAAGCAGCAAGTAAGACAATCAAGAATCCCCCAAATTTATTGGGGCGAAACTAGCGAAGCTACCACCTGGGGCAATCTGGCTCAAAACCTTTGCTGTCAATGTACCCAGAAGATTGCCGGGACTGGAAGGATAAACTTGCCGCGACTGTGGCTGCGACACTCATTCTGGCGTCAAGTAGCCACCCGGCATCTGCTGAAGATGGAACGATTTGATTGCCGTTGACTAAAAATGGAACCATAAAGCTGCCAAAATTTTAAGATTTTTCTTCAAGATGAACAAGTAAGATTAAATCAAGCACTCAAGCCAGTGCCAAGGATACTCAAAGGTAAAAGCTTTACCTCACTGCCCAAGAAAAACAAGGCATTAGTTGTGAGTCGCATCTAGAACCTCTTCAGGAGATGCCAGTATGCTCACAACAGAAGAGTTCGATAACTGGTGTAATCGTAACAACCTATCGGCACTGCAAAAAAAGACAATAGAAATCATCCGCAGCAGTGAACCAGCACGGCGCGTAGGTGGAGGGAGAAAGAATGTTTCTGGATTTTATCCCAGTCAGAAAATGGGCAGAAGCATTCAGTTTGAATCCCACAAGCTAGAGTTAGCATTAATTTACCAACTAGAACACGACTGGAATATCTTAGAATTTTACGACCAGCCACCATCGATTAAGCTGCAATATAAGTCCCAATCAGGTCGAAACATGGGCTTTTTCTACACTCCAGACTTTTTTGTACTCAAAAGAACAACCGCTGGATGGATAGAGTGTAAAACAGAAAGAGAACTGAAAAAGAAAGTAGAAAAACAGCCACAGCATTACAGTTATGGAGAAAATGGTCAGTGGCAAATGCCCTTGGCTACAGAATATGCAGCCCGACTGGGAATGGACTTTTGTGTGTGGTCAGACGCTCAAATAAATTGGGTGTTACAACGCAACATCATCTTTTTAGAAGACTATTACCGAAGTGAATATCCAACTTTAGAAACAGCAACAACCCAACTGCTGCATAGCATAATCAATAGCCAACCAGGAATCGCACTCAATCAGTTATTGAATCAGAATTGGGGAATTAAACCCGATGAAATTTATTTCCTAATTGCCACCGAACAAATCTATGTAGACTGGGGTGCAGCCCCTCTAGTCGAACCCCAAAACTGTAAAGTTTTTCCCGACCGTACCACAGCACAAACCTATCAATCGCTGAAGTCATCATCTTCAACAGATGCTATTAGTCTACCAGTGGTAGACATAGCGCCCTCTACACCAATTTGTTGGGATAGCAGAAGCTATACCATAGTTCAAAGCGGTGAAACAGAAATTGCTCTGCTCCATCAGTCCGGAGAGTTAGTGACATTGCGACACGCAGAGTTTAAGCGCCTTCTTCAGTTAGGAAAAATCACAGGTTTAACTACTACTAACTCCAGCCCTTTGAGCGAACAACTCACAGATTTACTCAAGAAAGCTAGTCCTGCTGATTTAGAACAAGCCAATCGGCGCTACCATCTACTCCAATCCCATCTTTGGGGTCAACCAACAGAAAATCAAACTATACCGGAACGCACCTTGCGAGACTGGCAGGCTAAATATCGCATCGCGCAGCAAAAGTACGGTTATGGGTACATCGGACTGCTGACAATCTCTCATACCAAGGGCAACCGCAACCGCAAACTGCCCCAACAGATTTTAGAACTGATGACCGAGTTTATTACCCAAGATTACGAAACCCATAAACAAAAACGAAAATCTGAAGTTTATGGAGCTTTTGTCCGCGCCTGCTCAACTGCCGGAATTCCAGAGAACCAAATTCCTAGCTACAAGACATTCATTCAAGAAATCAAACGACATTCAGGCTACACCCAAACCCTGAAGCGGAAAGGACAAAGAGCTGCTTACCCACAGCAACCTTTTTACTGGGAGCTAGAACTGACCACACCCCGACATGGAGACCGTCCCTTCGAGATTGGCCATATCGACCATACCCAGCTAGATATAGAAGCTCGGTGTTCAAAAACTGGAGTGGTACTAGGCCGACCTTGGGCCACCTTTCTGGTCGATGCCTACAGTCGCAGAATTCTAGCCGTTTATATTACTTTTGACCCACCTTCCTATCGCAGTTGCATGATGGTACTGCGAATTTGCGTGATGCGGCATTCTCGCTTACCGCAAATCATCATCACCGACAACGGCAAAGAGTTTCACAGTACCTACTTTGAAAGCCTATTAGCTTGGTTTGAATGCACGCTCAAACACCGACCGCCAGCAGCATCGCGATTTAGTGGCGTTTGTGAACGATTATTTGGCACTGCTAACACCCAGTTTCTCTACAATCTGACAGGGAATACCCAAATCACAAAAAACGTTAGGTTAGTCACCAAATCATTCAATCCCAAAAATTTGGCAGTGTGGACTTTAGGTAGTTTGTACCTGTATTTATGCCAATGGGCTTACTCAGAGTACGACACCACCGCACATCCAGCTTTAGGAGTTTCCCCTCAGTCAGCTTTTACAACGGGGATAGCAGAATACGGTAATCGTTCCCATCGACAGATTTGTAATGACGAAAACTGGAAACTATTAACCTTACCAAGTACACCCAAAGGACAAGTCAAAGTTCATCCCAGCCAAGGAATACAAATCCGAGGTATTCGCTACTGGTCTAATACCTTTAAAGACCCAGAAATTCATCACACTTATGTCAATATCAGATACGACCCATTTGATGCTGGTACTGCCTATGCCTATGTCCGAGGTCAATGGGTTAAATGTATTAGCGAATATTATTCCATCCTGAAAGGGCGTTCAGAAAAAGAGATTTGGTTAGCCACCGCCGAGTTACAAAAACGACAGCAAAATCATCAAAAGCAATTCTTAGTTAGAGCCAAAAAGTTAGCGGATTTTTTAGCCAGTGCAGAGGCAGAAGAAGTTCTACTCTCACAACGGCTGATGGATGCTCAGATGACGGAAGTTTTTCGAGTCATTGAGGGGGGAACTGTGACCACTCAAATTGATAGCCAATCGCCAGAATCAGAACCAATCTGCCCTGCCAATCAAAACAGTTATTCACCTTTCCAATCAAGCACTGCAAATCTCTCGATTAATCCCAACGAACTCCAACTTTTTGACTCTTATTAATCATGTCTTATCCCCAACAATTTCCCCCATCTCTACTGACACAATCTCAAGCCGAGAAATTGGCTTACTTTGACAACTATACGATGGCGCATCCCCGCTTAGACGAAGCCGTCAATTTACTTAAATTGCTTGTTAACGAGTCGGGAGAATCGCGGGTGATTTTTATTTATGGGCCGACTGGAGTTGGAAAAACAACCCTGCGACTGATAATTGAAAAATGGTTGATTGAGTCAACGTTACCGGAACTAGAAGCTGACCCAGGTCGCTTACCAGTTGCTAGTGTTGAAGCCGTAGTCCAAAAATCCGGGCTGTTTAACTCCAAAGACCATATTAAACGCTGTTTATTTGCTCTCAATGAACCCTTGATTGACCAGAAAATAGACTATGGTACAAGAGGAATTTATCGGAATAATAACGGTCAAGTTGTCATCGAACCTAAAGTCATTGAAACTGACTTAGGCTGGGCGTTAGAACAAGCTTTAAAACATCGAAAGCCAAAGATATTTTTTATTGATGAAGCCCATCATCTACTGATGGTTGCCAGTGGGCGAAAACTCACAGATTTACCAGAAGCGATTAAGTCCTTGGCTAACCGTACCGAGGTAGTTCACGGGTTAGTTGGGACTTATGAATTACTCACTCTTCACGATGTCGGCGACCAATTAAGCAGACGTAGTGTTTACGTACATTTTCGTCGATATCGTGCTGATGTCAAAGAAGATAGAGAAATATTCCAAAGCGTAGTTTGGGGGTTCCAATTACATCTGCCATTGCCAGAAGTGCCAGATTTATTATCAAATTGGGATTATTGCTATGAACGGAGTCTGGGATGTGTAGGTATTCTTAAGAATTGGTTGAGAAATGCACTGGCAGATGCTATATCAGAAGGTGCTGTTACTGTCGGGAAAAAACATTTAGAACGACGAGCTTTAGGAGTTGCTCAATGCCGAAATATTCTCAAGAAGATTAAGGAAGGTGAGAGCAACCATGCTCTTCTTGAAGCAGAAGTCGAACAACTGCGTGCTGAACTGGGGTTGCCCGTAACATCCGTACAGAGTCAGTCGGATTCACAGCTATTCTCAGAGTTTTCTTCTGGTAATAATTTAATCAGAAAAAAACCCAAACAAGTGGGACAACCCAAACCAAGACGACACCCTTGTGGGAGTTAAGTAACATGGTACAATCCCAACTTACTCTTTATCAATCTTGGAATGTGCAAAAACCTGCAATTCCTCCTAGAAGCCGTTTTTATCATTTAGAACCGATTGGTGTTGGCACCCCTTATGTAGAAAGCTTAGCTGGTTACTTAATTCGACTCGCTCAAGAACATTGCGTTAACGTCGGACAATTAATTCTGGCTGAAATTGCGCCCATAATTAGGAGAGAAAAAAACCCATCATCGGTTCAAGTTGAGAGCATCAGTAAAGTATGTGGCATTGACAGAGATAGAACTGCACTAAATGGCATGGGGTTGATGGCAGCTAATCTGGTGATGGCTTTAGAAGCTCTCACCGGAGGGAAAGATTTGCGTTGTCTTACTTTACTGCCGTTGGCTGAAATTGTTTCTAAAAGAGGTTTACTGCGTCCTATTCGTGCTTGGTGTCCTATTTGCTATCAAGAGTGGCTAAATAGTGACCATAGTATCTACGAACCGCTTCTATGGTCAATTAAAATTATTGAGGAATGTCCCTACCACCATCATCGCCTACTTTCTAAGTGTCCTCACTGTCATCAGCAGCAGCTGGTTTTGTGTAGAAACTCTCGACCTGGATACTGTAATAAATGTGGTCATTGGCTGGGACAACGCTCAACGAAAAAAGTTGTTCTTGGCTTAATTAAAGCCGAAATATTCGACAATCACTCTTCTTATATACTCAATAATATTGAAGAGTTAATTCGAGCGGCATCTAGTCATAATCTGCCCACAGAATCCTCTAGAGTTCAACAAATATTTTCTCGTTATATTAATCAAATTTGTGGAGGTAATGTCACTGCTTTGTCTCACTTTGTTGGGATTGGCGCAGCAACATTGAGTTGTTGGTATCAGGATGCAACTCTACCGCAGATTGATAAACTATTACAATTTACTGAGCGCTTACAAATCTCCCTAGTAGATTTTTTAACTACTGATATTTTAGCGGCTGATGGCTTGAACCAGGCAGTGATTCCACCCTCTCCACCCTCTCGACCGCGCAAACATTTAAAAAGACTAGATAAGCCAAGAAAGCAAGTTATTCAGTTAGTCCTTGAACAGGTACTTCAGGAGTCCCCGCCCCCATCATTGCAGGATGTTGCACGCCGTCTTAACTATCGTCCTTTAGTTCTGCAATATCATTTTTCAGAGATATGCTCTCTTATTCAACTCAACCATGCTAGTTTTAGAAAACTTGAGCGTCAGCAAACAATTCAACCGATTTTAGAAGCTGCCTTGGATGAGTTTCCGCCTCCGTCTTTATTAGAAGTTGTCAGACGACTCGGTTACAAAAATAATAGCTATTTATACACTTATTTCCCCTCTCTGTCGCGCCAAATTACTGGACGCTACAAAGATTATATAAAAGGCTGTGGTCTGGAAGAAAGAAACCGCATCAGCCAAGAAATCGAGACTATTGCAAAAGAGCTTCACTCACAAGGATATCAGCCGACTCGACGTAGAGTGGCTGAACTTCTCCAAAAGCCTGGTGTAATGCTCAATCAGTATGCTCAGGACACTCTGCGCCAAGTGCAACGTTCTCTTGGTTATGAGTGAGTCCTTATCGGTGAGATATGTTCTGGCATTCCTTGTC
>DNGI01000503.1 GCA_003486645.1 Cyanobacteria bacterium UBA11370 | reverse complement strand
AACCAACAACCAACAACCAATACCCTATAAAATACTTTGCAAACCCCGTACTAATCGCTCAATTCCAATCGCGGCTGTCTCCTTTTGTAAAGCACCATAAGCCAGACGTAAATAGCACCCATCACTCATTCCAAATGTCGTACCCGGAATCACCGCTACTTGATAATCCCGGATTAGCCGTTCCACCAATTCAAAGGCATTTAAGTGAGTATGAATTTTTAATAGAAAATAAAACGCCCCATCAGCAGGCGCAATTGTACATAAACTCGCTAGAGGTTTTAACGAATCTAGTACTAACTGTCGCACCGTTGCGATCGTCTGAATATGATTCTTACAATACCCAGAACCTGCCTGCAATGCTCCCAATGCGGCATACTGAGAAATAACTGGGGGACAAATGAGAATCGTATCCTGAACTTTTTTTACCGCACCTAGTAGGTGTTTGGGAATGACCATATACCCAATTCTCCAGCTTGCAAATCCATAAGCTTTCGAGAAACTATAGAGGGAAATCGTATGTTCACTACTGTGGGGAAATGAACCTGGAGAAATATGCTTTACTCCGTTATAGGTAAAATATTCATAGGCTTCATCACTAATATGATAAATACCGCGATCGCCACAAAGTTGATTAACTTCCTGCAACACTTCCTGGGAATACACCGCCCCAGTAGGGTTATTCGGCGAAATGGTAACGATTGCTTTTGTTTTTTCTGTAATGGCTTGCGCGATCGCATCAGGACGTAGCTGATAATTAGGATCGGTTGGTACTAATATCGGACGACAACTCGCCATAGTAATTGCCATTTCATGATTGAAATAATAAGGCGTTTGGAGAATAATTTCATCACCGGGATTACTAATAGCAAGAATCGCATTCATAAATGCCATATTGCTTCCCGCTGTGACCACAATACAGTTTTTTTCGTTAATTTCAATGTTATTATCAGTTTTAAGTTTTACTTCAAGTGCTTCTAGTAATGGCGCAATTCCTTGAACAGGTTTATATTTGTGATTATCTGCATCAGCCAGGAATTCTGGCAAAAATGCGATCGCTTCTGGGGGTGGGTCATAATAAACTACACCCTGTCCTAACGAAATTGTTCCAGGGTTACTCCGAATCAGTTCGCCAATAATGGGAATTAAGGGTGATTGCACCGCTTGCATACGAGAGGTTAGGGTTGACATGGAATCCTCAAAAAAGAAGTATAAAATGGCTAATTGTTAATTGCTAATTGTTAATCGAAGACAGGGTTTTGTGGGATGGGCATCTTATACAGCCTATTTCAGGTTTATGAAGTACAGTATATCCAAGCAAGATCCCCGACTTCTCCAAGAAGTCGGGGATCTTTGTACCTCACTCACCAGAAAAGCGCTGTATCATGTCTGGCTGAATAACCCTAAAAAAGATTGAGGGGGAGAAATTTTGTTACGGGTGATTAACTGTGATAAATGCTGAGTTTTGAATTCTGGGTTGTAAACTCAAAACTCTTAAGCTTTTGGCTTATAAGTTGAAGCGACTTGCAATTCTTTCAACTGCTTCTCATCTACTTTAGCCGGGGCATCCGTTAACAAACAACTCGCCTGTTGCGTCTTCGGAAATGCAATTACATCTCGAATCGACTCCTCTCCTGCTAACAGCATTACCAATCGATCTAACCCATAAGCAATTCCCCCATGAGGCGGTGCGCCATACTCAAACGCTTCTAACAGAAACCCAAACTTATTATGCGCTTCCTCTGGAGACAAACCAATCGCTTCAAACACCCGTTGTTGAATATCTTTTTGGTAAATCCGTAGACTGCCACCGCCTACTTCATACCCGTTATAAACTAAATCGTAAGCTTGTGCCCTAGCCGTTTTTAAGTCCACTAAATCATCAGCATGGGGAGCGGTAAAGGGGTGATGTAACGCCTCTAAACGCTTCTCATCAGCATTCCATTCAAACATTGGGAAATCCGTCACCCAAAGTAAGTTAATCTTATCTTGCTCAATCAATCCTAACTCTCGACCAATGACCATCCGCAAGCGATCTAAGGTTTTATTCACAACATCAGTTGCACCAGCACCAAACAACAACAAGTGACCTGCTTTTGCACCCGTTAACTCTAATAATTGCTGTTTCTGGGTTTCCGTTAGATTATCTTTAATCGCCCCAATCGTATCAATTTCACCTCCTTCGCGCACTCGAATATAAGCTAAACCACTCGCACCCGCTTCACTCGCTTCTTTAAATAAATCACCACTCTTACCGGGTTTAATCCGGACATTGGAAATCGCTTCATTTCCCCCAGGAATGGGTAAAATTTTAATAATTCCCCCAGACGCTACCGCGCTAGAAAATACTTTAAATCCCGAATCTTTCAATAAATTAGAAACATCAACTAATTCCAAACCAAAGCGCGTATCCGGTTTATCTGTACCGTAACGTCCCATCGCTTCGGCATACGTCAGACGCGGAAACGGTTGCGGTAAATCAATCCCTTTAACCGTTTTAAAAATATGACTAACTAACGCTTCATTCAGCTCAATAATTTCCTCTTGGGACATGAAACTCATTTCCATGTCCAACTGGGTAAATTCTGGCTGTCGATCCGCTCTCAAGTCTTCATCTCGAAAGCAACGAGCAATTTGATAGTATCGATCAAAGCCCGATACCATCAACAATTGCTTAAATAATTGGGGGGATTGCGGCAACGCATACCACTCCCCCGGATTCACACGAGAGGGGACTAAATAATCTCTAGCGCCTTCAGGAGTAGAACGAGTTAATATCGGTGTTTCTACTTCAATAAAGTTTTCTTGATCTTCTAAAAAACGACGGATTGCTTTAACCACTTGATGACGCAATTGTAAGTTTTTACTCATGCGATCGCGCCTTAAATCTAAATACCGATATTTCAGTCGCAAATCTTCCCGCACAGATTCAGTATCCGCCGTAGAAACCTGAAAGGGTAACTGCTGGTGTACACTATTAAGGCGTTCAATCCGATCCGCATACACTTCAACCTCACCTGTTGGCAATTTCGGATTAAGAGAATCTTCAGGACGCGCCAAAACTCGACCGATAATTTTTACCACATATTCGTTTCGCATCGCCTCCGCATCCGGATAGGAATCGGGGGTACGTTGAGGATCGCTGACAATTTGGATAATACCTGTGCGATCGCGCAAATCTAAAAATATCACTCCCCCGTGATCGCGTCGCCGATCAACCCAACCGCAGAGGGTAACAGTTTCGCCAACGTGGTGGTTTCGCAGTTCGCCGCAATAATGAGTTCGCATAGCCGATGAAGACATTCGTCCTATAACAGGGGGAAATCTAGGGTAACAAAATGTGAAAGCTTTGCCCATTATCGTGCATTCGGTGGCTATTCTGGCAAGGCTTATCTTCTTTGAAGTTAGTAAACGCTAAGATCCCCGACTTCTTCAAGAAGTCGGGGATCTCAATTAAAAACGTTCTTTAACTCAAAACTCTACCTACAGGAAGGGGATATTAATTTGTAAAGTTTGTTAAACCTAAGTTTAAAGATATTTACTTACTTTGGAGAAGATTTAACACCATGTCCTCAGCTCAACAAACTCGTGTATCCCCAACCCTTTCGGAAGAAACCCAAAAAGTAGTGCAAGCGTTTGCCACCTTGGGCACGGATGAGAAACTAGCGCTATTGTATTATGTTTATGAGAAAATGGGAGACTCCATCACTCCGGCTGCTCCTAGCGCTGCTAATCCAGAAATGGCTCCTCAACTGCTAGGAGATTTCTACAACCTCTCAGATGACGAACAACTCGCCGTCATGCGACAAATCGTGAATCGTGAAGATACAGAACTCTCTCGCGCCTACGGGGGACTGACAGCGAATAATCAGTTATTAGTCTGGTATGCTTGGGCTGTGGGTATGGGAGATACTGTGGTAGATTTACCCAAGGGTTATCAACCAATCCAAGCGATTAACGATGTCCTCTCTCAAATTGAAGGTCTAGATTTTGAGGCACAGATTTCACTATTGCGTGAAGTAGCTAGCAATATGGGCTATAGTAACGTCCAACCTATTCCTACCCAACAAGAAACAGGCATCACCCCCAGTCTATAACTTCACCCCTCCCCCCATCTCCCCCTCTCCCCATCTTCCTCTCCCTCTAGTTTTCGTAGGATTTCAAAAATGAATATGACTTTTCAATATCATCGGTTAACACGCGATCGCTGTCCATAAAAGGAACAACCTCTCTGTACTTATCAAAGAAACTTTTAGTGACTGACGATAATTTCAAATTAGAATTTTTTTGCAATCTTAAATCAATAGCTTGTGCCGCGTGCATCATTTCGATTCCTAAGATGTAATAGAGGGTATCAATCTGCGTCCTAACACGCTGCACAGTTCTGGGAGCATTTGTTGATACATCTTCAATATTGCCAGCAATGGCAAAATCGTCAATTATGGGTGCTGCGAGTTCCTGATTTTCTATAGCTAAGGACACGAAAGTTTTCTGAATTGCACCATAGGCATGAACGGTATTTTCCGTGCCTAAAAATCGAGACAATTGGGTAAAATGGGGATCGCCAAGTTTAATGGTTCGCTGGGCAGATGCGTTTGAAAGGTGGCTCAACGCGATCGCTGCTTCTTGAAACGAAATTACCCAAGGTAAGGGCGAAAAGTTCCCCGTTGGTAGAACTGCGCCTCGCATTCCTTCCTCATTAATATAGTAGGAAGCTTCCTCATGCCGAGTTGATGGTGACACAACATCCAGTACAACTGCCGGATTATCATCTGAGGAATTGAGTTGAATTTTGAGTTGTTCCTGTAATTCTTTTAAAGAACGCTCACCAGCGCCTAGTATATAAGCACCTGTGCGATAGGAGAGCGGATCTTGAAGCGCTCTATCTTTTGACTCGTCCCAGAGATAGCTTCCAGTAAGCATTGTTTGGATGTCTCTCGATACCTGATTCGCTTCTGGGAAAGGTCGAATTTTATTAACATCTTCTAAGAAAGGTTCAATATTACCGTCCAACGCTTCAAGACTTAAAGCAAAGACCAGTTTTGATATCTTTAAGGCGTGTTCAAACTCGACTACAGCTAATGCACCCAAGGCTGTTGAGTACGCATTGGAACTGAGAATTGACAGCGAATCTTTACCAAAGGGAACTAAAGGTGTAAGCCCAGTCATTTGTAAGGCTTTACTGGCAGGTATCTTTTGATCTTGATAGTAGACTTCTCCCTCACCAATCATCGCTAAACCAATATGGGTAATTAAGGTAATATCAGCTTGTCCCACCGATCCTCTAGAGGGAATTACAGGCACAATGTCGTTGTTTAAGAAATCACGGTACAATTCGGCAACTTTGGGCTGAACCCCTGTTGAACCAAACAAAATAGAGTTGAGGCGAACCGTCATGATCGCTCGTACCACATCTTTGCTCATTTCAGAACCTGCACCTGCACTATGAGCGTAAATTAAGCTTCGGTTGAATGCTTGAGAACGTTCAATCACCTCTTCACTCAAATTTCCACTTGCATCAACTAGAGTCTGGTCTTTGTTTAAGCCTACCCCTTGTGTCAAACCATAAATGGGTTGACCTTTTTTAGCCGCCAGTAACAGCAATTGATGAGCGGTTTCAAGCCGTTCTAAAGCTTGTTCATTAATACTCACTTTGGCACCATTTATCGCCACATTTATAACATCAGAGGGCGTTAGATTGTTGCCATTAAGGACTAGGGAATCTGATTGCTGGGTTAATTGAGTGACTTCCTGAGTTGCGTTCTTAAAAACGTACAAGTCTTGGGAGAGCGGTTCAGAAGCTTTTACCTGTCCACTAACTAGACATAGTGTTGTAGATACTAATAAGCCAATATATTTACCGTTTTTAAACTTTGTTAAGCTTTTCATTTTTGTATTTAGAACTCTTAATTTTATCTACCAGGTTAATTTGTTTAAGTCAAGCATTATCACAATTTATTTAATTACTGTAGCTTCTGTATCACACTTACAGTAAAATGATTACAACTATATAAAAATTGACTTCCTAGGAATGAATTTTGGGGAGTCTTGCAATTCTCTATGAACAGAAAATATTTTAACAATTCAGTTACCAAAAATTCGTGGAAAGTTGCCATGATCAGCCCCTTAAAATCGATTGGTGCTAAATTATTTCTCTTTGTATTGGCTGGTAGTTTAGTGGGATTAGGAGGATTATCTTGCTGGTTTTATCAGCTTTTAAAAAATCAGGCAAAGATAGAAATACAGAAAACCCTTAACCAAAAAGTAGGAGCAATAGAACTGGAACTGGCAAAAACTGAAGCCTTTACATTTAGTATGTCGGCAGCCGTCAAAACAATGTATGACTTAAAAATTGCCGATCCAGAAGCTTATAAAAAATTAGTTTTTGAATTTTTCCTCAAACGCCCAAACTTAGCAATGGCGGTTTATTTTGGTCAAACTTCCTTCGGAGTTATCAAAAATCGTGAGTGGTTTTTTCCTTATTTCTATCCCGATCCTGGTATAGCTGGAGCGATAGGGAAACCCTTACCATCTCCCTACAACACTATTCGTTATTCAGACTTGTTTGTTGACGATAACTATCCAGAACAAGACTATTACAAAATACCTGTTAATGCTTGGAAAAAAGTCTGGCTGGAACCGTTTGACTGGCACGGTATCACCATGACTAGCTTATTAGAGCCTTTCTATGATAACAGTGGCAAGATGATTGGTATTGTAGGAGCAGATGTCAATGTAACAGCTCTCAGCGATCAAGTCAAAGGTTCGGTGACGAGTGGAGCCGGATATTTCATAATTTTGAGTGAACAAGGCAAGCTACTAGCCTATCCTCCTGACCCAAAAAAAGCTCAAGAGCGTCAAAGTTATCAAGACGTACCAACGCTGAAATTATTATGGCAAAAGATGCCAAAAAATGAAGCCGGAATAATTCAGTTAGAAGGAAATTTTTGGGCATATCAAAGGGTTCCTAATACCAATTGGTTGATGATTGCCGCTGTCCCAAGAGCAGTAGTACTAACTCCAGTTTTGGTGAGTGCAGTAGGTGGCGCACTCGCTGCTGGAGTGGTACTAGCACTGGTAATAGTTCTGTTTGTACGGCAACTCAATCAACGTTTGCAACCCATTTTGGATGAATGTTACAAACTAGCAGAAACGAATAGTCATAGAACAGAAGATAGGGGAGAGTTCTCGGATAAAAATCTAGGAAAAATCAGCTTTGATAACACCAATAATAAACTCCAGGAAGCCTTGGTATTCAACGGTGCAAGAGATGAATTAGGAGTGTTATCGGCGGCTTTTAATCGGATGGCAGAACAACTTAAAGAGTCCTTTGAAACCCTGGAAGATAAAGTAAAAGAACGCACCGCTGAACTCGCAGGCGCTAACCAAGAAATTGCGGCTCTCAACGAACGATTAAAAAATGAAAACCTTCGCATGAGTACTGAACTTGATATCCTACGACAAATGCAACAGTTAATTTTACCTAAAGCGGCTGAACTTGAAGCCATTGAAGAGTTAGATATTGCCGGATTTATGGAACCTGCTGATGAAGTAGGCGGTGATTATTATGATGTCCTGCATACGGACGGCATTGTTACAATTGGGATTGGCGATGTGACTGGACATGGACTTGAAAGCGGCATTTTAATGGTGATGACTCAAACCGCCGTCCGCACTCTTAAGGAAATTCGAGAACAAGATACACTGCGTTTTTTAGATATCCTTAACCGCACGATTTACAAAAATGTCCAGCGCATGAACTCCGATAAAAATCTGACACTAGCTATTCTCAATTATGCTTCTGGTAGTCTTAGTATTAGCGGTCAACATGAAGAAACTTTAGTGGTAAGAAAAGGCGGTCATATCGAACGGATTGACACGATGGATTTAGGATTTCCTATCGGGTTAGATGAGGATATTGCCGATTTTATTAGCCATACAATAGTACAGTTAGAACCGGGGGATGGAGTAGTGCTGTACACCGATGGTATCCCAGAAGCCAAAGATATTAATAAAAAATTCTATGGGTTGGAAAGACTTTGTGAAGTGGTTTCGCGGAATTGGCATAACAGTGCAGAACAAATCAAGCAAGCTACCATTGATGACTTGCGAGAATTTATTGGCGAACAAAAGGTATTTGATGATATTACTTTGGTAGTTCTTAAGAAAAAGGATCAGGTGATGGTGAAGCAGGAAGAGCGATCGCTTCTTGAGGCTCAATTATATAGCTAGTCTATTTGATTCGTGAACAAGGAAAGACAAGGGAGACAAGGGAGACAAGGAGGACAAGGAAGACAAGGCAGAGGTATTTTACAAATCATTTAGACTGGCTATAAGGGAGTCGGGATGCAGAGAATCTGAGTGCTAACTGTTAGATGTACCTTGGGAAAGCTGCTGTTGCAACTGTTGTACAAACTCTCCATGTTCTGTTGAGTGTAACCCTTGTTGAAGTACTGCCAATACTGTTGCCATATCTCCTGAAAGTAAAGCAGCGACCGCCAACCACAACCCTGGAAATCTAAGACTTTTAATCATACCTGCCTCATCTGCCTCCAGGGGCACATAGTCCCCAGCTTGCAGGCTAAACCAATCCAAATTGTTTTCTAATACGCGCCAGACAATGTATTCCTGCACACCATTGCGCCGATAAACTCGCATCTTGTCATGCAAATCGATAGAAGCGCTACTCGCCGCCACTTCTGCTACCAACTCTGGTGCATTTTCCACATATCCATCCTCATCGATTTGAGATTGTCCTCCGCATCTGGCATCAATCAGCAGAACCACATCGGGTTGGGGTTCGTTATCTAAATCGAGGCGAACCGTGGGATTATCTCCCAATCGCACACCAGACGTGGCAATTTTGTAAGTCCATAACCACCCAATTAAGTTACCGTGGGGTTCGGCGTGCGGTTCAAAGCGGAGGGGAGATGCCACGTAAACGACTCCTTCAATCAGTTCGGCTTTTTTGAGTTGAGGCATGGCATGGTAACGACGCTCAAATTCTGATATCGAGAGGCGATCGCCATTTTCTAGGGGAAGAAGGGTTGGTAATAGAGTGCGATCGGGTGGCGCAGGCAGGAGTGTCATGGCAACATCATCTCTGAAGGTTATATGTTGATTCAATTAATAATTGTATTTTAGAGACGCTGGAATCCAACGCCTCTATTAATAAATTACGGAGTTGGTATTAGATACTCTTCAAATTAGGCTCACGACTGAGAATACCCGTCGCGCAACCAATACCACCCGCCCCTTTCAAAAGTTCAGTAACCTCTACCTCTGCCGCAACTTCTATCCCGTTCTCTTCATACAACTGTTTCGTTTCAGGATTACCACCAACCATCACAATTCGGCGTGGAGAGATGGTGACAAAATTCATCGCTTGATTCTGTCGCACCGATTTGGTTTCTTGCAACTCAATTAATTTGAATCCAAATTGGCGCAGTTGCTCTTTTGTTTCGGGTTCCATAAGTTCTCCTCGCACAACGGCTAAGTTGTGATCAACCATTTGCAGAATTCCCAAGGTATGTTGAATTCGAGAGGGCAAGTTAACTTTAATACACGTTACGCCTTGGTCTTCAAGAGTATCTTGAACTTGTCGAAACCCCGCTTCATTGGTTCGTTTCCCTACACCAATTGCCACTAAATTACGGGCAACCCATAGCGCATCAGCCCCTTCAAATGTACCATTTCCGCTAATGGTGCGGATTACAGGTACACCTAAATCTGCCAGGGTTCGTGCCGCGTGTTTTTCTTCTCCAGCACGGACTTTACTCCCCATTCTGGAAACAATGGCTCCTTCAGGAGTCATGAAGAAAAGATCCCGACAAAACATTAAGTTGTAGTAATATTCAGTCGTCGGTTCTGGGGATAACTTAACGTGTCGAGCGAAGTGAACTTTAATCCCGAACTGCTCATAACATTGAGCTAAATTCTTGAGCTGGGTGGCTAACTTCCAAAAATCAATTTCATCCAAATGCTGAATCGAATTGACATCTTCAACAGGCGGAGTTCCTGGATTAGGGATGTATAAAATGACCTCTTTTAGGGTTTGCCATTCCGATGTAACAGAACAGTTTCTCCAAAGCTCAACCCCTGCAATTTCGTCAGCCAATGTTCCTTCGCGGGGTAGCCAACCTGTGCCATGATAAGCGGCTGGTCTAGAGTTTCCCATCATAATCATAGCCACTGCTCCTTTTGTTGCAAAGAATAGTCTAAAAAGTTAGCCAGTTGGGCAATAGAAAATTGAGTCACGACTGGCAAGAGCATTTCCTTACGCTTGAGCCACCGTCGGGGATGGGGACGCGCTGTTGCCATTACCACAGGCATAGTTTCCACACAAGCGCGTAGCGAATGGTCGATTTCAATTCCTAGAAATTGGGTGATTCGGTTGATAGTAAACCAGCGGCTTTGAGGGGAGGATAAAAGGTCTTCTGCTCTCACTCGTAAGACGTTCTTTTTGTCCTCTTTGGCAACAGCTTCGACAATTGCCGCATTGGCGCTATACCATTGAAATCCGCACACATATTCTAAGGGATGCTCAACCATGCTTTCCCAATTGGGGGGTAAGTCATAATTCCACCAGGATTTGCCAAATTCAAACTTATCTGAGTAGCCAGAAATGGATAATTTAGCAACTTTTCCGACATTGTAAGAGAAGAATCCTCGATCCAACCATCCATCATATAAACCGTTAGTTCCTGCGGCTGGGTTTCGAGTGAGATGAATAATTTTTAACTCCGCGTTGGGAAATAACTGCTTAATAAAAGGCAGACGGTAAGCATCCACGGAAGCTTTCATCAGAATGGGTTTGGTTCTGATTTCTGCTGGCGTTGGTCGGCGATAGGGACTTAAGGTGATGAACGGAGGTTCTTCGATACAAAAATCGGGATTAGGAGGACCTTCTGGACAAGCATATTGAGGGAAATTCTGCTGGATAAGATCCTTGGAAATATCGTAATAATAGGGATTAATTTCCGGATGTTCTTCGCAAAGACATTTCAAGAGTTCAATGAAGAAGTATTTCGTATTCCAAGTTTTATACTTGAGCAGATAAAACCTGTAGGCGTTCCGGATATACTTCATCCATTCGTGATAATGGAGGAAAAGTTGAGGCCATTGCATGGAAAGCCTGACTGTTAAGGAGTGAGCATAGTCTTCAAAATCAAAGTTTTCTCCCTCTGCGCCAACTCTGAGGTCAGAAATCAGATCTCTGGCTAGATCACGAGGGTTGCGATCGCTCCCAATTTCAGCTAAATTGATTGAGTCTGAGTCAAAGGAACGAAAGGGGAACGAATAGCCTTTGATTTTGTAATAAGGCGTGTGTTCGCCACTAAGAGATAAGAGTTGTTCGCTATTCCGTAATAGCTCAAACAGAAGGCTACTCCCACTGCGGGAAGCAGCCATAATTAGGACAACCTGGGTAACTTCTTCATTCTTTACCTCTCTTCCTGGATTATTGGGAGATAAAGAGAAATTCTCCTCTAGAATTCCATGAGAATAGTCGCAAAAAATCTCTGATTTGCTCGAACAAATCGCTATCATGTTCTCAGTCCTAATGGTGGATACTTACCCAAGGCGTGCGATCGCATCCCAACTTGTTTTATGGCAGATATTGCTCATAAAATAAGCTGGGTTTTCGCTCAGTCCAGACGCAAATAGACAAAAAAAATTTAGTGCTGCAACCTTCAAAGAGGATGTAAGACGAAAGTTACTGAATTAAGTAGTCCAGCAAATTAAGGTGACGGCTTAGTAAGGATACGCAGATGCGTCAAACGGAGAGGAAAAGCCATCAGAATTAGTTTGTTGGAGTACTAATCACTCATCGGTGTCTGCGAAAGTGGAGTTTGAGGGTTTTTATCCGTAATACTGAAATGTATTACTTGTCTTACTAATTCACAACCTAATCGATTCAACCTGAACTTGTCAACCGGATCGAGTGAACTTTATCAAGCCTTCAAAAAAGAGCCGCAAGATCCACTGAGCTTAATCAATTCTTAAAAAGTAATGATGAATTTAAGTGCTATACGTTTATTTTATTTCGGTAAAGAAAACTTTATCGAATCTTTAAAAATGGCTGGCGTGAAGATGTGCCATTGTTAAGAAATAGCCTGAAACCCTAACTCCTTAATGAATTCAGATAAATATCAAGTGATCAGGAACATTTACTGAAATGCCCTAGTCTAGGGGTTTAATTCAGTGATAAGGTAATTCTGTTTGAGTTACGAAATTTCGCTGACTGGGATATAGGGAGAGGAATTATTCCAGTGAGTTGATTTACTTATTACTGAGAATTGCCATTCATCTCAATCTGTAATACGACTTGTAGCTTGTAATACTTGATACTGATTTGGATGTAGGCTATACAGGACTTGTATAACAAATTCACCGGGGTTGTATGACAACGAGTAATGCTCCGATCTTCATCGTCGGGACTGAACGTTCTGGCTCGAACTTGTTGCGGCTGCTCTTAGATTCTCACTCGCGCATATCCATTCCCCATCCTCCCCACATCATGCGCTACTTTGCTCCCCTGGAGGCTGGGTATGGAGATCTCAGCGATCGCCGTAATCTTCAACGACTGACTCAAGATGTACTCCGACTCATCGAACGCCAAATTCATCCGTGGGAAAGCTTACCTGATCCTGATTTAATCGTTTCTTCAGCCAAACCCAAGGATTTATTCGGTATTTTTGTTGCCATTTATGATTGGCATCAACAAGAAAGTGGCAAAGCTCGTTGGGGTTGCAAAAGTACGTTTATGATCCATCATGTAGACCGAATTTTGGATCGCTTCCCCGATGCTAAATTCATCTGGCTGATTCGAGATCCAAGGGATGTAGCCGCCTCCTCACGGGAATCCGTTTTTAATCCTTGTCATCCCTATCTCACTGCAAAACTCTGGTGTGAACAGCAACGGATTGGACTCGAACAGGAAGAACGCTTGCCTAAAACGAATTGGATCAGGCTTTACTACGAGGATCTCACCGCAGAACCGGAGCAAAAACTCCAAGAACTCTGCGAATTTCTTGAGGAAGATTTCGAGTCTGATATGCTGCGCTATTGGGAAAAACCTGCGGCAAAGCTTAGTGCTAGTCTATCTCAATCTTGGGCTAATACCGCATCCCCAGTGCTGCGAAATCGAGCGGGAAATTATCGTAAGAAACTGAGTGAAACAGATATTCGCTTAGTTGAAGAAGCAGCGGGTGAAACGATGAGTCAACTCGGCTACCGATTGGATTTTGAGCTATCAGGTACAACAATAAATCAACCCAGTTCAGTAACGTTAGCGATCGCAGAATTTCTCGGACGCTGCCGCATTGAGTGGAAATCCCTCCGAGAAGATCAAAATCATTGGCGACGTTGGCGGCGGGAGTGGGAAATGGCCTTACTAAGCGCTCGTTACCGAGTATCTTAATACCGTAAGTTGCTAGTTATAAACTGAGCCATGGCTAATGGCTAAGGGTGCATCCCAATTTTGCAAAAATACCTGTTGAAAAGGAAATCGCGGCTACACAAACAAAGCCTGCCTCCGCAGGCT
>DNGI01000345.1 GCA_003486645.1 Cyanobacteria bacterium UBA11370 | reverse complement strand
TAAACCGGATTTGGTATGAGATACATTTATCCTTAATTGAGACAAGGAGGACAAGGAGGATTCTTGGTGTACCTCGTTCGAGCGCAAACTGCTATAATTTTCTTCCCCACTCCCCACTCCCCACTCCCTAAACTTAACAATTTGCACCTCATCAGTATGAGAATCGCTATCAGCGAACTTGAGATAAACTCGGCAGAAGTAATGGAGAGAACTTGTGATCGAGCCAAATGCCGAATACGATAGTCCTTGGAAAGAAGCGCTGGGAGATTATTTTGAATCCTTCTTAACGTTCTTTTTTCCCCAAGTTTATAGCTTAATAGATTGGAGTCAACCTCCTCAATCTCTAGAGAAAGAACTCCAACAAATTGCCCCTGCCTCCGAGTCTGGATCGCGTGTAGCTGATAAATTATTCCAGGTTTGGTTATGCGACAAGCGAGAGGTTTGGGTTTTAGTTCACATCGAAGTCCAATCTCAAGAAGAGTCAAAATTTGCCCAACGGATGTATATTTATAGTTACCGAGCATTTGACCTTTATCAGCGTCCCGTAATTAGCTTGGCAGTATTAGGAGATGAGCGAAACAATTGGCGACCCTCATCCTACGGTTGGTCATTAGGAGGATGTGAATTGAGTCTGAAGTTTCCTATTGTGAAATTATTAGATTATCAAGCTCAGTGGCAAAATTTAGAGCAAAATACGAATCCTTTTGCTGTTATCATCATGGCTCATTTAAAAACCAAAGCCACAACCGGAAAACCCCAAGAACGAGAGCAGTGGAAATGGAGTTTAGTGCGGGGACTTTACGACCGAGGTTATGATAGAGAAAAGATCATCAAACTCTTCCAGGTCATTGACCGGATGATGGCGTTACCCCAGGAGTTACAACAAAGCTTTGAAGACAAATTAACCCGTTACGAGGAGGAAAGACAAATGCCTTTACTAAGTCGCATGGAAGAGAGAGGACTTGAACAGGGAACTAGACAGGGACTTGAACAGGGGACTAGGCAAACCCTCCAATCAAATATTATTCGCATCTTACAAATACGATTTGCAATAGTATCGACTGAGTTAACCAATACTATTAATAGCTTAAACAATATCTCAGAATTGCAAAGGTTACTGGTGGTGTCGGTGATGACTAACTCAATTGCTGATTTTGATCAGATCCTCTCCCACTTACCTCAAATTACAGATACAAATGAGGATTGAGAAGAGTACAAATTCGAGTTTATATAGCAGGTAACAACCGGATCAGGGAAAACCTGATACCAGTTGTTACTAAAAATCTGAAAAATTACGGTTTATTTACTTCTAAACGCTGATTTGTTTAACGGCGATCGCTTCCACTTCTATTAATAACTGTTCTAAGGCTAAAAACTTCACCCCGACTAGGGAACAGGCTGGTTTTTGGTTAGGGAAATAGTGACTAATCGCTTCACCAATCACGGCTAAATTATCAGAATTGTAGTTAACCACAAAGATAGTTAATTTGACGACATCACCTAAGTTTGAACCTACCGAGGTTAAGGCAATTGATAAATTTTTAAAGGCTTGGGTTGTTTGATCCGCTAACGTTCCTTCACCTACTAAATTTTTGTGCTGATCTAAACCAATCTGACCAGAAATATAAATGGTTTCGATATTATTTACGGTAACAGTAACAACATTAGTAAAAAAATCCGGCCAACTAGGTAATGCTTCGGGATTAGTAAATTGTTTCTTCATCAGCGATCGCCTCCCAATTTATCGCTATCTATCCTAACCATTGATTTTCTCAAATTCCCTAGTATTTTGGTGTATATACAGCCTATTTCAGGTTTATGAAGTACAGTATATCCAAGCAAGAACCCCGACTTCTTGGAGAAGTCGGGGTTCTGGTGTACCTCACTCACCTGAAAATATTTAACCGGATTTGATACAAAGTAAAACACACTTAACATCAAGTTGCATTAAAACAGGCAATTTTTTCTCCCCCTCTCCCTCTCTCCCCCTCTCCCCCTCCCCCTCTCCCTCAACCCACTGAACTCCAGAATTGCTGATTGATGAAAAAAAATCCCTGGCAGCGATGAGACAGGAGACTACCAGGGGACTCAGCATTTTCTGTTCGGTTTTCATCATAGAGGTAGCGAAAGCGATCAGGAATCCGTAAAATCTAGGAATTTACCATCTCTGCTACGTCTGCAACTACCGAAAACTACAAATTTACACCTAACTCGCCCAGGATATTGTTTTTGTTTAATTATCTCCTTTCCTCTGCCTTTACTTTTTCCGAATTACTCGTGATAGCGATAACCTAATTGTGGATAACCTCTACTGGCTCGATCAAATTCAACCTTCAGACCGCTCTTTCGTAGGAGATAGAGCCTTAAATTTAAACCATCTGTTACAACGAGGATATCCGGTTTTGCCCGGTTTTGTGGTTCCCGCGATCGCGTTTTGGGAATTTATCGAAGTTTTGGGGAAGTCGGAACCCTTATTAGCCGATTTGCCTCATTCCTCATTGTATGTGAATGTGGATGATCCACGTCAGTTGCAGTTAGTCGCTCAACGTATTCGTCAAACGATTACCGCCGCTGCTTTACCACCCGTTTGGAGAGGGCTACTTTTAACCGCCGCTGAGATATTGCCAGCACCTGTAATTATTTTACAACCTTCCCTATCCCTACCCTCGAAACGTTCGTTGATTAGGAGGTTACAGGTTGAAAATTTGATGAATCAGGGACAAACCTTGGGGTTGTTGGAATCCTACAGTTGCCTCAAGGAACCAGACGCTTTAGTATCCATTTTGAAACAAGTTTGGGCAGAACTGTTTCGAGCTAGAAGTTTATTTTATTGGCAGCGAGTCGGAATTGGTCTACATCAGATCAATTTTGCTGTTTTGGTGCAACCCATTTACGATGCGATCGCTTCTGGTACTGTCTACGCTACCTCAGATGAGTGGCAAATCCAAGCCACTTGGGGACTCGGACTTACTATTGCTAAGGGGGAAGTCTTACCCGACTCGTATCAAATTGAAGCAAATACGGGTAAGGTACTAACGAGTCAATTGGGGAGTAAAACCCTAGCTTATCGTTTGGGTAACGAACTGGATCAACCGCTACTCGCCTATCCTCTGAGTGAAGAGGAACAAAACCGATATGCCTTGGATGAAACGTACTTGCAACAGCTTATTGAACTTAGCCAACAGCTTAACACTGAACTGAGTACCCCCTTTGCGTTCGATTGGAGTGTTTGTCAAATTCCAGGTACAGAACAACCCCAACTCTATATCACCGAATTTAGCCGTCAGTCTTCCTTATTGAGTCAACCTCCAACTCCTAACCCGATGCCTGATCGAGTCAGAGGGATACCCGCTGCTTCTGGACGCATAACCGCATTAGCGCAAGTAATTGGTGAGGATCGCCCCAATTTAGAGATTATACCTCCTGGTCGAATTTTAGTTGCCCAAAGTTTTGCTCCGGATTGGTTGCCTTGGTTGAGACAAGCAGCGGGTGTTGTTACGGAACAGGGAGGGATGACGAGTCATGCGGCGATTGTTGCCAGAGAACTGGGTATTCCAGCGGTTGTTAGTGTTACTGATGTTACCGAACTGATTCAAACGGACGAATTGTTGTTAGTCGATGGCGATCGCGGTGAAGTCCAGCGGTTAGGTTTACCTGGAGTTAGTGACCACAGTTCAGTTGCAACTATCGAAGGGTCTGAAAACGAAATCAGGGACAAGGGACAATTTACCATGGACAACGGACAACGGACAACGGACAAATTTCCCATTGCCACCCAACTATTAGTTAATCTGAGTCAGGTTCAATCCCTCGCACGCATTGGTAATCTTCCGGTGGATGGGGTGGGATTATTGCGATCGGAACTAATGATTTTGGATGCGTTAGACCATCTTCATCCTAACGAATGGCTGCGGCAAGGACGGCAACGGGAGTTAGTGGAACGCTTTGCTCAACTGATTGTACAGTTTGCGGCGGCGTTTATGCCCCGACCTGTATTGTATCGCTCGTTGGATTGGCGTGAAGCGGAACTCTCTGGTGATATTCAAACCTTTAAAAGTGATAGTTTATCCTCTGCACGACCTGCTCATTCTATGTTAAGTCAGGGGGGTACTCATCGGTATTTACATGACCCAGCTTGTTTTGATTTAGAATTAGCGGCGTTAGGACGGGTTTACGCTTCTGGTAATACGAATGTTCAGCTAATGTTGCCTTTTGTACGTACCGTTGAAGAGTTTAACTTTTGTCGCCGTCGGGTTGAACAAGCAGGATTGATGGATAATCCTCACTTCCGACTTTGGATTATGGCAGAGGTACCTTCTGTGTTATTTCTATTACCTGATTACGTTAAGGCTGGGGTTCAAGGTATTTCAATTGGGACGAATGATTTAACTCAATTATTACTAGCGACAGATCGGAATTATGGAGAGTTAAGTTCTACGTTAGACGGTCGTCATCCGGCGGTGATGCGGGCGATTAAACAACTGATTGAAATGGCGAGAACAGAGGGGATTCCTTGTTCGATTTGTGGTCAGGCTCCAGCATTATATCCCGAATTGATTGAGCGGTTAGTCCAGTGGGGGATTACGTCCATTTCAGTTGATGTTAATGATGTAGAACGGATTTATTATGCGATCGCGCGGGCTGAACAACGTTTACTTTTAGAAGCGGCACGGAAAAAGATTAATTATTAGGAGGTCTGTTGTTGGTTGTTGGTTGTTAGTTGTTGGTTGTTGGTTGTTGGTTGTTGGTTGTTGGTTGTTGGTTGTTGGTTGTTGGTTGTTGGTTGTTATACAAATTTTA
>DNGI01000346.1:23679-37824 GCA_003486645.1 Cyanobacteria bacterium UBA11370 | reverse complement strand
CGTTTTTAGTAATCATTAATCACCGAAGAAAGGCAGAGGGCAGAGGGCAGAAGGCAGAAGGGAAGATTTTGTTTTCCCTCTGCCAAAAGGGTTTGAAGCCCCTAAATTTATTTATGAAGAAGAAAAAAAGATTTTTTCCTCATTTTGCTCAATTCTGCTGTATCAGCAGTACTTAGACGAAAAGTGAGGATAGAATGGCTTCAAACCTAGACAGGGAAACATTTTTTGCTTGAATGGGCATCAATCTATTGCAGATCAAAGATTGTTCTATGGGCATCCCCTGCCTACGTTCCCGAATAGTTCACCCGATTCTCCAATGGATTCAGATAGTTCTACTCAGTATAATAATCTTCCTGAGCTGGCAAGCCAATGGGTATGCCCAACCCTCTGATATTACATTCGAGCGGCTAGCAGCGGATCATGGCTTGGTAGGAGTTAATTGTCTACTGCGAGACCACAAAGGATTCATGTGGTTTTGTACCCAGGAGGGGGTAAATAAATATGACGGATACAACTTTATCCTCTACAAACATGATCCCACACAATTGAATTCCTTATCAGATAATTGGGTTTCAGCGATCTATGAAGACCGTTTCGGTATGCTCTGGATTGGGACTCAAAGTGGCGGACTCAATCGCTTTGACCAGGAAACCGAACAATTTATCCACTATACTTACCAGCCGAACCAGCCTAATAGCTTGAGCGATAATGCCGTTACTGCCATTGCTGAAGACCGTTTTGGTCTGCTTTGGATTGGGACTCAAGGTGGTGGACTCAATCAATTTGACCGCGAAACCGAGCAATTTATCCATTACACCCACGACCCAAATCACTCCAATAGCTTGAGTCATAATGCAGTCAGTGCCATCCATGAAGACCAAGCAGGTGTTTTGTGGATTGGTACCAATGGCGGTGGACTCAATCGCTTTAACCGAGAAACTGAGGAATTTATCCATTACACCCACGACCCGAATCACTCCAATAGCTTGAGTCATAATGCAGTCAGTGCCATCCATGAAGACCAAACAGGTGTTTTGTGGATTGGTACCAATGGCGGTGGACTCAATCGCTTTAACCGAGAAACTGAGCAATTTATCCATTACACCCACGACCCGAATCACTCCAATAGCTTGAGTCATAATGCAGTCAGTGCTATTTCTGAAGACCTCTTCGGTAATCTCTGGATTGGATCGGGAACCTGGGATGGGAGTTATGCGGGTCAGGGTATAGACCTACTCGACCCAGCTCGAAAAACATGGACACATTACTCAAACAATCCCAACAAACCTAATAGCTTGAGTGAAAATAACGTTTTGTCTATTAATACAGACTTCACAGGGGCTATTTGGATCGGCACTTGGTTGAACGGGGTGAATCAATTTAATCCAGCTAAACACAAGTTTCACTCTTACAAAGTCGAACCAGATAACCCAAATGGCTTGCATGGTGATGGAGTCTGGTCAGTGTATGAAGACCGTTCCGGTACAGTTTGGATCGGCACAACGAACGGAGGACTTAACCGACTTGATCGAGCAACAAATAAAGTTACTCATTACACGCATAACCCTAACGATCTCAAGAGTTTGAGCGGTGATAGTGTTTGGGCAATTCATGAAGACCGTTCCGGTCAGTTGTGGATTGGAGGCGATGGCGGATTAAATCGATTCGAGCCAACCACAGAAACATTCATCCATTACAATCACGACCCTGAAGACCCGAATAGTCTCAGTGATAATACAGTTCTAGCCATCTATGAAGACCGTTCCGGCACGTTGTGGATGGGCACTTTGGGTGGCGGACTCAACAAATTTGACCCTAGGACTGGCAAATTCACTCATTGGAGTCATGACTCTAAGGAACCTAATAGCCTGAGTGAAAATTTGATTTTGGAGATCTATGAAGACTCCCACGGTCGATTATGGGTTGGCACTTATGGCGGAGGACTTGACCTCTTTGATCGCGCCACCGGAACATTCACCCATTACCAACACGACCCCCAGAACTCCAATACCTTGAGTAGTAACCGAGTTGGGTCAATCTATGAAGACCCATCCGGCAACCTCTGGATTGCTACAGAAGGTGGATTCAATCAATTCAATCCCGAAACCCAGGAATTTACCCATTACACTCAGAAAGACGGTCTGCCAACGGATTATCTAGGAGCGATCCTGGCTGATCATCAGGGGAATCTCTGGATTAGTAGTTCCAAAGGATTATCCAAATTTAATTTCCAAACTAAAACCTTTAGAAACTACGATATGGATGATGGTCTTTCTAGCAATCAGTTTAACGTCTTAGCTGCTTACAAAAGTCAAAGTGGAGAACTGTTTTTTGGGGGTCAAAATGGATTTACTGCCTTTTACCCTGACCAAGTGAAAGATAATCCCCACATTCCACCCATGGTTTTAACGGATTTTAAAAAATTCAATCAAAGCGTCAAACTCGATCAATCAATTACCCAACTCAAAGAACTTAAACTATCCTACAAAGATAGATTCTTTGGATTTGAATTTGCCGCCCTCGACTATACCAATCCAGCCAAAAATCAATACGCCTACAAATTGGAAGGATTTGATAACGATTGGATTTACGCAGGTACTCAACGCTATGCCACCTACACTAACCTCGATGGCGGTACTTATACCTTTAGAGTCAAAGGCTCAAACAATGACGGCGTGTGGAATGAAGAGGGCACTTCGATTAAACTGATTATTTCCCCACCTCCATGGAAAACTTGGTGGGCTTACAGTTTATATACTATTACCTTAATTACAGCAGTTCTTGGCTACGTTCAGTGGCGTACTCAAGCTAAAGAACGGGAAAATACTTTACTGCGAGAAAGTGAAAGACGACTGGCACAATTTTTAGAAGCTGTCCCGGTTGGTTTGTTTGTTATTGATGGAGAGGGAAAAACTTACTACGCCAATCAAACAGCACAAGAATTATTAGGAAAAGGAATTTCGCCCAACGCAACTACAGAAGAATTTCCAGAAATTTATCACGCCTATCTTGAGGGGACAAACCAACTCTATCCTAGCCAGGATCAACCGATTGTGCGAGCCTTAAATGGGGAACCTGCCACCGTTGATAATACGGAAATTCGTAAAGGAGATAAACGTATTCCCCTGGAAGTATGGGCAACTCCTATTTTTGATGAAAGCAATAAAATTATTTATGCGATCGCCGCCTTTCAAGACATTACCGAACGCAAACAAGCCGAACGCGATCGCCGGCGATTTACTCAACAACTCGAAGCCAAAAATACCGCCTTACAACGCCTCGACAAACTCAAAGATGAATTTTTAGCAAATACTTCCCACGAACTCCGTACCCCCCTCAACGGTATTATTGGTATCGCTGAATCCCTCATTGATGGTGCAGCAGGTCAACTGACTGAAGCGCAAATTACCAACCTCTCAATGATTGTTTCTAGTGGTAAACGTCTGGCTAGTTTAATTAACGATATCCTGGATTTTTCCAAACTTAAGAATGGGGATATTGAACTGCAACGAAAGCCAATAGATTTCCGACAAATCGTAGAAGTCGTCCTAACTCTTTGCCAACCCTTAGTTAAAAACAAACCTCTCACCTTAAAAAACGAGATTCCTTGGGATCTTCCGGCCGTGGATGGAGACGAAAATCGCCTCCAACAAATCATGTACAATCTGATAGGAAACGGCATCAAATTCACTGACACGGGATCAGTTACTGTATCCGCTATTGTGATCGATTCCTCTACCCCAACCCCCCTCATAGAAGTCACTGTTTCTGATACTGGTATTGGCATTTCTGCTGACCAATTTACTGATATTTTCAAATCCTTCGAGCAAGTTGACGCGTCCATTTCCCGACCCTATAGTGGTACAGGGTTGGGACTAAGTATTACTAAACAACTGGTTGAATTGCACGGCGGCACAATCCGGGTTGAATCAGAACTCGCTGTGGGTTCCCGATTCATCTTTAGCCTACCGATTACATTCCAACCGTTAGATCAAGCATCAAATCAAACATTAGATCTCAATCAATCCGTTATCAAAGTGCGGGAAAATGACGTATCTCCCTCTATCCCCCTCTCCCCTTCTCTCACCGCCAATAGTCAATTAACGATTCTCGTAGTGGACGATGAACCGATTAATCTGCAAGTTGTTGCTAATCATTTGTCTCTTCAAAACTATGCCATCATCCAAGCTAATAATGGAATTGAAGCATTAGAAAAGCTGAATAATGGTTTGAGGCCGGATCTGATTGTACTCGACATTATGATGCCGAAAATGTCTGGCTATGAAGTCTGCCGCAAAATTCGCCAGCAGTTTCCAGCTAATGAAATACCCGTGGTGATGTTAACCGCTAAAAATCAAGTCTCGGACTTAGTAGCAGGCTTAGAAGCGGGGGCGAATGATTATGTCACTAAACCTATTCTCAAAAATGAACTTTTAGCCCGAATTAAAACTCATATTAATCTATCTAAAATTAGTAGTGCTTACGGTCGCTTTGTGCCTTATGAGTTTCTCCGTTTCCTCGGACGTGAAAGTATTGTCGAGGTTCGTTTAGGCGACCAAGTACAGCAAGAAATGTCAATTTTATTTGCGGATATTCGTAACTTTACTACCCTTTCAGAGGGTATGTCTCCCAAGGCAAACTTTGATTTTCTTAATTCCTATTTGAGTCGAGTTGGGCCAATTGTTCGTAAACACAATGGATTTATTGATAAATATATTGGCGATGCGATTATGGCTTTATTTCCCCAGAAACCAGAAGATGGATTGCACGCCGCTATTGAAATGCAGAAACAAGTCTTACTTTATAATAGCGATCGCCAAAAAGCTGGCTATTCACCTATCAGTATTGGCGTGGGCTTGCATACAGGGAGTTTAATGTTGGGGACAATTGGGGAAGAACAGCGAATGGAAAGCACCGTGATTTCTAATGCTGTTAACTTAGCCTCTCGTTTGGAAACTTTAACCAAAATCTATGGGGCTTCAATTATCATTAGCGGTCAGACGTTATTTAGTCTGGAAGATTTAAGCCGATATCACTATCGATTTCTCGGTCAAGTTCAAGTTAAAGGCAAAACAGAGTTAGTCGCTGTATTTGAAGTTTTCGATGCCGAAGTGACTCAAATTAAAGAGTTAAAGTTACAAACTAAAACCGAATTTGAAAAAGGAGTCATGCTGTACCACGAAAAAGAATTTCAGGAAGCTTGTCAAATTTTCCAAAAAATACTAGAAATAAACTCAGTCGATAAAGCCGCCCAATTTTATGTCCAAACCTGTGAGGAGGCTTCTTTTAATATCAGTTCTACCTTGAAAATAGAGAATTCAGAATGGGGAGTTTAATTCAGTTAGGGGTTTAAATTGGCTGTTGATATAGAGAGGGGGAGGGGCGAGGTTTTAACCGCTTGTTTCTTAACTGAAGAATCTGCAATTTAGATGCACAACATCTTAGCCGACCTACTCAGTAATTTCTTTCCCCTTTATCCCCCTTGTTTCTATTCTTCCCGATCAGGTCTAGTTATTCTGAGAGGGAAAAGCACCGGGACGTACTGTAACTTGGATCGTTTTGCGATCGCGCCGTAATTCGAGTTTCAAGTCATTCCCTACCTCAGTATTTTCAACTGCCTTTTGCACATCTTCAGCATTAGTAACGGGTTGATTATTAATTTTTTGGATCACATCACCCGCCCGCAATCCAGCGTTATTAGCTGGGGAATTTCGCATCACTCTAGCAATGAGTACGCCTCGATCTTGATCTACAGTTAGACTCGAATTCGGATTACTATTAATATTTTCCTTCAATTCTGGCGTTAATGTCACCATTTGAATCCCTAAAAATGGATGGTCTACGCTACCTTTGGTAATCAATTGATCGGCAATTCGTTGTGCCGTATTAATGGGAATGGCAAAACCTAAACCTTGGGCACCTTGGATAATCGCTGTATTAATTCCAATCACTTGACCAGACGCATTCAGTAAAGGACCACCCGAATTACCAGGATTAATTGCCGCATCAGTTTGGATGAATTGAACGCGCTTATCAGGAACACCAACTTGAGAACTTGAACGACCTGTTGCACTGATAATACCTGTAGTTACACTATTATCTAAACCCAAAGGATTACCGATAGCGATCGCCCATTCTCCGGGTTTCAGTTCATCAGAATTACCCATCGAGACAGTGGGCAAATTGTCGGCATCAATTTTAATCACCGCAACATCAGTAACAGGGTCAGTTCCTAACACTTTACCCTGAAAAGTACGACCATCTTTGAGAACGACATCAACCTGATCTGCACCATCAACAACGTGTGCATTAGTGAGAATATGACCGTCGGTATTCAGAATGAAACCCGATCCGGTTCCTCGTTCAACACGCTGTTGAGGTTGATTAGGAGATTCAAACCCAAAGAAATCTCGGAAGAAGGGGTTATTAAAAGCATCTGGAATTTCTTGATTGACGGTTTTCGACGCATTAATTCGCACCACCGCAGGCCCAACTTTGTCCACCACTTGGGTAATAAAATTACCATTTTGAGTGGCTAAAGGGTTGCGTGTAGGAATGATTCCCGCTACTGCGGATGATGGAACTGGAGATGTAGTAATAGTTTTGGGTTGGTGTAAAGTAAAATAGTTGGCTCCAAAGGTGACACCAGCACCTAGTAATACTAAAGATAAATAGGTTGCTGCTTTTTTGAAAGCAGAAGCAGTGGTGTGATGAGAATTTGGGCTTTGAGTGTCTAATACCATAATGATTCGGTTGAGTAGTAAAGTTAAAGAAGTTAGAATTCACTGAGTCAGGATTCAGGATTCAGATTCTCTGCGTTCCCCCACTCCCGACTCCTGACATTTATTAATGTAGACCGTCTTTATGACGTTGGTGTGACGGATGTGTTTCGCTAATATAAACGTTAGGGATCAGGGCGATCACTTTGGCTGAGTTGCTGCTTGCATCTCTTTCCAGAGTAAAATTAGCTCATTTAGATCGTTAAGTCTTGATACAGGAGTAGTTAGAACTATGAGTGGCAAGAAAATTTTGATGCTGGTTGGTGATTTTGTAGAAGATTACGAAGTCATGGTTCCTTTTCAGGCGTTACAAATGGTTGGGCATACTGTTCATGCGGTTTGCCCGGATAAAAAAGCTGGGGAAACAGTAAAAACGGCTATTCATGATTTTGAAGGCGACCAAACCTACACCGAAAAACCCGGTCATAATTTCACCCTGAATGCTACCTTTAGTGAAATAGTAGCAGAGGATTATGATGCTTTAGTTATTCCTGGAGGCAGGGCACCGGAATATATACGTCTAAATGAAAATGTGTTAGAAATTACCCGCCATTTTGCTCAAACCAATAAACCAATTGCCTCAATTTGTCACGGATTGCAAGTGTTAGCAGCGGCTGGAGTTTTAGACGGAAAAAGCTGTACTGCTTATCCGGCTTGTGGACCCGATGTGATCCGTGCCGGGGGATTTTATACTAACATTCCTGCTCATGAAGCAATGGTGGATGGTAATTTAGTAACTGCCCCGGCATGGCCTGCTCATCCTAACTGGTTAGCGGAATTTCTCAAAGTTTTAGGCACCAAAATTGAACATCAAGAAATGGTGGCAGCGTAGGATAGTTAAGAAAGTTTAAATTAACACAATCCCAGTTCTAACAGGAGAAGGGTTAAGGAGACAAAAGTATTTCCTTTTCTACCTTCTCCTTAAATTTTTCTTCCTTTGGGAAGAGAACATTTCCGTCCAACTACGCCATTATGTAGAAGATTAGGTTTGAGGTATTCTTATTGTTAGTAACAGGCGATTCACCTATCTGCCTAATCCAAATAACTATCAACCTCCTACTATAAAATCCCAAAATCAACAATGTCTGATTCTATCAAAACTCGAATTAACGCTGATATTCAGAAAGCTAAAGAAGAAGGAAAATTACGCTCAGAGCGAGTGAAAGAAATTGTTAAAATTGCTGTAGCTCAAGCCATTTCTGAATTTAAAGAAGGTTCTAACGAAATTCGTTCGATAGTTAAAGATGCTGTAGCGGCAGTGGTTGAAAACCTTAAAGAAACTGGAGGAGAAGTCAAAGAAGAGGTGACCGCTTCACTTGAGGGAGCCATTGAAGCCATGAGTCATCCTAAACGCCAATCTATTGCCAAAAGTCAGGAAGAACTCAAAAAGCTGCAAGCTCAAATTGAGGCGGAAGAGATTGAGCTTCAATCCCAAATCGATACCGTATTAAGCGATATTGAAGAAACAGATAAAGATACAAAAAGCACTACAAAAGCCGCCGTTGAATCCGCCATCAAGAGTATTAAAAACAGTGAAGAAGTGGCTCTTTTGCAAAAACGGTATGCTCAACTTCAAACCCAACTAGCAATTATTAAAGCTAACTTATCGGCTCGTTACGGTGAACGGTATGAAGAAGTAAAAATCCATTTAGATGATGCTAAAACTTGGTACGAACAAGCTCATCCCAAAGCTGACGAACTCGCTGATAAGGTTAACCACAAACGAATAGAATTTGAACATAAATTAGGAGAAGCAGGTGCAGCCTTAGCTAAGAAAGAACAGCGAGTCCGTCAACTCTTAAGAGAACTATGGCACTCCATTACAGAAGTTTCTCCTGAAAAGTAATACCATTAGGAATTACACAAAAACTCTATATGTAATACCATTTTCCTTTATAAAGGCTACATATAGAGAAGATGGGGAAAGGTTAAAGGTTAAAGGTTAAAGGGATAATGCTACAAACTTTTGCCTTTTTTCCTTACCCTTTTTCCCTACCTACTATCTGTAGCCTGATTTTCTGAAATTGGTATAAGGTTGGCAATGCCCACGCTACACTTTTTTTAATTGGTATAACTCGATAGTTTAAGAGGTGGAGAAGGTGGATTCGTTCTTCCCCCTTCTCAATTTCACCTACTTTGTCTTCTTTAATACATTTCTCCTTCTCTTGCCATGCGCTCTTCATGCTTAACAATAACCCAAAGAGCATGAATCGAGCCAGGAAGCCAACCTAGGAGCGTTAGCAAAATATTAATCAAAAATGCTGAACTCAACCCGGTTGTGAGGAAAACACCCACAGGAGGTAGGATAATGCCGAGTAAGATTCGGAGCAACTTCATAGAATTTTTCTAGCTTTTTCTCAAACTGTATTCAACCCTATTTTCGGGAATAAAATTACGTGTTGCCTCCATCTTGAGGATTATTCATTTGAAAATCTATCTGTGTAGAGAGGTTAGCAACCTGATTATCTCTCACTATTGATCATATCTAAGTAAGTAAGATTTTTGCAGATTGTAAGTTCGAGGAAAAAACTATGATGGGTACGTTTTTGACATGGGTAGCGACTGCCCTTAGTCTACTTATTGTTGACTTAGTTGTTCCAGGAGTTGATCTAGCTACGTTTCCAGCGGCTTTAATAGGAGCGATCGCAATTGGATTGGTTAATTCTGGAGTCAGACCAATCCTATCACTGTTGTCTCTACCCCTTAATATCTTCAGCTTGGGATTATTTTCGTTAGTGGTTAACGGGATCTGTTTTTGGCTAGCTTCAATTTTAGTTCCCGGATTTAGGGTGGATGGATTAATCGCTATTATTCTCGGTCCAATCATCCTATCGTTTGTGAATACCTTCTTAAGCAATTACTTTGGTGAAAAATATCCTCAAATGACAGTCCAGAAGTAATATCAGATTGGATTAACGACTGGACTAGTAAGGGAATGGAGGGGGATTCTATCAGGATTTGTAGGGGTAATTTATAAGTTGCTCCTACAACACCTTTATCGTTTTAATCCGGAGTATTCCTACGCTCAATTAGTTTTAACAAAATTTCGCCATGTACCGAGCGAGTAATTGGATAAAAATAAGCCCAAACCAAACCCCCAATCAACACAAAAGCGGGTACAGGACCCATCAGCCAACGAATGGCTAATAAGGCTGATTCCGGTTGAACAGGCACATCTTGTCCGGGACTTGTAGGAATAAATCCAGTCCAATCTAAGATTTTTCCTACTAGAAAAAGCGCGATCGCTATAGCAATTTTTTGTAACTGTACCACTAACCCATAAAAAATTCCTTCTCGTCGCTGTCCCGTATTTAGTTCATCTAAATCCACCACATCCGGTAACATTGACCAAGGTACGAGATAAGCGGTAGAAAGACCCATTCCTACAATTACAGCTAAACCATATAACCATCCCACTTGACCCGGTTGTAGAAAATAAAGTCCCGCTAACGCACCAATTGTTAACGGAATTCCCATCCCATAGATCGCTTTTTTTCCCACTCGCTGCGCCACAGCACTCCACACAAAGATTAGGGTTAAGGCTGTACCTTGAACAGCCAGTGCAGTTTGGGTAAAATGCTGTTCGGGTAGTCCCATCCAGTTAATGACAAAGTAGGGCAAAATAGCGGCGGTTAGCTGTAAACCTAACCAAGAACATAAATAGATTCCAATAACGCATATAAAGGGGAAATTACTAAAGGCAATCTTGAGCTGTTGTCCTAGGGGTAATGATACCGAACTTTCTACTTGAGCGCGTTGAGTTTGAATTAACCGATAACGTTTGTAGGTTCCCCAAACACATAGATAAACCGCACCTATTATAATCAATCCACACACCCCTCCTAGAATGAGATATTGCTGTTGTGGATCAGCAACTTTAGCAAAGATAACCTGAGCTAAACTTAAAGAAAACAAACTTGCAACAATACTAAAAGCGGCTTTAAAACTAATTAAATTAGTACGTTCATCATAAGTAACAGTCAGTTCAGCGGCAAGAATACTAAACGGAACGGCAACGGCTGTAAAAGCTGTATCAAATAATAAAACAATCCCACTATAATACGCAAATAGTAGCCACTGATTTGATGTGGAAGGAACAAACCATTGTAAAAAGAAACATATCGCTAAAGGAATTGAACCGACAAGCATCCAGGGGTAACGCTTGCCTAATCGGGAACGGGTGCGATCGCTTAAGATACCCATGATCGGATCATTGAAGGCATCCCAAACTTTACTAATGAGCAAAACACTCCCGGCTAAGGTAGGATTCAACCCAGCTACGTTTGTCAGAAAAAATAGCAGAAAAAAAACTAAGATATTGCTAGGAATTTCTTTAGCAAGTTCGCCTACACCATAGGCAACTTTGGTTTTCAAATTCAGCCTTTCATGAGTAGCCTTCAGGGGAACACCATTGGGAGGATTATTCATTGGGTAAGTTTGCAACTGTTTTCAGGTTTCGTAGCAAACTCTATCCCAAAGCAGCACAGTTCTCTGCTGTATCTACTACAAACTAACAAAAATTAACATATCAGAAAGGCAATAAACTTGGTTTTTGTTTGTTATTGGCTCTTATATTGCTTGTTGCTTATTTTTTACAACTAACAACTAACAACTAAGGCGATAAGTAATAGATTAATCGAGTTAAACTTGAGCCGATCGCAGTTCTTTATAATAATTGTGTAACTCTCCATTAGGCATAGTCGTACCACTAAGGTTAGCACCTTCAAGATTAACTCCAGTTAAATCGGCTCCCCTCAAATTAGCACCGCTCAAATTAGCACCACTCAGATTAGCTTCTCTTAAATTTGCCTCTCTTAAATCTGCCCACATTAAATTTGAATTACTCAAATTAACCTCACTTAAATTGGCTCCATTTAACTTAACTCCACGCAGATGAACTCGACTTAAATCTATTCCAGAAAGTGAAGCTCCAGGCGCAATTAAATAAGCTCCCGCCTGAATTGGATCAAACCCTTCCGGAAACTGTGTTTGTTCGTTATATAAACTTCCTAATAAATTAGTGCTATCAAGAATAGCCTCACTCAAATCTGCTTCATACAAATATGCACCATTGAGGTTTGCTTCACTAAGATTCGCTCCAATCAGTTGAACTCCCCGCAGATCCGCTCTCATTAAATTAGCAGCGTAGAGATTGACTCCATTAAGATCTGTACCCGCTAAACGAGCAATCATCAGATTCGCTCTACTCAAATCAGCACCAATTAAACCTGCAAAACTTAGATCCGCTGCAAACAAATTAGCACCCATCAAATCAGCGCTACTTAAGTCTGCTCCGCGCAAATTTGCTCTTTGCAAATTTGCTCCTTGCAAGTCAGTTGTATCGAGAGTTGCACGAATCAAATTAGCTTGCGCTAGGATAGCTTGGCTCAAGTTAGCATGACTAAAATCTGCTTGACTCAGGTTAGCTTCTTTGAGGTTAACTCCACTCAAATTAACCCTAAAAAAATCCCGTTCTCCGGCTGCATATTTAGTCAATAGTTCATCAGGGTTCATATCTTTTACCTTTAGTGCAGTCTTACCATCAATAGGCAAATTACTCTTGTTAATACTTAACCACCAAGCAGCGACTTGAAGACAATCCAAAACCGAGGTGAACCTCTCTAGGTTCCACCCGTAAACTTAGCTTATTCTTAAATGGTGTTTTACTTCAGCGCTAGTCGTAGCGTATGGCGTAGTAGAGACCCTGATAAATCTATACTTTATTCAAAAATTAACTATAACAGTTTTAAAGATTTGATTCAATAGACAGGTCAGGATTTATTCATCTCTCATGCAAAAAAGATAGGCTTGTATTTGTCAACAAGACCTATCCAAATGAAAAATTTAGGAACCCAGGTAAGCTGAGATTAGATAGCTACTACTTCATAGAAGCTGCCATTTCATCTTGCAATTTGCTCTTAGCAGATTTGAACTGAGTTGCTAATTCCTGTTGTTGTTCGCTGCTGAAGTTAGCATCGATCCGGGGTAGCATCTCATTTTCTTCCTGCTTAATATGATGATTAGTCGCATCTTTGAGTTGCTGAACTTTAGTTTTAAATTCAGAGGAAGAAGGACTTAGAGACTTAATTTCTTCTAACATTCGTGCTTGTTCGGCTTGCTCATTATAAAGATCCTGAGTATCTTCATAATACGAACGCACCGCTGGATAAAGAACCTGTTCTTCAGCTTTAGCGTGCGCCAGTAGATCTTTGTAAAGTTGACCGAAATACTCTTGAATCTTTTGAGGATCGCTAGAATTTTCAATTTCGGTAAATAGGGTTTTTGCCTTACTATGATCCATCCGTAAAATTTGCCCGATAGTCATATCGGACATTCCAGAAGATTGGGTAACAGCACTACCCACTACACCCGATAATGCAGCAATAGCATCTTGAACACGTCCCCAAAGTCCTTGATCAGGTTCTTGTCCAGTTAATTCACGAGTACCGAGAATTTCCAAGATACCTTTCAATTGTTCTTGATGAGCGCGGTTCTCAAAATTAACCGTATTTAAAGGTGCGATCGCCGCTTCTATATCAGCGCCAACCACTTGACCACACTTGTGAACAAGCAGTCCACTCATCACTTGTGCGTGCTTAAGAAGTTCAAATTGAGCAGCTTTCTTAAACAGAGAAAATTCCGGATCATCCATCATTTGTTGAGCCTGCTCAATAATTTTCTCAGTAGCTTGATGAGGCTCGGCTTTAACACCGTATTGAACAATGACCGTATCTAAGACACCCATGTTCTTCTGGTCATCATCTAGCATCTCTTGTAAACGATGACGAATATCAGAATCAGGGCAAGCTTGAATCAATTTTTGATCCATGGAGATAATCAGGTTCTGAAACGCCTTCATATCCGCCAGTTTTTGAGCGATCGCTGTGCGTTTGGTATCCTCAAGTGTTGTTACCATTACGTGATTTCTCCTCTCTCTAAGGTCTATAAGGTATTTGTTGGAATCTCACTCTTTTCAGTTTGTCGTAGGGTTCAATTTACTTCCTCCTTCTTTTGAGGGATTGTTGTGTACGTACTTGCTCATAAACCCCATACACTAACAACGGATGAAATTTGACCCCCACCCACCTAGTCTTTCCACACCTCATTCTTAAGAAATAGATTCAAAAACCTATAGAGAAAATCATTATAGTCAGTTTAAACGAATTGTTTAACTTAGATTAATCATTATTGAACCGGAAAGTAGGATTAAGGAATTACTTAGTAAAAGAAGAGGAATCAGTTGCTTTTGATAAGACGCACAAGAAATACCCACAGCGTCAATCTTGAGTTCTTCGGTTTGAATGAGACAAACATCTGCGGCACATCCGTTACCCCATCCGCTACATCCGTTCCCCCATCCGTTGCC
>DNGI01000346.1:7808-23407 GCA_003486645.1 Cyanobacteria bacterium UBA11370 | reverse complement strand
ATCCGTTACATCCGTTACCCCATCCGTTGCCACATCCGTTGCCACAGGGGTTCAACTTTACCAGTATCCTAATAAACGGAGAGAGAGGGATTCGAACCCTCGTTAGAGTTACCCCTAAACAGCATTTCCAGTGCTGCGCCTTCAACCGCTCGGCCATCTCTCCAGGGGATTTTATTTAATGCGCGAGGTTTACACTCACTACGCGATCTCTGATTATACACTGAACTAATGACTAAATTTTATAACGTTCAAATTCACAACCGCCAAACAGGTATAAAGCACACTGTACAAGTACCAGCCGATCGCTACATCCTCCATACCGTAGAAAACCAAGGTGTAGAACTCCCATTTTCCTGTCGTAACGGCGCTTGTACCACCTGTGCTGTGCGCGTGATCTCTGGTGAAATTTATCAACCTGAAGCCATGGGACTGTCTCCGGAATTGCGCGACAAAGGTTATGCTCTTTTATGTGTGGGGTATGCCCGCTCAGATCTGGAAGTCGAGACGCAGGATGAAGATGAAGTCTACGAACTTCAGTTTGGTCGCTATTTTGGTAAGGGCAAGGTTCGGCTTGGATTACCCCTGGATGAAGAGTAGAGTAGGGGAAAGGAGGAATAATCCCTCTTGTGTTCAAAATAGCCAAGTAAAAACCTGGAAATCTTCACTCCTGATCCTTTGTTGCTGTCTGCTGTTACTAACTGGTTGTCAACCGAGAAATGTGACAACAGGCATACCCGTTCAGGTGCAACGAGTAGTTAGCGGACAAACCTTGGAAGTATTGAATACAACACAACAATCCGCTTTAATTGTGCGAGTACGGTTAATTGGGATTGAAGCCCCCGACATCAAGCAGCAACCTTGGGGAGAAGCGGCAAAAAACTACATTGAAAAACGGATTAGTGAAACAAGAGGACAACAACAAGTCTTACAACCCGTTTTACTCGAATTTGATGTCCAAAAAAAAGACAGCTTTGGTCGCTGGTTAGCGTATGCTTGGCATAATGGCATATTACTCAACGAACAGTTAGTCAAAGAAGGATATGTCCTCGCCGCACCGCGATCGCCCAACACCAAATACGACGAACGCCTCAAAAATGCCCAAGAATACGCCAGAATTATGGGCTATGGCATTTGGAACCCCGATCAACCCATGCGCTTAACCCCAGTCGAATTTCGGCGACAAAATCCTGGTTAGTTGTTAGTTGTTTGTGGTTTGTTGTTTGTCGTTTGTCGTTAGTTCTTGGTTTTTTGTTCTTAGGGGTGCTTAATTAATAACTAACAACTAACAACTAACAACAAATTAAGGTCTACGCCAGCGTCGTCCATCTCGATTAATCAAATATTCCGCTTCTTTGGGTTCCCACGTTCCTGCTTCGTATTGAGGAATAAATGCCGGATCGCTGGGGGCTTCCCAAGCGGTTAGGGCTGGTGATACAACCCGCCACGCTTCTTCTACTTCATCGGCACGAGTAAACAGCGTTTGATCCCCCAACATACAGTCGAGTAATAGTCGATTGTATGCGTCGGCGGTTGCCATTCCAAAGGACGATCCGTAGCCAAAATCCATATCTACAGTGCGAGTTCGTAGCTCTGCTCCCGGCATTTTCGCTTCAAAACGTAACGAAATTCCCTCATTCGGTTGAATTCGTAACGTTAACACATTGGGACTGGTTTGTTGAGCGGCAGATTGAAAAATCATCAACGGAACATCGCGGAACTGAATTGAAATTTCACTCACTTTCTTTGGCAATCGTTTACCCGTGCGTAGGTAGAAGGGAACACCTTGCCAACGCCAGTTATCAATCAGTAGCTTCATGGCTACATAAGTTGGGGTTGTGGAGTTAGGATTAACTCCCGGTTCTTCGCGGTATCCGGGTACGGGTTTGCCCTTCATCCAACCCGCCTTGTACTGACCGCGAATTGCTGAATATTCTAAATTATTAATATCCGCTAAATGAGTAGCTTGAATTACTTTTACCTTTTCTGTGCGGATACTATTAGCATCTAGAGCATTGGGCGCTTCCATCGCAGTGAGGCAAAATAGCTGCATCAAATGGTTCTGCACCATATCCCGCAATGCGCCGGAGGTTTCATAATACCCGGCTCGATCTTCAACCCCCACGGTTTCCGCTACGGTAATCTGAACGTGATCCACAAATTGGCGATTCCACAGTGGCTCAAAAATAGCATTAGCAAACCGGAATACTAACAGATTCTGAACCGTTTCTTTGCCTAGATAATGGTCAATGCGGTAAACCTGTTCTTCTTTACAAACATTTTGCACCACGCGGTTCAGTGTCTGCGCTGAACTTAGATCTCTACCAAAGGGTTTTTCAATGACTAAACGGTGCTTGATGGGATCGGTTAACATCCCTGCACCCCCTAATTGTCGAATCGCTTCGGCGAAAAATTTAGGCGAAACAGCTAAATAAAATACTCGATTTCCTCGTGTTCCTCGTCTACCATCCAGTTCTCCTAAAAACGCCTTCAGTTTCTGATAGCTTTCTGGGCGATCCATGTCACCGGAACAGTAAAATAGACCTTGTTCAAAGTCTTGCCAAAGTTCTTCCGATTGAATCCCATCAGAAAACTGCTCAACCCCTTCCTTCATCTGTTCTCGGAAGTATTCATGACTCCAATCTCGACGCGCTACCCCAACAACAGTAATTTCAGGAGGTAGCCGTCGTTCCCGCTTAAGTTGATAAATAGCTGGGACGAGTTTGCGTTGAGTTAAGTCTCCCGATGCCCCAAAAATTACCATAATTAATGGTTCTGGGCTTCGCTCCTGTTGCAATCCAACGCGCAGGGGATTTTCGAGTAGAGTCACCATAGAGTTGTTGGTTGTTGGTTGTTGGTTGTTGGTTGTTGGTTGTTGGTTGTTAGTTATTGGTTGTTAGTTGTTGGTTAGAGAGTGGTAGAATTTTTTTCCTCGAATAACTAATCACTAATTCCACTAACTAACAACCAACAACAAATAACTACTTACACGGCTGCTAAGTGTTTTACTTTCCCTTCAAGAGATGACATTAAGGACTCAAACGGCTTAACGAATTTGTCGATTCCATCGTCTAGAAGTTCGTCCATCACCTCGGACAAATTGATATCGATATCGGGATCTTTGAGGCTGTCAAGCAACTGATACGCTTCATCAACTGCTGTTTCAATCCGACTATCCGGAGAACAGTGATCTGCACAAGCTTCAATCGTGCTAGGGGGTAAAGTATTAACCGTGTTAGGGCCAATTAACTCATCCACATACATCACATCGCTGTATTCGGGGTTTTTAGTACTGGTACTCGCCCAGAGTAAGCGTTGAACTTGTGCGCCTTTAGCCGAAAGAGCTTTCCAGCGATCGCTCTGGATAATTTCCTTAAATTTCTGATAGGCAATTTTAGCATTAGCGATCGCCACTTTACCCTTAATGCCTTTCAGCTTGGCTTCTTGTTCGAGAGTGTCTACACCAGCAGCCAGTTTTTTATCAATCCGGTCATCAATATTACTATCAATCCGGCTTAAAAAGAAACTCGCAACTGAAGCTAGCTTACTGATATCTTCCCCATTCGCAGCCCGTTTTTCCAATCCACGAATATAAGCCCAAAAGGTTTCAATGTAACTATCTACCGAGAACAACAAGGTTACATTAACGTTGATTCCTTCACTAATCACTTGCTCGAAAGCTGGCAAACCTTTTACCGTTCCCGGAATTTTGATCATTACATTTTCCCGACCAATCGCTTGGTAATACCGACGGGCTTCATTAATGGTACTTTCGGTATCATTGGCGATATTGGGCGGTACTTCAATACTAACGTATCCATCCAAACCATTGGTTTCGTCGTAAACAGGCTTGAAAATATCACAAGCATTCCGAATATCTTCAAAAACCAGAGACTCGTAGATTTCCATTACCGACTTGCCATCACCGATACCCGCTTCGATATCAGCATCATAGATAGCATTGCCAGCGATCGCTTTCTCAAAAATCGCCGGATTGGAGGTAATCCCACAAATTCCCCGTTCGGAAATTAACTTCTTAAGTTCGCCGGACTCAATAATAGTACGACTCAGATTATCCATCCAGATACTCTGACCGTAAGTTTGTTCAATTTGCAATATGGGGTTTTCTGCTGTTGTCATTACTCAACTCCTATTGGTTATTGGTTGTTGGTTGTTAGTTGTTGGTTGTTAGTTGTTGGTTGTTGGTTGTTGGTTATTGGTTATTAGTTATTGGTTATTCACAAACAACAAACCACAAACAACAAACAACAAACAACTAAGACCGAACTGTTACAACTTCTTGAGACTCTCTTGCCCTTTCTTGAATGAACGACTCGACAAGGGATACATCTTCTTTGCTCCCGATAATCAAGGGTGTGCGAGTATGGAGTGCATCCGGTACAACATCCAGAAGATTTTGGGTTCCGGTACTTGCTTTCCCGCCTGCTTGTGCCATCAAAAAAGCTAGGGGAGCAGATTCATAAAGTAAACGTAGCTTTCCTTCTGGTTTTTTCAGTGTACCGGGATACAGAAAAACTCCACCCTGAGATAAAATGCGGTGAAAATCTCCAACTAATGCCCCGCTATAGCGAGCAGTATAACCTTCATGACGGTGAACATAACGAATATAGTCCCGAATGGATTCATCCCACTGCCAAAAGTTTCCTTCATTCACGCTATAAACAGGGCCATGTTCTGGAATCTGAATGTTTTCATTAGATAAAATAAATTCACCCAAGCTGGGATCAAGGGTAAAGGAATGAACTCCTGTACCGATAGAATAGACCAGCATCGTACTTGGCCCATAAAGAACGTAACCCGCCGCGAGTTGTTTGTGTCCATCTTGCAGCAAATCCAGCGCATTTCCATCAATATCGTCTCCTTCTTGCCGACGAATGGAAAAAATTGAGCCAATATTCAAGTTGATGTCTATATTCGAGGAACCGTCAATGGGATCGTAGATTAGGGTATAACGTCCAATTGGGCAATTTTCAGGAATATAGTAGGGTTTTTCCATTTCCTCGGAGGCTAAACGACAGACAAGTCCGCTTTGTTTAAACACCGAGATAAAGACATCATTGGCATAGATATCCATCTTTTTGACGGATTCTCCCTGCACATTGATATTACCTGTAAATCCTAACGCTCCCTCCATCAGACCCGCGCGACTCAACCGTCGAGAAATTAGTTTAGCGGCTAAGGCGATCCGATTCATCAGCGCACTGAGATCTTGCGCCTCGGCGCTGAAACTCTGGAGTTGTTGTAGGACGTGACGCGACAGCGTTGTACAATCCCGATCCAGAGAATGTTCCTCAACTAAAGGTCGCTCGACATCTGCCATAATGTTTATCCTCACTTATCGAGTCGCGCAGTGGGTTTAGAGGGTCGCTACCTTTTAAAAGAGCCTCAAGGAAGCCGAATGCGCGATTCTATTCACTTTCTATCTTAGGGAGGCATTCCGAATGCTGCTCCTTACTTTAGATGAATTTTGACTTTAAAGGAATTTTGACCTCTCTTCGGGCTAAACGCTACGCCTCCATTTCCCGAATTGCATAGAATTCATGCTAAATCCGGTTGATGTGTCATTTTGCAGCAGAAACCGTTCCCCAAACCCTGTAGCGCACTTCCACGGGTGCAGCAGTTAGCAGGACGTGGCGATCGCTCAATGATCTAGTCACTGAGCTAATTGACTACTGTTTTCTTTTACTCTAACCCCGAAACTCTCTAACGGCTTGCACTCTCGAAGTAATTGCGGCACATTGAGCTAGCAAGTTAATATCGAGGTTTGGCAGAAATCTACTCTGGCTAACCCGCTGATAGTCCGAACCTTCTAAATAATGTAGAGAAATCACTCCATCTTCCCCAAACCAAACCTCTTTTACTCCAAGTGCTTTGTAGCGCCTCAGCTTATTAGTTCCACCGCTGGTAATTACCACCTCAATGGCTAAATCTGGGATTGACTTTTGTTCACCAAAGCAGTAAGATTCGTCAGCTTGAGCGGATGCTTCGTCCTCTTTTTCTAAGGAGAATGACCCAGTGCCAACGAAATCTATCTCTTGTTTTACCATGTAATTTTCAATGAGGAAGCCAATATTTCCCTTGACAATTTCATGTTCTGGCGATGTAGACAAGATTTCTAACTCTCCTCGGTAGTAAAACAAGCGCACCCCTGGCTTTTCAGCAAAGCCGTTTTGAATCGATTTGAAGTTAGACCAACTTACCCCTGTTTGGATGAATCGTTGTTCTGTAGATTGATTTGGGGGAGGAGTACTTATCAGTGTAGTCATCGCGTAAGTCCTGTATTAATCAAGCGTGGATTTTGTAATCAGTTTGTTCCCTCGGCAAAGTTATACCTCTACTTCGTGTTTCAAAAAAGAAATTCTCATTTCCGCGAATCTCTATCCTTCAACGTTTTAAACTCTCCCTTTTCCTTCGCGTCCCTAATAGAAGACTCCACTAAATAAGCTGCAAGATTGGCAACGGGTCTGCCTTGGTATTCCGCCCAGGCTTCCAATTCGTCATAAACAATGTCAGGAAGCGTTAAATTAACTCGTTTGCTCACGTTGGTTGGGATTTCTAAACTCTCAATCACCCTTCTATCGTACATTTCAGTCTCTATTTGATTGCAAAAGCGTCAAATACGTTACTAATCAGTATTTACAAGTAACTGATATCTGCTATAGTAATATATAGAATACCGATAGTTACTTTAAGCGTCTAATCAGTAACTTAAATAACGGGTTCTATCATCTGGTAAACGTGTAAACTGGGCAATTGCCAATAAATCTGGGGTTGCCCTTCCTTCGATAAATCGGTTCAATCCTGATATTTTGTCTCGACTGGCTACACTAGAAATCAGTTAGTACGTTGCGAGGGTACTATGGCATTCAGCAGTTATAAAAACATTGGTGCAGTGGTTAAAGAATTTCAAACCACCTATACGGAATCTGACTTCATTATCGAAACACCGTTTAATATAAATAACTACTTTCGAGAAGAATTACAGTTTATGATGCGGGAAGGGGTGGTCAGTAACTCAGAATATGCGATTTGTGAAAATTTAGTTTATCCGGTTCTAAGAGAAGTTTGGAAAGGCTATTACAGTAAGTTTTTGTTGTGGAGTCACGAGTCTCTTACTTATGACGAGAAATTATCGGGATTTCCTGAATATATTCTAGCGAAACGCTCAACTCTGGGAAAGGTTGTATTGGACAAACCTTACTTACTTTTAGTTGAAGCGAAGCAAGATAATTTTGATGCCGCTTGGGGTCAGTGTTTAGCAGAAATGATTGCTGCACAGAACCTCAATAATGTACCCGATACAGTTGTGTTTGGTATTGCCTCAAATGGAGCATTCTGGGAGTTTGGAAAGCTTGAAAGCAATTTGTTTACTAAACATATCAGTCCTTACACTATTTATGAATTGGATAAACTCTTTGCGGCGGTGAACTACATCTTTCAAGAATGTGAGGTGCAGTTAGAACACTTCCCATCGGCTGCTTAATTTGATTAAGTATAAGGAGAGTGACACAAGAGCGATAATTGGTTAATAATCTCATCGTCCTCTCCACCCACCCAATTTGCAAACCGTTTTGCTAACGGTGGTATAAAGACTAAGGGATTTGTAAATCCAGAAAAAATATAAATACCGTCTACCTCTCCCAGTATTCCAACTACGGGAAGACGGTTATGTCCAAACGCGACTAAACAATGATACCACGTTCCCGGTAGCGTCTCCAAAGCAGGTAAAATACTCCCAACTTGGGTACGAATTGCTGCTTCACTTTTTACCGGATCAATTTGAGCGTAAGGGTCAGTTAGAATTCGACTAATTTGACCAATTCGTAAACGACCATCTAGAAATTGAATGGCTCCTGCATCTAAAATTGATGGGATTAGTTCATAACCTGGCTTATCCCATAACGAGTCTAATTCAGCAGTAGTAGCTTGGTTTTCAAGTTGAAATCGTTGCGTATTCGCTGGCATTACTAAAGTACGCAATTTCAGATTAGCGGTTGGTATTTCAATCATTTCTGCATGAGTGAAATACAAGCGGACATTAATACCCGATGCTTTTAGTAACGTGCGGCTAATTCCCCCAGTACTGATGACTGTATTAGCCGCATAATAAGGTTGATGAGTTGTTTTCACTCCCTTGATAGAATGATTCTCTCGTACCAGTTCAATAACCTGAGTAATTGCCAATTCACCTCCTTTACGTCGGAACGCTTGGAGGTACGCTTCCGTTGTTTTTTCCGGATGAATATGACCGTGAGGAACAGTGAGAACACCTGCGATCGCATCTGGATTTAACAACGGTTCTAACTCACAACCTTCTTTTACAGTAAGTAATTTCGGAGGACTAGCAAAATTAGCGTAACTAGCGGCTACGTTTTCTGGGTTACAATCAGCAGCAATCGTTAATACTAAATCCAATTCCCGAAACTCAGTAGTGCTATCTAATTCTTCTGATAAAATGCGGTGGCGTTCTTTGCCTTCTTGACACAACACTCGCGTTAATTCCGAAGTTCCAGACCAATAGGCAAGACCACCATAACTATAACGAGTTGCCCCTTGAAGTGTGGGATATTGTTCTAGGATTAAAACACTAAAACCCTGACTGGTAAGTTCATAACCTAACGCTGCACCTGCCATTCCACCACCGACCACAAGCCAATCGTAAGTTTTCATAGTATTTTTAGTAGACTTATTGCTTTTATGCGGCTAAAGAGGAAAGGTTAAGGAGTAAAGGGTTTGTATTGTTCCTTTCCCCTCAATTTTTTATCCCAACGGCTGCATAATTTTCCAAATTTATAGATGATGGAGTACAACAGTTGATACAGTAAGACCCTTCATTATTCTATGCTCAGTCGAATTAAAGACCTCGCCCAAAACCTCGCTCCTCGCCTGATTGAAATTCGCCGTCACCTGCACGCACACCCGGAACTCAGCGGTCAAGAATACCAAACTGCTGCTTATGTTACAGGTGTTTTGTCCTCCTGCGGTTTAGTGGTGCAAGAAGGAATCGGTAAAACGGGTGTGATTGGTGAGTTGGTGGGAGGTACAGATGAACGTTTGGTGGCAATTCGCACGGATATGGATGCGTTACCGATCACCGAAGCAACTCGTCTGGAATTTGCCTCTCGTAAACTGGGAATTATGCACGCCTGCGGTCATGATGTCCATACGACCCTCGGTTTAGGCACGGCTATGGTACTGTCGGGGTTGGGGGAACGTTTGCCGGGGAATGTGCGCTTTTTGTTCCAACCCGCCGAAGAAATTGCTCAAGGTGCAAACTGGATGGTGCGAGATGGGGTGATGAATGATGTCAGTGCTATTTTTGGTGTTCATGTTTTCCCCTCAATTCCTGCGGGTTCAATTGGTATTCGTTATGGTGCGTTAACTGCCGCTGCTGATGATCTGGAAATCTTTATTATCGGCGAATCGGGTCACGGCGCTCGTCCCCATGAAGCAATTGATGCAATTTGGATTGCTTCCCAGGTCATTACAACCCTGCAACAGGCAATTAGTCGCACTCAAAATCCATTACGTCCCTTAGTCTTGACAATTGGACAAATTAGTGGTGGACGAGCGCAAAATGTGATTGCGGATCAGGTGCGGTTGGCGGGAACGGTGCGATCGCTTCATCCAGAAACTCATGCGAATCTGCCAGCATGGATTGAAAAAATTGTAGCAAATATTTGTCAGATGTACGGCGCTCGCTATGAGGTGAAGTATCGGCGAGGAACACCTTCAGTGCAAAATGATTTAGCGTTAACTCAGCTTTTGGAAGAATCAGCAAAAGAAGCGTGGGGAAGCGATCGCGTTCAAATCTTACTGGAACCTTCGATGGGTGCAGAAGATTTTGCAATGTATTTGGAACACGCACCCGGTACAATGTTTCGCCTTGGTGTTGGGTTTCCTGATAAACTGAATTATCCGCTGCATCATCCTCAATTTGAAGTGGATGAATCTGCGATCTTGACGGGGGTTGTTACTCTTGCTTATGCTGTTTATCGATATTGGCAGCAGTGTGTGTAGGGTTTTGAGTTTTGTTAGCGTAGCGGGATGATAGTCAGTTTTGAGTTTTGAATTTTGAATTTTGAGTTAATTATGGTCTTAACTTGTCAGCAACTTCTGCAAAATAATACGGAAACATGGCACGAAGCGACGGTTCATCCGTTTCTTGAGCAGTGTAAATTAGGAACGATTAAACCCGAACAATTTAACACTTGGCTAGTTCAAGATTATTTGTTTGTGACCGAGTTTACTCGGATGGTCGCACAGGTATTGAGAGTGGCTCCTCCAGAGCATTTTGATGTAATTTTGAGTGGGTTGATGGCTTTGAAAGATGAACTCAATTGGTTTAAGGAAAAAGCGGCGGAGCGATCGCTAAATCTCGCTACCCAAAAACAAGTAACCTGTATTGAGTACTGTGATTTTATGCACAGTTTGGCGGGGATGGCTTATCCAGTTCAAGCGACTGTTTTTTGGGCGATTGAGTTGGCTTATAATCAAGGATGGCAACTACCAGGTAAGATGCCTGAACCTTATACAGAATTTGCAGATCGCTGGGGAAATCCGGGTTTTACGGACTATGTGAAGTTGTTGGAGAAGCAAGCGGATGAGGAATTACAAACAGCATCGGATAGTGTTCAGGAGCAAGCTAAAGAAGCATTTTTGAAGGTGGCTCAATTAGAGAAAGATTTTTGGCAAATGGCGTTTAAGGCGGTTGCCTAGTTCGGGTCTTGATTGTTAGTTCTTGGTTAGTCCTGACTTATAATCTCTAATCATAAGGATAGGATAGTTCTCCCCTACTCCCTACTCTCGTAATGCTGCTGATTGCAACTTGATATGACTCTCAACTTTGCTAATCAAAACCTGCAAAATCGCTCCTTCAAAGGGCAAAACCTCACGGATGGAAACTTCAGCGGTTCTGATATTCGGGGGTGTGATTTTAGTCGTACTAAGTTAGTTGGAGCGAACTTTGAAGGAGTTAAAGCCGGACTCAGCCGTAAAAATGTAGTGGTTTTATTAACAGTTGGTTTAGCTGGAGCATTAGCTTTAATTGAAGTTCTGATTGGGATTTGTGTTGTATTTTCTTTAATCCTTATTGGTACTGATCGAGCCATTACTTTCGCCTCTATGCTAGCTGTTTTAACAGGAGGTGGAATTTTAATTTTAATTGGCGTTGTGGTTTCCGCTAAAGCCATGGGAGTAAAAGGGGAAATTTTAGTAGCGGCTGGATTTTTTGTAGTATTTGGAGTTTTAGGTTTAGTCGCCACAGTTCTTCTTTCTATCGAAAATTTCCGCCAAGGTCACATCGTTTCTTCTCTGGCTGGAATTCCTCAATTCTGTCTAGCTTTTGCTATTGCTTTGGGAGGGTTTATTCAATTAATTAAAATGATTAAAACCACAATTGGCACTTCGTTTTATACGGCAGATTTGACCAATGCTAGATTTAATTATGCCTTGCTAAGAAATACTGACTTTTTAGGAGCAACACTCGTTAAAGTAAACTGGAAAGGAGCAAAGTTTTCCAGATGTAAATTTACAGAAAATACAATTCCACGAGGATTACCTTACCCTGATCCCAACCTTTAAGGTATCCGATCAAATCTAGCGTGAATGTACGTATTGTAGAGACGTTGCATTGCAACGTCTCTACAGGGTTTCGGTTTACAGGTGCTGAGGTTGATTAACCGGATTTGATATCAGGGTTATAAATTGTCATTTGAGACAGATGAGGAGAGGGGGAGAGGGTTTAATGGATTGTTGCCTAACTAAATAATATGAAATTTTAATGTCTAACAGAAGATCAATACAATTCGTATTTTAAAAATGTGCAAGGGATTGAGCCATTATACACAGGAATTCGATGAGCTGCTTTCAGTCCTACCCGCTTCGCTAACTCCTTATTTCCTGTTAAAATAAAGGCTGTCCACCCTTTAAAACGCTGTTTAAAAACATCCCCTAATAGTTTATATAAATCCCCCAATTCTCTAACATTTCCTAAACGTTCTCCATAGGGAGGATTACAGATAATAATACCATTATCTGTGATTGGTTCTAATGTTGATAGCTCAGTTTGAGTAAATTTAACCATCTGCTCAACACCACATTGTTTGGCATTAATGCAAGCTTGATTTAGGATATCAGAATTGCGATCGCTTCCTGTAATGGGTGCTTTTAAAGCCGGGAGTTTATAATTTTTTGCCTCTTCAATTAACTCCTCCCAAAGAGTTTGATCAAAATCTTGCCAACCTTCAAAACCAAAACGCTTGCGAAATAATCCCGGTGCAATATTTAGTGCGTTTAAACTCGCTTCTAAAGGTATCGTCCCCGAACCACACATTGGATCTAATAAAGGTATCGTTGCATCCCATTCTGCCAGTTCTAAAAGCGCCGCTGCTAGTGTTTCTTTGAGTGGTGCAAGTCCCATTGCAGGTCGATATCCGCGTCGGTGCAGACTCGCACCCGAACTATCTAAACTTAAAATACAATGGTTTTGATGAATATGAACATTAATTAAAATATCAGGATTTTCAGTATTAACACTAGACCGCTGACCAAATTTTTGGCGTTGTTGATCTATGATCGCATTTTTCACCTGGAGAGCTGTAAAGTGATTATGATTAAGTTTAGAATTACCTCCCGTTGCATTAACAGCTAAACTATTATTAGGCTGAAGATAATGCTCCCAACGAATATTTTGAATTTCTTGGTAGAGTATTTTTGCATCCGGACATGGAAATTCTTTTAAAATCACTAATACCCGAAAAATAGTTCTTGCCAAAAGATTTACTCGATACATTAACGTGCGATCGCCGCTAAAATGTACCCCCGTAAAATCAGGACGAACATCCCTGGCACCCAGTCTTTCAAGTTCTTTAGCTGCTATGGATTCTAAACCACGTGCAACTGTAGCAAAATATTGATTCATGATAACTCAGCGTAAATAAACCTCACACCCAGAAGTCGAATTTCTTTAAGAAACCCGACTTCTCAACCCCTGCGAATTTTAACCTTAATTGTGCTTATCTGCTTATACCAAGTTGCGTTCATATCTAGTACTTTCCTTCTGCCTTGTCCCCCTTATCCTCCTTGTCTCCCTTGTCCCCCTTGTCCTCCTTGTCCTCCTTGTCTCTCCTATCTACTATCTTTAATTCCAACTTGGTATTAGAGGCGATCGCTTACTTCTCCAACGTCCTAACGGTCAAAACTTGCGGCGGTGTTGAATCAGGAGGATAAATAAAATCGACTTGCACCTTACGTTGCTCATTCGGTGACAAATTTAGTGTTACTAAAGGTTGTCCCGGTTGTCCTCGCCGCTGGACTAAATGCACATAGCGCGTCTGATTTTGTCCCTGTTCATCCTCATAACTGACCTTCACTGTGCCGCGAAAAAATACCTGATCGACCTGTGGATTTAAAAATAGTAATCTATCCGCACCTCCCTCATCTTTTAACGGCGTTTGTATCGATACAGTCACCGTTTGTGATTGACTAGTCGCATTTTTTAGGGGCAATGTCAGATTATATTCCACTCCATAATTACTGTGGGCATAATACGCACTATCAGGATAGCGAGTTAGCATTTTAGCGCTTTGAATTTGACCTGTATTTAGGGTAATTAAATGTAGCGTACCTACGACATAGGAAAATGCCTCACCCGGTTGGGGAATTCTAAGATTATTTGATTCAGGAGTATCAGTAATTTGTGCTAACCATTGCGTCCCTTCAGAAACCCCCGCCACTCGACCAAAAACGGTTGGTTCTTTCGGCGGATCGAGGGGAGTCGGAACTAATCCACGGGGTTCAGCTAATTCCCCTGTTTCTAATAAATTTTGCCATTCTGCTAATGTGGGGGCACGATACGTCCCGTTACTATTACGAGGGGCTTTCATTGCTAAGTTAGCCACATAAACTTGCCCATTACTTTGCAATCGTATCATCGTAGAACGACCATTTGATGCAGGTGCTTGACGAATAGGAATGGCTTGATTCATTAATAGTTTACTTTGCCCTGGTTCTAGTACCAATTGATCCGGAAAATCCTCATTCCGAATATCCCGCAATACATCATTCATAGTACGACTACCAGGACCAGAATAGACAGTACCGTTAGGATTTTCTACCATATCTGGTAAGGTAATAAACGGCGCATCTGGGGTACTCAGATAACTTGCCGCTTGTAATATTTCCACAGTAATGGGTTTGTCAGTTGGATTGTGTAAAATTAATCCTTGGTAAAGGGGACGAGTTTCCGCCTGAGTTTGCGCCCTGGCAATATGATGGGTAAAAATATCAAATCGTCCTTGGAAGGGAAAGTTTAAATGGGCAGAGGGAACTCGTTTTCCTGCTGGCGAAAATGTGGAAAGTAAAATACCTTCTGTTTCTACTAATTCGGGATGATTACTATTAAATGTCGGAACAGTATTAAGTCCTCCTGGTAATGCCCTTACCTGTTGTGGATGTACGTCTACGCCAGCAATATATTGGGGTGGTACGGCATAAATATTTAATGCCCGACAGATTAATGAGGCGACTTCTCCCCGCGTAGCTTGTTGATTAGGTTTAAGCTGTTTTATATTGGGATAATTAACAACCATTGTGTTAACAGCAGCGGCGGCGATCGCATTTTTTGCGTATCCTGGAATCTGATCTGAATCGTTAAAATATTGCCTTAATGTGCTATCAGGATTATTAGGAATACTATAATTTTTTGCACCTGCTAGAACACCAATCGCTTGTACTCGTGGAATGGGTTGGCTGGGTTGAAAAATACCGCCTGGATAACCGGAAAAAAATGCCCGCTTATACGCTTCTTGAATTGCCCGATGTGCCCAATGATTACTAGGAACATCTTTAAAACTTACACCACTACGTTTTACTGGGGCATCTGGAAAAGCATTTAACATTAAAACGGCAAATTCGGCACGGGTAATAGTAGAATTGGGGCGAAATGTACCATCGGGATAACCACTTACCAGTTTGCGCGGTGCCATTTGGTTGATACAATCCTTTGCCCAATGGTTTTGAGTATCGGAAAAGGCAAAAGCACTGGGTATTGATAAATTTAATAGGGACGCAAGTAAGATAGATTGAGCGATTGAGTAGTTGAGAGGTTTAATCATTAATCGGCTTCATGTGAACTGAAGTCTTTGATGCTTTTTTTAGAGAATTTGTTTCTGTTATTGGTTGTTGGTTGTTGGTTGTTAGTTGTTGGTTGTTGGTTGTTGGTTATTTGTCTCTGCGTCTTCTTCCCCACTCCCCAATCTTAGGCTAGTAGTTTGAATACTGAATAGCTTATATATATATTAAATAAATAACTGAGCAATTGAGCAATTAAATCCAGGCAACAAAGGACTACTCAAAACATCATTACTGAAAAGAGTAGCTATCAGTCTTAAACTGGCTTGTTCCCGGCGATAAACTTCAATTTGTTGTAACTGCCAATTCACAATCCAATATTCCTGTACTCCCCGTGATGAGTAAAGTTTGAGTTTCACTTCCTGATCACGTCTGACATTTTCAACTCCTGGCGATAATACTTCCACAATTAATTCCGGTGCTGCTGTTAAATGTCCAGCCTCATCTAA
>DNGI01000346.1:754-7508 GCA_003486645.1 Cyanobacteria bacterium UBA11370 | reverse complement strand
ATTGCCGCTTGTCCTAAACCCGTCTCTTGCGACCAAATATTAAGTTCTTGATAGATGTTGCCAGTAGATTGTTGATGACCCCAATGCGGCGCTCTTGTCACAAATAACTCCCCATCAATAATTTCATAACGATTCCCGTTGTCGGGTAATAATTCTAAATCGGCTGTAGTCCAATATACCCGATCTGATAGAGTTGGATTCATAGAAATTCTCCTTGTGGGTGATGCTCATATTTTAGGTGATATCGCAATCCTATTTGAGATCTAAACAAGAAGGACAAGGGAGCAAGGAGGATAAGGGGGACAAGGGGGAGGTGTTTGTATCTCATTTAGGACTGCTATAGATAGCTGACGAATAGTAACTGATTGTTTCGAGAGTGACTGATGATAATTGCCTGAGTGTTCGGTTCGCTACTATCCAGAAAAATTGAGAATATGTTAGTTTCTTTAATTTTCATTAACTAGAAACACTATCGTTATTAAGAACACAACATTGAAATAGCTTAAACCCTCCCTCCATAAATACCTAAAACCATACCCAAGCCGAACGACCTGGGTATGACTCTTATTTATTAAAAACTAGCCATCTTATTAAAATTGGGAGAAGCTAGCGGTTTTGAAACGAAGATTAACAGTTTTGACTTTCTGCTTAACATTATGTTACACACTCCCAACCAAAACTGTATCATTAACTACATTTCATCACCTAATTAAGTAATTCCACGCACCCCCCATCCGTTACATCCGTTACCCAATCCGCTGCCACCCCCATCCGTTACACCCGTTACCAAATCCGCTGCCACCCCATCCGTTACATCCGTTACCCAATCCGCTGCCCCCCCCTTAAAACCGTCTCTCATACTCAATCACCGCCCGACTATCCCCAGAAAAATCCGTACCCCCACGCAACAAAATATTCTCATTCACCCGATAACGCAGGTTATACTGAAACGGCTGATTCGTCGTCAACTCCTTCAAAACCGAAACCGAGAAATTACGACTAATATCAATTCCCGCCTCAGCCGCCAATCCTAACGTAGACGTTCGTTCTTCATCATTCGTAATAATCGTTGGGAACAGACGAAACTCCGTCAACCCTAACGCATCACCAATCGTATTACTCACATTTCCCAACAACGCCGATCCAGCCAGATTCGCCAACCCCAGCGTACTATCGCCCCGCCCCAACGTATCCACAAACCCACCCCCCAAAAGCGCCACAATTTCCGCTTCACTCCGAGCAGGTGTACTAGTCAGTTCAATCTGATCCGCTAACTGACTCGCCCGTCCTTCTACCCTAGCCTGAACACGCACCGTTTGCACCGTACCGAACCCAATCTCCGGCGCATCAATAATTTCCGCAGCCTGGGGACCAGTTGGAAGTCGCCGTTGAGTCGCTTCGGCAACCGAAGCCACCAAACGCACATCTAAATAAGGATCAAGTCCTTCATTTGGACGGAATGTAGCAGTATTTTCATAGCCTCGCGCTAACCGAAATTGAGTGGTAAAAAGATTCACCTGACCCCGTAGCAAATCAATCGTTCCCGTCGGTTCAAGGTTATCCAAAGAACCATCCAACGTTAACATTCCCCTTGCTAAGAAATTCAAAATTGGGGCTTTTCTAATTTCGATATCTTTACCCAGAGTAATCTCTAAATTATCAAACTCAATCGGAATACCCGCATTAGATTCGCCACCAATCGTACCCACACTTACCGTTTCAGCCGCTTGATCCGGTAGGGGAACTCTACCCTCAAATAACTCAATTTGACCGCTAACAATTGGAGATAAAGCAGCACCTTTAACGACAACATTTCCTTTAACTGAACCACTATAACGTCCCTTAAGATTGAGAGCTAATTCAGGAATATTAACGATCAAAGGATTTTCCTGGCGGATGGGTTGAGAAATCGGAATCGTTCCCAATGCCGTTACTCTCCCACCACCGAAATTTCCACTCAATTCTTGCACATCAATTCGATCAAAATTAAACTCAATATCACCACTTGCCTCAGTGAGGGGTTCGGGAAGGGCAACAGCCGCAATGGTCGCATTATTAAAGATAGCAGTTCCCTGAGCAATAAGTGCCGTCGGACGACCTTTTTCTTGGTCAAAAATTCCCTTAATCGTTACTTTTACTTCCCCGGTTCCATCCACCCAGGCAATTTGTTGGCGACTGAGGACATTTAATAAGGCAAGTCCTCCATCTTTAACATTAATATCGAGATTCAGGGCATTACTTTCAGGTGCGACAGCATCGGGAAATGGCAGTTTATAGGGGATGCTACCCGCAATTAACAACGGGTCACTATCACTTGATAAAATACTTTCAGCCGAGAAGTTAAGACGCGCATTATTGTAACTGAAACTTCCTTGGGCAGACTGTACTTTTTCTTGATTAACTGTCGCATCTACAACCGTTACCTCTCCTCTAGCTTGGGGATTAGATAAGCTACCCGCAAGAGTTGCTGTTGCGTTGAGTCGTCCTCCAAATCCAATCGCTGGCGGCAAATTTACAACCTCTTGGATTAGGGCAACTGGAACATTTTCTAAGCGTAATTGACCGGATTGAGTTTCGCCACCAATTGTACCGGAGAAGGTTGCTAAAGCATCATCGGATTCTAACTGGACGGGTAGTAAGGTTAGCACTCCATTTTGGAAATTTCCTTTAGCAATGACTCGATCTGCCTCGAAGTTATCCCATGTCCAATCTTCTCCTTGAAGATCGAATTCGGCATTAATTCCAGCCGCTAAAGAACCATTAACTTGGACGGTTCCAGTAAAGGTGCCATCAAGTTCTTCTAAATCCGGTAATGGAGAGGCTTGATCTTGCTGTTCCTCTTGTCGTTCGAGGAGAGTTGTAATTTCCGAAAAGCGACGGAGTTGAGTTTGTAGAGGTGATTCGGGTAATCCTACAGCAACTATATTGGGGCGAGTGTCAAAGCGAAGACGCGGATCAATTAGACTTAATTTATTGAAATCGACCAGTTCTAAAGCAGTGACTAAAACTTGCAGTTGTCCTTCTTTAATATCGACTTGACCTTGAAATTCTGGCCCCGTTTGTGTACGAATTATTCGACCGGAGAGGATATATTGATTGTTACCGGGTTGAGACTCATCACCTCGCGCTGTGGCAAAGATTGGTCCCGTAATTTCTAATTGATTGACGGCAACTTCAAAGGTATTGAGATTGACGGCTAGATTTCCGGATAGTTTACCGGAAAGGGGTTGAGTTGCGATCGCAGCGGGGACAGGAGTTAATTCTTTAATAATACTAATGGGGAAGTTTTGGGTATTGACTTGTAGTAGATCCCCGTTACGGCTACCTAGTGCGATCGCTTCCCCTTGCTGAATGTTAAACGAAACAGGTCGATAATCGGTACCTAGGGCGATTTCGATTCGGTCATTATTTCCTTTTACGTTTAGTTCCAATCCTCGCGCGGTAGTATTAACATCACCACTAAGTATAGGTTCAAAGGCTAAACCATCGATAGCAAAATTTTCTAACTGTAAGTCCCCTTGGATATTGGGAGTGGCAATTGTTCCGGCAATTATGCCATTAAAATCCGCTAAACCTGCCACAGTCAGATTAGCTGCACTCGGAGGAAGATAAGCGGATAACGCTTGTAAATTTAAGTCATCGGCGGCGACATTCAGGTTAAAATTAGTAATTCTTTCCGTAATTAGATTAACACCCACAAAACCGCTAGCCGATAATCCTTCAGCACTGGCTTGTTGAATTTGTATGCCTTCACCCGTCCAACGGAATGCCGTAGTTAAGGGACGATCAATTAACGCAATCCCTTCACTAAAATTCAGTTCTCCTTCAGCGCGAAGGGATTGAGTAATTGCCTGGGGGTTCAAGGAAGCCAAACTGCCGGAAACATTCACTCTCCCCTCTAACAATCCTTCTAATTGGGGAGACAATCGGGCTAATTCTACGCCTTGGGGTTCAACTAAGGCTTGAAATGTGCCATTGGTTAACTGTATATTACTAGCTGTAACGGTTCCTCCGGCTATAGTTAAACTACCCCGACCTTGAGCATTAATTCCATTTAAGGCTAACTGATTGAGATTTCCGGATAAATCAAATACGCCCTCAAAAAGTCCGGCAAATTGGGGCGGTAACTCAGGTAATAAATTGGCTAATTGTACTCCAGCCGCTTGAACATTCGCTTGCCAACGCCCTGCAATAAGCTCTATATCGGCGGCATTAATAATACCATCTCCAATCGTTAATCGACCGCTACCACTCCCATTAATGGCTGAAAGTCCTAACTCATCTAAGCTTCCTGATAGATTAAAATTACCAGCTAATAAACCAGCCAATTGAGGAGGTAATTGGGGAACTAATCCAGCTAACGGAACGTTTTCTGCGGCGACATTCGCTTGCCATCTCCCCTGTGCTAATTGTACTTGGGATGCGCGAACTATACCCTCGCCCACATTTAATTGACCACTACCAGACACATTAATTGCCTTTGGAGATAGCGCTTCCAAAGAACCCGACGCATTGAATGTTCCGGTAAATGGAGATTGGAATTGGGGTGGAAGTTGGGGAACTAATTGTCCTAACTGAACCCCACTGGCTTGGATTAGGGATTGCCAGCGACCTGCAATTAGTTGTACATTAGAAGCGGTAACAATTCCCCCCGCTACATTTACTCTTGCGTTACCTGTGCCATTAATTTTGGAAACGGATAAGTCCTTCAGTGAACCTGAAAGGGCAAATGTGCCATTAAGGGGGGCTTGAAGTTGGGCTGGGATTTGGGGAAATAAACGCCCTAATTGAATTCCTGAAGCTTCAAGGTTCGTTTGCCAGCGACTTTCGGCAAGTTTGAGATTATTGGCAAAAATTGTACCACCCGCCAGATCGATCCGTGCCGAACCAGTACCCCCAACTCCCGACAGACTGGCATTATTCAAATTTAGTGCTAAATTAAATTCACCGCTCACAGGCCCACGAAATTGAGGTGGTACATTCCCCAGACGTTCAAGCTGCACCCTTTGGACTTGCACCTGGCTGGAAATTAAAGGGTTGAAGAATTGGATATTGGTTGCCGAGACAGTCCCACCCGCTACATTAACACTAGCAGAACCCGTAGCCCGAAGACCTTGGGGGTTATCCAGGGGACCGAAAATCTGCGCTTTCCCTGAAGCCAGACCAACCGCAGCCGGGAGTGTGATATTGTAATTTCTGGCGATCGCTTCGACGGGAATTTGATTGGCTTGCACATTAAAGCGCAATCCCCCCTCCTCACCGAGTTGGATTTCCCCGTTTCCGGTGATTGCACCTCCTACCGTTGGATTCGCTTGCAGGTTATTAACCACTAACACGGGTGATCCTGGGGTTCCTCTACCTGTATCTAATTTAAACCCACCGCTAATTGTACGAAACGTTACCCGATCAATTTGAGTGGGTTTGGTGGTAATGGCTTCTCCGGTTACAATCGGTTTAGCGATCGGTCCAGTAATCTGTAGCGCCGTTTGTACCGTTCCTACTAAAGTAACAGGTGATTGTTTAATATTAAAGGTTTGTAAAACCTGTTTCAATTCAACGGGTTGGGTACGGGCTGATAAATTAAAATTAGATTGGGTATCTAATACCCCATTCGCTTCGGCGGGGATTTGACCAAACTTACTTGTCACTCGTTCTAGTCGGATTTGCGTTCCTTTAAAACGCAGGCTACCATTGGTTTGGTTAAAGGGTTGGGGTAGGGCGGGAACTTTTGCGGTAACGTTATTGAGGCTAGCAACTCCTAAAAATAGAATCGGTTCATCGGGTTGGATTTCTATATCCAAATTACCACCAACTCGACCTGCCAGCAGATCCAACGGTAAGGGAATAAGGCGATCAAGTTCCAACGCACCGATATTTTGCCCCGTGACTTGCAACTTTGTCGTACTTGTGGGAGTATCACCATCATTAGGTTTAGGAGCTAAACGTTCTCCTTTTAGAGTGAAATCCCCTCCACTGAGAAACTTACCCCCTAAATTAAACCGAATTCGCTGATTCTCATCTAAAAATTCACTTTGACCAGAAGGGATAGCGATCGCCACTTGAGGTAACACCTTCCCCTCTTCCGATCTGGGTACTAACACAACATCCGCATCACGCACCCGCAACACTTGCAATTTTATATCAATTCTACCCTTCGGTAATTCCTTCAGCTTTGTTTCAATCCACTCACCATCCGCATCTTGGTCAATATAAGCATTCGGTTTAACCAGAGTAATATCTAACCCTAATTCCTGATTAAATATTACTTGCAAAGGATTATAGGCCACTTCCACTGCCTGTGCAACCGCTCGGTCGGAGTCTGTTGGCGTTGGTGGCAATTTTGAGACACCAAACCGTAAACTGGTTAAGGAAAAGCGTTCAACTTTCCCCATTTGCACCGGACGATTGAGGATTCTAGATACATTTTTCTCAACCATTGGTGCTAACATTCGTTGTACAAAAATCCAAGCAGCGGTAATACCTCCAGCCAGTGTTATCAGTAAAATAATACCGACTAAGACCCACCAACGTCGCCTCTGAGACTGTCTGGGAGAAGGAGTTTCGGGTGGATTGTTGGGATCGGGGACGTTTGTCATTGGAGTTCGTTGTTGGGTGTGGGTTGTTCGTTGTTTGGCGGTAACGTAACAACTTCAGATCCAGGGAACTAGAGGAAGTAATACTAAGTTGCAGTTCATATTAGTAGATAGGAGAGACAAGAGGGACAAGAGGGACAAGGGGGACAAGGGGGACAAGG
>DNGI01000346.1:340-530 GCA_003486645.1 Cyanobacteria bacterium UBA11370 | reverse complement strand
GGAAAGAAAGTACTACCGATGAAGGCAACTTCGTATAAGAATCGACCGATATCAGGATACGCCAATTTTCTCCACAAATGTAGATCGAGATCAGAGATAAGTTGTTCCAGGTAGTTTTAAGGTATTAGTCAGACTCAAACCCGTCTATTAATTTTGGATTTTGGATTGCGCCGCTGCGCTAATGGATTTT
>DNGI01000346.1:0-129 GCA_003486645.1 Cyanobacteria bacterium UBA11370 | reverse complement strand
CGCCGCTGCGCTAATGGATTTTGAAGTAACTCTATGTTTAATTTAAACGGAGTATTTTAGAATTTCATTATGATGTCCTGCTAATCACCCGTAATCAAATAAATTTTTCCCCCTCTCCCCCTCTCCCTC
>DNGI01000242.1 GCA_003486645.1 Cyanobacteria bacterium UBA11370 | reverse complement strand
CCCCACTCCCCACTCCCCACTTTGTCCTGATACAGTATCAAAACTGTGGATCTTTTAGCTAAAGCCTTTAACGGCGATGCTTCTCACAGGGATACTGCTGATGAATCGGCTTGCTTTAGTGGTTGGGATTAATACCTATGATTATGAAGGTTTGAGGAACTTAACAGCACCCGCCGAAGATGCAGAAGCGATCGCCCAATTGCTAACCGAATATGGTAACTTTCAGGTAGGACGGCTCCCTAGTATTACCACTGAATACAATACCATCCGTACATTGCCAACGAGCAACACTAGAGTGACTCTCGCTCAATTGGAAGAGGCATTAGTGCAATTGTTTCAGCCAGAAGGCAATGATATTCCCGATACGGCACTGGTGTATTTTTCGGGGTATGGGTTGCACAAAGACCGAGGAATTCAGACAGATTTTTTAGCCACTAGTGATATTAACCCGAATCGAGGGAACTGGGGATTATCCCTACAATGGTTGCGCCGACTGCTGCAAAATAGTCCAGTGCGACAGCAGATTATTTGGTTGGATTGTTGTTGTAGTGATGAAGGATTTAACCTTAGCCAAGCCGATCCAGGTTATCGAGGGAAAGGGAAAGATCGCTGTTTTATCGCCACATCTTATGCAGAATGCAGTAGCGATCGCTTGACAAAAATTCTCTTATCAGGACTAGACACTACTCAACAAACTAATCGGTGGATTACGAATTACACCTTGGTCAATTTCATTAATCAAGAATCCATCCTCCAACCGCTTATTTTTGCCAACTCTGGCAATCCCATTCTCCTGACTGCTACTTCCCCAGAAAAAGCTCAATTCACTCACTCTACGATATCGATAGAAGAAGACGTTTGTCCCTATAAAGGGTTAGCTTACTTTGACTGTAACAACACCGATCCGAACTATTTTTATGGACGAACCACACTCACTGACCAACTGATTGAGCAAGTGCGACAGGGAAATTTTTTAGCTGTATTAGGGGCTTCGGGTACGGGGAAATCTTCTCTATTGAGAGCCGGATTAATTCATCAACTTAAACTCGGACAACGCTTATCCGGTAGCCATCAATGGCCTATATATATCTTTCGACCCGGTGAAGATCCCCGTCGGAATTTAGCCCTAGCGTTCATCAATCCAGAACTTTCAGATGCTGATCGTAGCTATCAATTAGCCAAAACAACTGAGTTAATTCAGATGGGTGCTGTTGGATTAACCGTGATGGTTAGGACAATTGCTGGGGAGGGCAGAGTTGTATTGGTCATCGATCAGTTTGAGGACGTATTTACGGTTTGTCAGGATGAAACCGAACGGCAACAATTTTTTGCCTGTTTATTAGAAGCACTGGAGCGAACTGATAATAAACTTTGTGTGGTTATCGGGATGCGGACGGATGTTTTAGATAAATGTGCCGAACGAGATTATGCTGGATTAGCCCATAAAATTCAGGCAAATCTTGTCACCATGACCCCCATGAATCGGGAGGAATTGAGACAAGCGATTATTGAACCTGCTAAACAAGTGGGTCTAGAAGTAGAGTCGGGATTAGTGACCCAAATCCTCACTGATTTACAAGGTTCTGCTAATTTACCTTTATTGCAATACACCTTAACAGAACTTTGGCAGCGCCGTCCGGTTAATAAGTTGATGTTAGCCGAATATGCTCGTTTGGGTGGGATTCAGGGAGCGATTCAAAAGCGAGCAAACCTGATTTATCAATCCCTATCTGTGGAAGAACGAGAAGTCGCCAAGCAGATTTTTTTAGAGTTAACTCAGTTAAATCAAGAAATCCATAGTACAGGGCGACCCGTCCTTAAAGACAATTTGGTTAAAAAAGGGCGATCGCATCTTTCACAACTAGAAAAAGAATCATCGGCTTACTCGTCATTAGCCCTCACTCCTTTGCCCTTTATTAACACTAACAAACAACCAACAACCAACAACCACCAACCAACAACAAACAACCCATCGACCGAACTAATCGAGCAAGTCCTCCAAAAATTGGTTGATTGCCGATTGTTAGTAACAGGTGAACGTCACCTAAATGGAAATGGGAATAGAAATAAAACAGAAACAGTAGTGGATATCGTTCATGAAGCCCTCATCCGAGATTGGTCACGCTTGCACCAGTGGTTGGATGAAAAGCGAGAAGCGACGAGAATTCAAGAGCAAATAGAGGATGGGGCTGAAGAGTGGCACAATCAAGGAATACTCAACAAAACTGCTTTTCTCTTACAAGGATTAACCTTGGCAGAAGCAGAGAATTACCTTCAACATCACTCTATTCAGAATTTGTCTAGTTTAGCTCAAGAATTCCTATCCAAAAGTATTCAGCATCACCGTAATCAACGCTGGTTTCAAATTGGGGGATTAGCAATTTTAATCGGAGTTTTGAGTATTGTATCGGTTGTCGCTAGCACCCAATGGCAGCGAACTCAACGGGTAGCCGAGATGGAAACTCTCCGCGCTGATGCCGCTAAGGTAAAAAATTTATTGGATATAGATCCCTTAAAGGGATTAATGTTAGCGATTGAGGTTACGGGTGAAAGTCAATCTCAATTTCAACAGATACCTAATGAGGTTGAGTCTAGCCTAATCCGGGCAATTGATGTAGCCAGAGAACGTAATTTACTGCTGGGACATCGGTTTGTTGTTAGTTCTGTGGCGTTTAGTCCAGATAATCAGATTTTAGTCAGTGGCAGTTATGATGGGACGCTGCGGTTATGGAATCAGCATGGGAAACCGATAGGCAATCCATTACGAGGACATCAGAGTTGGGTGACGGCTGTTGCCTTTAGCCCTGATGGTCAAACGATTGTGAGTAGCGGCAAGGAGGGTACAATCCGATTATGGACTCGGCAGGGTAAAGCCATTGGTAAGCCATTCCAAGGACAACAGGATTGGATTACGTCGGTTGCCTTTAGTCCAGATGGTCAAACTATCGCTAGTGGTGGAAAAGATGGCACAGTCCGGTTATGGACTCAGCAGGGTAAGCTGATTGGTAAACCGTTTAAAGGGCATCAGGGGGTAGTTTTTACTGTTGCATTTAGCCCCGATGGTCAAACGATTGCCAGTAGTAGTGGGGATGGCACGATCAGGTTATGGAATCGTCAAGGTCAACCGTTGGGTCAACCTTTGCGTGGACATGAAGGAGTGGTTTTTTCTGTCGCCTTTAGTCCCGATGGTCAAACTCTGGTCAGTGGCGGTAGGGATGGCAGTGTGCGGTTATGGAATCGCCAGGGGAAACCCATTGCTGAACCGTTCCGAGGTCATGAGGGAGTGATTTTTGCGGTTGCCTTTAGCCCCGATGGTCAAACGATTGTGAGTGGTAGTGGAGATAATACGGTCAGGTTGTGGAATCGCCAAGGTCAGCCTTTAGGGGAACCGTTACGAGGGCATAAAAATGCGGTCTTGACGGTTGCGTTTAGCCCCGATGGTCAGCGGATCGCCAGTGGTAGTAAAGATGGCACAGTGCGGTTATGGGATTGGCAGAATTCATCACTTCCGGCTGCTTTACAGGAGGACCAAGAGTGGCAAACCTTACTTGAAGTGGGGTGCGATCGCCTACGCGACCATCCTATCTTTCAAAATCCTCAAAGTTCGGATATCAAATCTCGCAACATTTGTCAAGAGCAAGTTTGGGGAAAAGAGTGATTGGTTGTTGGTTGTTGGTTGTTGGTTGTTGGTTGTTGGTTATTAGTGGTTGGTTGTTGGT
>DNGI01000243.1:34587-39605 GCA_003486645.1 Cyanobacteria bacterium UBA11370 | reverse complement strand
TCACCCTCTCACCCTCTCACCCCCTCACCCCCTCACCCTCTCACTTAACCCTTCACACTACCCAAGTAGTTGCCAGCAGGTAGGGAGGGAACGCGGGGATAGGGAACTACATAGTCCCCAAAGAACCGAGCGTATTCTGAACCATCAACTATTGCGGTCACGGCGGCGTTGAGTCCCTGTTCAGCCATCAGCTTGGTGTACTCCTGAATCTCGGTTTGAGTGCTAGGGGCACGTCCAAGCAAGTGGCGGAACAAGAATTCAATCACCTTGGTTGCTGGATAGGGGGAGTAGAAGCGTTGACGATAGCTGTCGCTGGTTGCCAAGGCTTTAACGAACTGGCGCACGGAAATTTGCCCGTTGCTCAGTTGGGTCTCTAGATCAGCACGTCGGTATTCCTGGGGTATTTCACCTGTCCAGACATCCATCACTTGGGCGTAGATGGCATTGATCGCTAGTGCGGTTTCTGTTGGGTTAGCCCCTGGAGTTAGGCGGATAATTCGGGCAGGTTTGCGGTTGATACCAACGTTAACTGGAGCTGACGGGTCGTTCGTTTTGGGTAAAGAACGCGCCAGTTCAACGAAATCCGGCTTGGGTTGGGCTGCCATATCCGCGATCGCTTTCCCGGTTAGGGGTAATGTTGCCCCATCCACACGGGAACTCACGGGTTCAAAGCTCGGTACAATCAGTTGAGCATCTTGTTTGGTCAGCTTGTTATACAACTTCTCCGTATTGGGGAAATTAGCGGCAGGTAAGGTGGGGAAGCGGCGATAGGGTACGGTATCTTCACCAAACACCTGAGCATACTCCATACCATTTACCAAGGCTCCAATGAAGCCCCGAATGCCCTGAGATGCCAGAATTTGATTGTACTTTTGGATTTCCTTCTGGTTTTCGGGAGCGCGACCCAGGAAGTGCTTGGTACCCAGCTCAATCACCTTGGTATTCGGGTAAGGAGTGTAGAACTCTTTAATGTAAAGTTCCGAACAGCCTAGCCCTTCGATGAACTCTTTAACATTAATCTCACCATTTGTCAACTTACTTTCCAGGGCTGAGAATTGACCCTTGACCACATACGGCTCAATATCCCGCTCAAAGATCTGACGATAGGCGGCACCAACCAGAACCTTCACGGCTGGCTTATCGTTAAGATCAGTCAGCTTAAAGATCTTGGTTTGTTGACGCTGGACGCTAACGCCCTGATTGATGCGGAATTGAATATCTGGTGCTGTCCGGGTTTCCTTCACCGCACCCAATTCCACAAACGTTGGCGCTGGGGGTTGAGAAGGAATGGTACCAATATCTTCCCGAATGCTACCTGCACGGAGCGATCGCAACGAAACCCCTGCTGGAGTCACATAGCGTTCGTAAGGAACCGTATCTTCCCCAAATGCCTCCGCATACTCTTGACTGCGGATCATTGTTTCCACTAAAGCGTAGAAACCCTGTTTGGCAGAAATATCAAAGTACTTATTCGCCTCTGCACGTCCATAGGTAGGACGACCCAACAAACGACGATGGATATACTCAACCGCCTTCATCACATACAAGGGTGTCCAGTAGCGCTTGCGGAATCCATCCGATTTCGCCAGCATCAGGATAAATTCCCGTACTGTAATCTCGCCGTTTTCCAGCTTGATTTCTGGCACACTCAGGCGTTCCCTTTCGTAAGGCATACAGCCAAACACTTGCAAGTAACAAGCCCGAATTACTTTTTGAGTAGAGCTTTCGGCGAACTTGACACTTTCTTGCTTGGTGCTGGGAATCTGGTCTAAGCGGAATACCTTTGGCCCTAGAGTACCGGGAAACTCGCCTCTCGCCCCTGGATTGCTGGTTTGATTATTCGTCGCTGGTCCTTGGTGGATTAAGATCCGGCGAGTATCCTTCCCAAACGGAGCAGGTCGCTTACTCGGATTACGGGTTTCTTTGGGGAAGATTGCCCCAAACTGAATTTCTAACGGGTCGTTACCCGAACCATAGGGATGTTGGTCAGGAAGGGGTTGCTCATATTTGGCAAATGTGGTAATAAACTGAGGAACTTTGCGGAAGGGAGCGCTGTAGTTAAATAAGTCTTGCTGCATCCCCCAGTTCCGGCATTCCTGAGCTTCTTGACCCAAACCGCGCAGGTAAGGAACGGTTTCTTCCCCAAAGTAATCGGAGTATTCCTGGGAATCGACTAACGCATCTACCAAAGCTGGCAGACCCCCATTGGAGACAATGGAGAAGTATTGCTGAACTTCTTCACGGGAGGATGGGCCACGACCTAGGATATGACGGAATGCCAGTTCTAAAGCGCGACTGTTAATAAAGGGTTCGTAGAATTGCTTGCGGTAAAGCGGCGATTTCGCCACACGGCGGACAAACTCTTTCATTGAGATGTCGCCATTCTTGACCTGCGATTCTAGATAAGAGATGGATTGACTGTAAGCGCGAGTAATGTCCCGCTCAAAGATTTGGCGGTAAGCTGCTTTCACCACGTCGTTCTTTTCTACAGCCGATAATCCGGGCTTCATAACGAATTTCGGACGGCGTTCAGCGGCATTAAAGTAACTTTGAGGGAGCTGTAACCCTTGTTGGTCAGAGGAAGGGCGTTGCCGGACTTTATCACCCGGATTGGGTGCTTTAAATTCGTTAATGACAATCTCGAAGTAGTCACTAACAATCCCAGCAGCTACCGCATCATTCTTGAAATATCCCAGGGATGCACCGCGCATTTCTTGTAGCGCCAGCAAGGTTGCATCGCCAGAACAGGCATTCTCTATGATTTCCCGCAGTCCCCGAACGTTAACGGTGATGATATTAGGGTCGCCAGCTACAATGGCGTAGGTCACGTAACGCAACATCCAGGATAAGTCTCGTAGGGACTTCTGCATATTGCTTGGGCCATACCGCGCCACATTAATGGGTCGGAAACCCGCAGGTGCTGGACCCCCCGTAGAACCGCTAAAGATGTTTCGGAAACCCTCAAAAAAACCGCCACCGCTTTCTACGTAGGTGGCTGTTCCTAATTGCATGGTTCTAGAGACATCTGTACCACCGCCTGCCATTGCCATTTCTCGAACAGGCTCTTCCACAGGCTTCTCCAAGTAAGCCATGGGGGAACCACCTGTGAAAATCCGGTTAGCGGCACGGGACACGATCAGGTCTGAATTTTGGGTAATGGTACTGGCAATTTCTAAACGCTTTGTACCGGATCGGAAGTATTCAGAAAGCGCACTTAGTTCACCCCCCGCCAAAAACCGATCTTGCTGCTCAGCTTGGATAATGGTTGCAACTGGCACTGTTTGATAAAGTTGCGGGCGTGCAACTGAGCTTCCACCACTTGCCTTAACACTCATTAGTTTTCAAACGCTCCCATTGACTATTGCTACTGTGTTAAGCCTGACCTGGATGCCCGTATGGCTCACTTGCGCTTACTTTAGGCTGATAGAGGTTTTCCTGACCGATGCCAAAAATTCGGAGAGGATATCCCTACGAAGCTCATCAATAGGCAAATGCCCTAGCTAAACCAGGTCAGCATCTAGATTAAAACGTTTCTGATCCCCTTAACTCATTTGTTAAGAAGTGTATAGAAAACAAGCCACGCTTTTATAGAGTCATAACAGAGACATAATAATGGATTAGATCCCATTGCTGAGAAAATCATAAGTTTTGTTACATTTCTTGTTGGTTGTTGGTCGTTTGTTATTTGTTGTTTGTGATAACAAAAATGGGGAATGAGTTATGGGCTGTAGAGAAAATTGAATAGGCAAGAGCAGCTTAACAACCAACAACCAACAACCAACAACCAACAACTAACAACCAACAACCCATGACAAACCACGATGCGAGTGCTGCTGTAGAGCGGCTGTACAATACTTATCCTTTTCCACCAGAGCCTCTACTGGATGAGCCACCGCCTGGATATAATTGGCGCTGGAATTGGTTAGCCGCTTATAGTTTTTGCACGGGTCAGAAACCTATTCAACAGGATATCCGAATTTTAGATGCAGGGTGTGGGACGGGGGTGGGGACGGAGTATTTGGTTCACCTCAATCCTGAAGCGTCGGTGGTAGGAATTGATTTAAGTGCGGGTGCGTTGGATGTCGCAAAGGAGCGGTGTCGTCGATCAGGAGCCGATCGCGTACAATTTCATCACTTAAGTTTGTATGATGTTGAGCAACTTGAGGGTGAGTTCGATTTAATTAATTGTGTTGGCGTGTTGCATCATTTGCCCGATCCGATTCGCGGGATTCAAGCTTTAGCTGGGAAGTTAGCACCTGGAGGGTTGATGCATATTTTTGTCTATGCCGAGTTGGGACGGTGGGAAATTCAGCTCATGCAGAAGGCGATCGCTCTTCTTCAAGGTGACAAGCGCGGCGACTACCAGGATGGGGTTAAGGTTGGGCGAATGTTATTTGAATCTTTACCAGAAAATAATCGCATTGTCAAGCGAGAGAAGGAACGTTGGTCGTGGGAAAATCAACGGGATGCTAACTTTGCAGATATGTATGTTCATCCCCAAGAAATTGATTACAATATCGAAACATTATTTGAGTTAATTGATGCGTCGGGGTTGGAATTTATTGGCTTTTCTAATCCGAGTTACTGGCAGTTGGAGCGATTAGTAGGCAAAAATGAAGAACTGCTGGAACGTGCTAAGGGGTTGAACAGTCGGGAGATTTATCGCTTAATTGAATTATTAGATCCGGAAGTATCTCATTACGAGTTTTTCTTGGGACGTACACCTTTAGTTAAAGCAGATTGGTCAACGGATGAGGAGCTTTTAGGCGCAATTCCAGAACGCAATCCTTGTATGGATGGATGGCCGAGTAAATCTTTATTTAACTGCGATTATCAAATTATTAGTTTATCAGAAGACGAGTTGGAATTTTTGCAAGCTTGTGATGCCAACTCAGAACAACAGAGAACGGTGGGACAGATTTTGATGGATGGGAAGTTGGGGTTGGAAGGAGTGCGATCACTCCTGAAACAACAGTTAATTTTGTTAACTCCGGGATAATTGGTTGTTGGTTGTTGGT
>DNGI01000243.1:19335-34273 GCA_003486645.1 Cyanobacteria bacterium UBA11370 | reverse complement strand
TGTTGGTTGTTGGTTGTTCGTTATTCCCTGTGTTGGCACATCTCCTGCTCTCTGCCTTCTCCTGATCTACTCCCTATTCCCTATTATCATAAACAACAAACAATAAACCCTACTTCATCTAGACTTCATCCAGAAAGTAAGTTAGTCAGACAATTCACCAAATTGCTCTCGATAGCGAGTTAACAAAGATTCCATCTCTACCATTCGTTGTTGAGCTAATTCTCGCTGTTGGCGCTCTTGTTCTGCTCGTTGTCGTTCTTGTTCTGCTCGTTGTCGTTCTTGTTCTGCTCGTTGGCGCTCTTGTTCCGCTCGTTCTTCAGGTGTTAAAATCCAATTTCCATTCCTATCATACCAGCGTAACCATAGCCTTTGACAACCTTGAACCGAACCAAACCACAATCCAATTCCTAATTCTAATTCCGGTATCCAAAATCGTGGTTCGGTTAAAATTTGCTCTCGGTAACGATTCCCTCTTAAACGGAAAATTCTCAAATTATCTGTGTATCGACTAAAAACAATATAATAGGGAATTTTCAAAATTTGCTCATACACCTCCCATTTCGTTGGGGGTTGACTTAGGCTTGATTCTGTTAATCCTAAATCTTCATCTTCCGTTCCGGGTGAAAGCAATTCTACCGCAACTAGAGGACTTATTTGTTCTTGCCAAATCACATAACTCCACCGCAATTCTTGCTCTTGATATAACCGAGAGATCCCTAAAACAACAAACCAATCCGGTCTTTTATACCAATTCAAATGGTTAGAATCATAATAGAGATTTAGGTCACTGGCTACGAAAACCTGGTTCGCTGGGTAATGAGGCGGACAACAAGTATCGCACAGAATATCAGCTTGCCAGCGGTGAAATTCATCAGGCAAACCAGGTTCCTCCGGATCTTCACTGGGTAGATCGTACATCGTTGGCAGTGCTTCAGTAGAGGAAGGCTGCGAATTAGGTCTATACATAGCATTTTGGGGATATCTTTGATTAGATTAAAGCTTGGATAAGTTGAGTTTGTTGATTCGGAATGTTTAGGGTAGGCAAGATGCCCACCCCACAAGAGCTTGATAAAATTTTGATAGGCTTTCTTAAATCTGTTTTAGCTTAGTACATCCCCTTTCAAATTATATGATGTTCCGCAAATCAGCCCTAATAAAATTTCTCCCCCTCTCCCTCTCTCCCCCTCTCCCCCAAACTTTTTTAGGGTTCTTCAACCGGACATGATATTACTCCCCACACCCCATTGATCAAAACCGTTGACCTAAACCAAACTGAAGCTTACTTTCCCCTTGGTCATTAAATCCCAAATCAGCGCGAATAATACCCACAGGTGAATTTACTCGCAAACCAGCGCCATAACCAAACCCTGATCCGGGTTTACCTCGCACGACTCCCGGTTCTCCGGGTACGGTATCCCCAGAACCTAAATCAGAGGCAAAGTCAGCAAACAAAACAGCACCTACAGGCTTAAAAATCGGAACGCGATACTCAGCGGAGGCTAACACGTAGCTGCGACCACTCCCGACATCACCCGTACCATAACCCCGTACCGAATTTTGCCCCCCTAAGTTAAAGGCGCGATAGGGTGGTAAATCACCAATGGTTGTTCCACCTTGAACATTAAACGCTAGCACTTCTTGACCATTATTACCAATCAAATCAATCGGTACATATTGGGAGTAATTCGCTTTCACCTGATTCATTAAAATACTTCCGTTACCAACGGGTACAGATTGTTCTGTACTTAAACGCAAGAGAGAACCGTCAGTCGGATTCACAGGATTATTTCGCCTGTCTCTAGCAACACCAGCGGATACCGTAATTAAATCATCAATACCCGTACCGCTAAAGGAGAGAGGATTACCCAGTTCATCCACTGGACTAATATCGCCATCACTATCGCGGATACTGGTGCGAGTATAGTTCACTCCCACCGACGCATCCCAACCATTCACAGGTTTTGTTAAGGTAATTCCACCCCCAAATTGACCTTCACGGGGGTCATCACCATTAGCTAAGTCAACATCATTATCGAATGTTCCGGATACCGTGCGACGGCGAAACGCATTAACATTATATCCTGGTGTATCAGGATTGCTGGCTTGGTAAGGCTTGCCATAATTTCCGTCAAATTGTAAGTCACGACGGCTGAATTGGACATTGAATCCTAACTTTTGATTCACACCCCCTAAATTCTGGTCGTTGTAACTAATCGTACCGAAAATACCAGTATTATTGTCGTAGCCTGCTCCGGCATTGACTCCACGGGCGGGACGTTCGGTTAAGTCGTAGGTGACATCGACATTTCTAGCATCCCCATTTAAGGAGATGTTAACAGTATCGAATAATCCTAACTGATAGAGTTGTTGTAAGTCTTGTCGTGCGACATCTATTTTAAAGACTTGACCGGGTTGTAATTTTAATTCCCGTTTAATGTAATCTTCTTGAGTTCGTCCATCGGTTGTATCGCCATCTTGGTTGAGAAAGCGGAGATTAATATCACTGACGACACCTTCTGCAACTTCAATAGCGATCGCACCATTGGGGGTTGATTGCACATCTAAGACTTGAGCTAAAACATAGCCATTATCTTTATACCATTGACTTAATTGTTGCACACCTTGACGCAGCGCCGCAGGGCTAACGGGTTGTCCCAATTGAGAGTTGAAAATATTATTAGCAACTTCTGGAGTGAGTACTTGATTACCAGAAAGTTGAAGCGATCGCACCACTACAGGTTCAACCTGAAATATCACATTCCAGCCATCCCGATGACTCGAATAACTAACATTCGCATCGGCAAATAAACCTGTATTTAAAATTGCCGTAATATCATTATTAAGTTGGGTTTGACTTGTCTGAGTGCCGGGACGGGTGCTAATGGTATTTAAAATAAGTTGCTGTAATTCTTCCGTTGCACCTGCAATCTGTACATCGGTAGCGAGTACGGCTAAATCGTTATTACTATTAGCAGGTTTCGGTAACGTTGGAATTGATTGAGCAAATTCTGGAGTTTGGGTGGTTTCTGGGGAAGCGATCGCACTGGTGGGTTGACTGACTGGAGTCGCTTCGGCGGGTACGACATAATTTCTAGCTGTCGATGGGGTGTTGGTTGTTGTGGGGTTAGGACTTGCAATAGCCTGGTTAGTTAATTCTCCACCCGCTAGGGCTGCTAACGTAGAAAGAGCAATAGTTTTATATAACATAGGAGGAGCCTCGACAGTCCGGTCTTAACGATTTGTTTGACGTTTAATTAACCTGACTGGGGCTGAAATGATGGAGTTCCAAGGGTTGTGACAGCTTTCTATCTGACACAAGCGTTTATAAGTTTAGGGAGATTTTCAAGAAATAATATTGGACATTAAAATCCCTATTTTATCTATCAAGCGATCGCCATAAACTCTGTTCAAACGAATCCGTTGATTCTGACTCTATCCGATACCAGAATTTGTTAGATAGTCTGATCAGCTATTACTTTCAATCCAAATATCCAAGCAGGTGGATTGTTCTCCCTATAATCACCACGAAAATAACCTCTGATGAGTGATTCAGTTGGGCCACTAATCACTTCCCATGTCTTACCAAGGCGTGATGAGTGTACTTTCTTGATATGTGGATTATTCACTATCGGAATATCCATGTATGCGTCATAGCTATTAAACGTTTCGGGATATATCCGAAGTAGGTAAGTCTGTACAAGTAATCTCTGACCCGTAGAAACTTCTACTTCAACGTCCTCATTCCAATAGTCTTGTTCTTGGGGATGATGCCATGAAGGTATCTTCTTCGCTAATTCTGCTTCCCAGTGAGAATCTCCTGAGTTAACGCCAATCATTCGTCCCTCTGCTTTAGAGCGATCAATGTATGCTTGAAAAGCATCAATATCTTCTCGATGGCTCAAGACGTAGCGGCGTAATTCATCAATATCCATAACATTGTATTTTATTAAGGTCACGGTTCGTACCCTCCACTCGGCTTGATTTCAAAGTCCAGATTCTCTCCAGCAAGTACATATAAATTACCTGTACGCTGATCGATTCGGACAAGTTCAATACTCTTATATTGCCAGCCCGGATAAATAATGTTGGTGAGTCTGTAGCAGAGTCTGTATAGTCCCTGAACTTGATTAGGTGTTGGTTCCATATGTCTTTAACTTAACTTACCCACTCAATCCTAGGTACTTCATTAAGCAAGGTTTGGGAGCGATCGCGCCACTGCTTTACCCTACACTCAGCAATTCATTGAGCTTGTTCTTTAAATCTGAAGAGACCATTAGCGGTTTATAAACTTCACCTTCATAGGGTTTCCAAACATATCCTAGACTGAATGGGCGAAACCCTGAAGGCGATCCGATTGCCTGCCAAATTGTTTCAGCTATAACCAACCCTGGAAAAGATCGGGTGGAAGCTTCTTGGAGCAACTCACTATAGGTTCTAAACTCATCGACTTCTAAACCAATCAAAGCATAGCGAAATGTTGGGGCAAAACGTAAACGTTGATAGAGCAAAATACCCAACTCTGTCATTAGATAAGCAGTTTCTGGTGTATCTATTCCAACTTCACTGATACCGCTTGGAGAAACTCGACACCACCAGTTTTCTTCCATATCCTGAAAAATTGTGGTGTGGCATTGGGACTGGTTACTATTTGAAAGAACCCAAGAAGCTTGGTCGAAATGACGAGAAAACTGCTCTGCGGTACTTTGTTCTGCACCACACTCAGCCGACAAGCTAAATATCCATGCCATCACTGTTCTCCCTTTGATTTCATTATTCAAGCTCACTATGAGAAAGCATTGCTAGATGAAACTGAACTAAGTGGGTTACTGGTCGATGATGGGTGGTCTAGCAGACACGCTCAAGAACTCTCATCCAAGTACGGTTTTGGCAGAGATCTACTCAATCACTATACTAATTAAGGTTAAGCAAGCTTTGGAGTTGTCATAAACCAATCCCAAATTAATTACATCCCCCACTGAAAAATCGCCGCCCCCCACGTCAAACCTGCACCAAATCCAGACGCAGCAATCACATCTCCCGGTTGAATTTTCCCCAACCGTACCCCTTCATCTAACACCAGGGGAATCGAAGCTGCCGACGTGTTACCATGACGAGCGAGATTACTTAAAACCTTATGCTTGGGAATTGTTAACCGTTCTGCAACCGCATCAAGAATCCGTTGATTTGCCTGATGTAATAGCAACCAATCCACCTGTTCCGCCGTTATGTTCGCTTGGAATAAGGCTTTTTCAATCACTTCCGGCACTTTTTGTACGGCAAACTTATATACCTCTTTGCCATTCATCGTAATCGGATGATAAGTGCCTTGAGCTGTGGATATACCATTGACAATTTCTTTATTTTGTGCTTTGTACGGAAGCTGAAGACATTTAGACTGAGTGCCATCGCTGCGGAGTTCAAATCCTAAAAGGCGATCGCTCTCACTTGCCTGCATCACCACCGCACCTGCACCATCTCCAAATAAGATACAAGTCCCCCGATCTGACCAATCCACCCAGCGCGATAAAATATCTGCACCAATTAACAAAACGGTTTTATAAGCCCCAGTACGGATAAATTGAGCCGCCGTCACTAAACCAAAGACAAACCCTGAACAAGCTGCCGTCATATCAAACGCAACTGCCCGTGATGCTCCCAATAAGGCTTGAATTTGGGTCGCCGTACCGAACAAATCATCCGGTGTCGAAGTGGCGAGGATAATCAAATCCAAGTCCTTGGGCGTAATTCCCGCCATAGCGATCGCCCCAACAGACGCTTCCACCGCCAGCGCCGTTACACTCCCTTGACTATCCGCCAGATGTCGTTGTTGAATTCCCGTGCGAGTCGTAATCCACTCATCCGATGTCTCCACCATCTGACTCAGTTGATGGTTATCCAAAACAACGGCTGGCGTTGCGGAACCACTCCCGGTAATAGCAATCCCTACCCCTAATTGATTCAACGTTCTGCTGCCTTTCCAAACGTCTGTTAATTGGCTGATTTCTTAATATTTTAGATATTAAGTTTAGGTATTAAGTTTTACCTCACCCCCTCACCCCGCCATTCCCAATTAGGAGCTTCACTGCTCACTGCTTTGATTAGTAGCGGCTGATTCAGGACTATCTTTCAAATCCTTGCCTTGAATGCGCTCCAATACCCGATTATCAATCGCTTCTTTCGCTAAACGAATTGCATTAAAAATCGAGGGAGCTTGAGAACTACCATGACTAATAATACAAATTCCTGCTACCCCTAATAATAATCCTCCGCCGTGTTCAGCATGATCAATCCGCTGCTTAATCCGCTTCAGATTAGGTTTGAGGATTGCCGTGCCAATTTGACCATGTAATCCTTGGGGCAATTCTTCACGGAGGATTTGTAGCACCACCTCACCCACCGCTTCCGCAAACTTGAGTAACACATTGCCGACAAAACCATCGCAAACAATTACATCAAAACGGCCTGATAACACATCTCTGCCTTCCGCATTCCCAATAAAGGCAATTCGAGGATTCTCTTGTAATAATTGATGAGCGCGGATCGCCAAGTCATTCCCCTTGGACTCTTCCTCGCCAATATTGAGCAGTCCGACTTTCGGTTCGTGAATTCCCAGGACATACTCACTGTAGATCGAACCCATTAGTCCAAATTGCTCTAGATACTTCGGGCGACAATCCACATTTGCCCCCACATCCAAAACAATCACTGGCTTGCCTTCTATCAGTGTAGGAAACACCGCCCCAATTGCGGGACGGTCTATACCACGCAGACGACCTAAACGCAAGAGCGCTGCTGCCATAGCTGCACCGGAGTGACCTGCACTCACCACACCATCGGCACGCTTTTGTTTTACCAAATCCATTGCCACGTTGATGGAAGCCTTGGGCTTGCGCTTTAAGCTGACTAAAGGCTCCTCATCCATCCCAACCACATCCTCGGCTGGGACAATTTCCGGCAGGCGTGAACTAGGGTGTTGTTTGAGGGAAGACTCAATAGCGTGAGGATCGCCAACCAACAAAACCTCTACGCCCAACTCCTCTTGTGCCCGAATAGCGCCAGCAACAATTTCACCGGGGGCGTGATCCCCTCCCATAGCGTCGATTGCGATCCGTTCGCGAGATGCCATTGCTCAATGTTATAGAAACCTTCCAGATTTTAACAGAACCCTCCCCTGGAATAGTCAACCTGATGTGATTTACCTGACACTTTAGGGCACAGATTGAAGAAATCTTTTCAGGATTGTCCTTAACTCTCTACAATAAACCTCTGAGGAGTTCTAGACGCAATGTTACAACGAATTGGTACTGGCTTACTGGCTTCAGGGTTAGCTGTTCTACTGCTAAAAATTGTCGGACTGCAAGCTGCAACCGTGGATAAAGCCCAACTTCTGGCGTGGCAGGATATGCCTTTATTTACCTTACCTAAGCCAGATCCAACCGCAGAGGCAGTTCGGAATCGATACCTACAAGTGTGGAGTTCTAGCGGAGGACAAGAAGGGAATCAGGGGGTCTGGATGCAGTCGGACTTAACCGTACTCGCCGAACACCAAGGGAGAATACCCTTACCTGCTGCCTCGTTAACCAAAATTGCCACGACTCTGGCAGCATTGGATACATGGGGGCCTCATCACCAGTTTGAAACCCTAGTCAGTGCTACTGGACCGATTAAGAAGGGAGTATTGCAGGGAGATTTAGTAATTACTGGTAATAGCGACCCCTTGTTTATTTGGGAAGAAGCGATCGCTCTGGGCAATCGCCTCAATCAGCTTGGAATTCGCCAAGTTACTGGGAATTTAGTGATTGTTGGTAATTTTCATATGAATTTTACCGAAGATCCAGCCGCTTCGGGTCAACTTCTCAAGCAAGCCCTTAACTCTACCACTTGGTCACACACGATTGTTGTCAGTCATGGAGGAATGATTCCAGGAACACCCAAACCTCAAGTTAAAATTGGCGGTGAGGTAAAAGTCGCTAAAATTCCCTTACCTAAAACTATTCTGTTATTGCGTCATCAGTCCCCATCTCTGGCTCAAATACTTAGGGAAATGAATATTTATAGCCATAATGCGTTGTCGGAGATGTTGGGAACTTCTGTGGGTGGGGCTGAGGTTGTAGCGCAAATTGCTGCTCAATTGGCAGGTGTTCCCCAAGCAGAAATTCAACTAATTAATACGTCTGGATTGGGTGTAGAGAATCGGATTTCTCCTCATGCGGCTACCGCTATGTTGATGGCAGTTGAACGATTTTTAGAGCCTTATCAATTGAATATTGCGGATGTATTTCCCCTCGCTGGATATGATCATCACGGGACAATGCGTACCCGAAAACTTCCCCTTGGGACGGCGATGAAAACCGGAACATTGCGAGAGGTGAGTGCTTTAGCGGGAGTAGTACCAACGCGCGATCGCGGTCTGGTTTGGTTTGCCATTATTAACCGTGGTGGTAATATCTGGGAGTTTCGCCGACAGCAAGACCAACTACTAGGAGAATTATCTCAAAAATGGGGCACTTTACCTGTTTTTGACCCCAGCCCTACTCAATCTCCTCTCGTATTCGGTGATCCAAAACGCATTCAATCAGTAATCAGTGACCAGTTAGCTTCGGGGAATTTTGAGTTTTGAGTTAGTAAATCAATAGACCTCTCCAGAAATTAGGTTTTCGCTTAGACAGGATAAGGGTTTGAGATTCTTTTTTGGAGAGGTCTATTATACATTTCCCAGTAATATTATGTCCGGTTGAATAACCCTAAAAAAGAGTGAGGGGGAGAGAGGGAGAGAAGGAGAGGGGGAGACTTTTTATTATGGGTGATTTGCCGGACATCATATAACACTATCAGGAAGACTTGGAAAACTCCGTCCCTCCGTTTTTCCCACCTTTCATCCCACCGCTAAATCGTTAGCGAAGCGGGGCGATCTTAGCGCACAGCGATTATAGCGGGGGACTTCCCGGTGGCTTAATTAAGCCCCTCCACGTAATTTATCCAAAACACCGCGATCTTCTAAGGTCGAAGTATCTCCCACAACCTCTTGACCTGCCGCTAGATTCCGCAACAACCGCCGCATAATTTTACCCGATCGCGTCTTGGGCATTGCATCCGTAAAGCGGATTTCTCCTGGACGTGCGATCGCACCAATTTCATTAACGACGTGTTGCTTCAGTTCTTTAGCGAGTTGTTCACTCGCTTCATAGGAACCTTCCAACGTAACAAAGGCACAGACTTCTTCGCCTTTGACTTCATCGGGTTTCCCCACTACCGCTGCTTCTGCTACCGCCGGGTGAGACACTAATGCCGATTCCACCTCCATTGTACCTAGGCGGTGTCCAGCAACGTTAATCACATCATCAACCCGACCCATCACCCAGAAGTACCCATCTTCATCCCTTCTAGCACCATCTCCAGCAAAATATAAGTATTGCCCATCTTTCGGTGCAATATGTTCCCAATAGGTGCGACGGAAGCGATCCGGATCGCCATAAACGGTACGCATCATTCCAGGCCAAGGGTGTTTTACAATTAAATATCCCCCCTGATTATCTCCAACTGCATTACCGTCCAAATCCACCACATCCGCGAGAATTCCGGGGAAGGGACGAGTGGCAGAACCGGGTTTAGTGGGAGTTGCGCCTGGTAACGGAGTAATCATTACACCCCCAGTTTCCGTTTGCCACCAGGTATCCACAATCGGACAACGTTCACCACCAATCACTCGGTAATACCACATCCACGCTTCCGGATTAATGGGTTCGCCGACAGTTCCCAGCAAACGCAATGAGGACATATTTCGGGCGTTAGGATGCTGTTCACCCATTTTGATAAATGCCCGAATCGCTGTTGGGGCAGTATAGAAGATGTTAACCCCGTATTTTTCAATCACATCCCAAAAACAACCAGGATTAGAGGCACGAGGCGCACCTTCATACATTAAACTGGTTGCGCCATTGGATAATGGACCATAAACAATATAACTGTGACCCGTAATCCAACCTACATCAGCGGTACACCAGTAGACATCGGTATCTTGCAGGTCAAAAATCCATTTAGTCGTCATGTGGGTGTAGAGGTTATAACCTCCTGTGGTGTGAACCACGCCTTTCGGCTTGCCAGTACTGCCACTTGTGTAGAGAATAAATAACATATCCTCACTGTCCATCGGTTCGGCAGGGCAATCGGCAGAAACGCCAGCTTGTAGTTCATGCCACCAATGGTCGCGTCCGGGTTCCATGGGGATATCTTGACCCGTGCGTTTGACAACGAGAACATCGGTAACGGTTGGAACCGCATTATTAGCTAAAGCTTTATCTACTTGGTCTTTGAGGGGAACGATCGCATCTTTTCGCCAACCCCCATCAGCGGTAACAACTAACTTCGCTTGACCATCAATTAAGCGATCGCGCAAGGCTTCGGCACTAAATCCACCAAATACCACCGTATGAGGCGCACCAATTCGGGCACAGGCTAGCATCGCAATCGCCGCTTCGGGGATCATGGGCATATAGATGCCGATGCGATCGCCTTTTTTCACGCCTAGCTGTTTCAGTACATTGGCAAACTGGCAGACTTCTCGGTGCAATTGGGCATAGGTTAGGGTGCGAGAGTCTCCGGGTTCGCCTTCCCAAATCAATGCCGCCTTATTTTTGCGCCAGGTTGTGAGGTGTCTGTCAAGGCAATTGTAAGAAATATTAATCTTGCCGCCGACAAACCATTTGGCAAAGGGGGGTTGCCAATCGAGTACCGTGTCCCACTTTTGGAACCAGTGCAATTCCTGTTCAGCTAAATCTGCCCAAAACTTCTGGGGATCGGCTTTAGCTTGGTCGTAGAGTTTTTGGTAGTCGTCTAGACTCTTGATATGAGCGTTTTGCGAGAACTCCGAGGGAGGGGAGAATAGGCGTTTTTCTTGCAGAATGGATTCTATTGTGGGCTGAGACATAATTTTTGCTCTAATCAACCGTTGTTACTGAAGAATATTCTGAAGGCAGATTTACCCAAAATAATTTTTAGTTTCGTTAAGTTTAATGTTTTGTCTTAGTCCTTAGTCCGTAGCCACTAAACAACTATCTAACTAATTTAGCTTTCAACTCCGAACAAAAAGATTGCCCAGCGGTTTTTTCAAGATAATCTAAAATTTGTTGATAAGCATCAGGATTGGTTTTTGGATGAATGACAATCCAACCCTTACCATCAGGCAACCAAAACATCAACCGACCGTTGTTAGCACAAGCAAAGCTGCTGATGTGGTTGAGATCCACCACATAAGTATTTCGCTCATGAATAAATTTAATCCAGTGGTGCTTCATAATCGGTAGACTGGAATAATACCTTAGTGCATCCTTCTGGTAAAGTCTTTGATTGCCTCTCATAGCAGTTCTCAAACCAAGTTGCAGTCAAACCTGCAACAGAATTCAGGAGTCAGGAGTAAAGCAGGCTTTAAGGTAAAACACATTTAAATTTGAGAATTATCTCATAAAGCGCAACTCGGTATCATTTCGGTAAAATAGAATATTTATCTCTTATCCTTCATCTCTAATCCCTCCGATCTGACTTGATGCAACGAACAATGCCTACACCCTACCGCTACCAAGGCAGGATGTACAGAGGGTATTGAAGGAATAAAAAAATGGTCACTAATCCTTGACTAAAAACTAATGACCAAAAGTATTTATAAATTTTGTCCTTTGTAAGTGGTCAGTTGAGAGTCACCTACAACAACTGACAAATCTACATCTTACGCTGAAACTCTTCTAAGAGATCCATTAAATTCACCTGACATTGCATCGGCAATAAATCTGCTAGAGGGACTTCCCGTTTGCCACCGCCTAGTTTAACCGGAATGCTTTGAAGAATTCGTAATACCTGGTCTTCTTCCAGAGTATCGTTACTCAGTAGTGGATAGATACGTTCTGCCAAAAGAGTATGTAGATGGGCATCTTGTAAGTAGAGATGCCACTTAGCAACATCAATATAAATATTTTCGCCAATATCAGCAGCGAGGGCTTCAATTGCTTCTGTCGTGTTGAGGTTAGCCATAGGACTTAAAAATTTCTATTGGGCTTGATGCACAGTGGAGTTAAAGTTTGAGGTTTTAGGGCTTTCCTAATACCGAACACCTTAATCCATCGATTTATCTTGGGCAGGTGAGGGAGAATAGTCAGCGATCGCAAAAATATAAACCGCGTGTGTCACCAAGACTAACCCCCAGATCCCTGTCACCCAGTACGCCCAAGACCATTCGGCATACTGTAGAGTGCGAAAGAACCACAGACCAGAGTTACAAAGACCAAAAATTCCGACATGAACAGCAAAATTCATTCGGTCATCGAGGCGACGGTAGTCTGGATCACGTCGGTCAGGTTTGCGAGGCCAACGAGGAGGCATAGGGTGTTGTTGGTTGTTGGTTGTTGGTTATTGGTTGTTGGTTGTCCTACAAACGACGAACACCACACAACTAGTAATTATTTTTATTGTAAATTGTCGAACCGACATCTTCCGAAATGCAGTAATCTCCGGATTTGCCACCCGTCTTACTCAACAGGCGAATGGATTCAATCTGGATAGACTTTGAGAGCGCTTTTGCCATATCGTAGAGAGTCAGAGCGGCAATGGAAACGGCTGTTAAGGCTTCCATTTCGACACCCGTTTCGGCTTTGGTGATCACGGATGCCTGAATCTGATAGCCTGGAAGCTGAGGGTCAGGGGTTATTTGTACTTCGACCTTGTGCAACGGCAAGGGATGACATAAAGGAATGAGTTGGGAGGTCTGCTTCGCTGCCATAATTCCAGCTAGTCTGGCGGTTCCCAATACATCGCCTTTCGGGGTATTGCCCGTTTCAATTGCCTCGAAGGTAGCGACTGACATCCGGACTTGCGCGGCGGCGACAGCTTGGCGGCGAGTGGCTTCTTTGCCCGATACATCGACCATCTGGGCTTGACCCTGACTATCAAGATGAGTCAGCGATTGAGGTTCTGAAGATTCTTGCGCCATTAAATCAAGATGTGATAAGATAACCGATTAGTGAGTTAAACAGAGCTAGGGCTTGTAGCTCAGTGGACTAGAGCACGTGGCTACGGACCACGGTGTCGGGGGTTCGAATCCCTCCTAGCCCGTTTTAGAAGGTAGAAGAAAAGTTTCTTCTGCCTTTATTTATTGTTGCTGATTGATTGCACCAGGCGATCGCATCCTCAAGTCCAGTTAGCGTGCAATCTCGGTTTAGTGAGATAATATCGTTTTCCTCGCCTTTTTGCGACACGCTACTCTCTACATCAGACTCCTTTGGAGTGTCTGGAGTGTCATCATCCGTAGGAGACATTTAAGTAATTGATATTAGTAAACTATGAACATGATTCCAATTATTATCCCAGAAACTCTAAAAGTTACTCAGGAGCAGTTTGAGGAACTTGCTACTGCTAATCGAGATGTGCAACTTGAACGAACGGCTACAGGAGAATTAATCATTATGCCACCTACTGGGGGAGAAACAGGAAAACGCAATATTGATATAGCTTTTCAGCTTCAGGCATGGAACCGCCAAGCAAAATTAGGGGTTGCTTTTGACTCTTCGACAGCGTTTCGGCTTCCCAATGGTGCGGATCGTTCACCGGATGCGGCTTGGGTGAGTCAAGAACGATGGGAGGCATTGACACCCGAACAACAGGAAACATTTCCGCCACTGTGTCCTGATTTTGTGATTGAATTGCGTTCTAAGAGTGACAATATGGAACCTTTACGCCAAAAAATGCAGGAATATTTAGCAAATGGTTTGCGTTTGGGGTGGTTAATTGATGCGAAGAATAAAAGGGTTGAGATTTATCGGCAGAATCGAGAGGTAGAGGTTTTAGAGTCGCCTGTGAGTTTATCAGGGGAAGAGGTTTTACCTGGATTTGTACTGGATTTGCAGGTAGTTTTTGGGAGTTAGGACAGTAATGATAAAATTTGGATTCATCGAGACGGCACAGAAGACGGTATCGCTAACGACTTAGTTGCCGCAGGTATTCCTAAAGAACGTATTGTCCTTGCCTTCCATCCACCCGAAATTCGCCCTTACACTGAATTGGCGGTTCAGTGATCAGTTATCCTACGTTCTCTCCTGAAGTAGATACCCCCCAAAACTTATTACTTCCAGAAAATGCCAGCTAAAGACATCTACCACGACACAGTAAAAAACGCTCTCATCAAAGATGGCTGGACAATTACCAACGATCCCCTCACTATAGAATATGGACCAAAAGATTTATTTGTTGATTTGGGTGCAAAAAAACTAATCGCTGCTCAAAAAAGTGAACAAAAAATAGCTGTTGAAATTAAAAGTTTTACGGGGGCTTCTCAAATGAACGATTTAGAAAAAGCAATTGGACAATACATTGTTTACAAAAATATTTTAGAAGAAACAGAAGTTGATAGACATTTATATCTAGCCATTTCTGAAAAAGCATTTAAAGATATTTTTTCTGAACCTCTTGGTAAGCTGATCTTAATAAAAAATAATTTAAAATTAATTGTTTTTAACCCTAAAATAGAGGAGATTGTCAAATGGATAGCTTAGACGTAGACGAACATCGCAAAATTATTTCAAGAGTTTTGCAGGAATATTACAATATTCCTTATTCTTATGGCGATTTAGAGCGACGTTTTATCATCAGTAAAGATGACAATAATTATCTTCTGATAACACTAGGCTGGAAAAACGACCAACGAGTACATGGTTGTCTAGTTCACATTGAAATCATCAATGATAAAATTTGGATTCATCGAGACGGCACAGAAGACGGTATCGCTAATGACTTAGTTGCCGCAGGCATTCCTAAAGAACGTATTGTCCTCGCCTTCCATCCGCCGGAAATTCGCCCTTATACTGAATTTGCAGTTCAGTAATCAGTGATCACTGATCAGTAAACAGCTATATTCTCCAAACTTATAAGCGGTCACGCCTTTAAATTGGGTATC
>DNGI01000243.1:9253-19076 GCA_003486645.1 Cyanobacteria bacterium UBA11370 | reverse complement strand
GTTTAAATGACGAACAGCTTAACCTGTGTATCGCTAAACTTCAATTTAGGCTACTTTTACAAAATAGTTAACGTGCGATCGCCTCGAATTCGACAAATCGGCTAAACTGTGGGGATTCATCTGGATAAACATCAGTGGGAGGTTTTGTTGTGCCAGCAACTTGTAGTCGTCTGGGATCAATCCCTTGACGGACAAGAATCTCTCCTACAGTTTTAGCCCGTTCTAGTGCTAAACTTTGATTTTCTAGCATATTACCCGTGCGATCGCTATACCCAATCAGCCTGAGATTTTGGTTGGGATAATCATTGAGAAATGCCTTCAGTTGATTAATTTTTGATAGTTCTGATGATTTTAACTTGGCTGAATTGAGATCGAAGTAAATCCGGGAAGCAAGTGCTAGCGGCTGAAGTTGTACGGTGTTGGTGACAGATTGAACTCCTGGAATTTTTGCCAAGGCTTCTGTAATTTTTTGGGCATCAGTAATCTGAACTATACTGCCTTTTACAGTAACTTTCCCTTGATTATAAGTTGCCCAAATTGCTACACGTTCCGTCTGATTTAAAATCCCTGTCACTCGCTCAACTTCACCTGCTACAATGACGGGATCGGGAGGTATTTCTACCGAGATAATTTCATTTTTGATTTGACTTTTGGGAGCAGACATTTGAGCCACTTGCTCCGCTTTTTCAACGAGATAGTTGTTAGGCAATTTTCCCGACAGTTTTAGGGTTTCTCGATCTGCGTCTACTTGTAACCGATAAACCGCTAACTCCGGATCAGTCGCCAACGCTAAACTTGTTTTTTCTTCAACACGGCGGTTAATTTTATTTTGATGATTATGCAGCCCCCAGGGTATTAAAATACCGCTCAGAATGGCTGTACTGAGGAGAAACAGAGCCAGAGGCACTTTACGTTTTGGTTTCCAAACTAACTCGCTAACTTCTACTATAGATTTTAAAAGTTGGTGTACGGCTTTAGGAACATTAGCAGGATCGCCATCAAATAATTCAATAGATTTACCGTGTCGCTGCACAATTGTAGCCAAAGCGCCGCGCATTTTATCAAGGAAAGGCTTAGGAGCATCTCCTTGAGTGACTACGGCTAAATAACAATAACCTGCTACTTCTAAAATAATCTCACAATTGCCATAATCAATCCGATCTAGCTCTGAAACTTCACCGGATTGGGCGATACAATCATTCACAAAACTGCGGATCGCTGTCAGCATTCCGGCTACCATTTCCGATTCTAAATGCTGTTTGCCAAAGGGTTGAACTTCAGAAATAACTAATCCAGAGGCTTTATGAATTAAAAAAATTGCCTTGACGCTAAACGGCATTGCCTCTTTAAAGATAAGTTCCGCTTCAGAAACTCCCTGCATTCTGGCACGAATTTTACGAGAAATTCCCTCTGGACTCAGCGTATTTTCAACTTTTTGATTAATCGCTGCAATAGCTTCCGCCATGTATTTAGAAATGGTACTACCTATCACAGGATAGAGAGCATCGACCATTGAATCTCGCTCTAAATCAATCTGTTCCTTAATCGCTGAACTGATTTCCGGTGCAATTGCCTTGCCAAATTCTCCAGGAGATTGAAGGACTTGTTGGGTGATTGCATCGGGTAATACAGGTGCTAACGCAGCACTGATGGCAGGTTTATCTTCCTTGGTCTTTGCCTGAATCATTTCATCCACAATCGGTGCAATGATTTGAGCCATTTCTTCTCTAGCTTCGGCAATTTTAATACTCAAAATATCACTAATTAACGGCAAAATTAGATTAATTAATTTTGTTGGATTGTAAATCTGATGCTCAAGGGTTTCAAATTTATCCTTCAGAACTTCTAGTTTATCTCTAGATTGTAGCAGATCGGGACTGACCAATAGGCGTTGCAAACGTTCAAGAGCATCATCTCCTTCTACGTCGGATTTTTGTAAATCTACCGTTGATTTTTGAGTAGACTCAGAACGTGTATTGCCTACTCCAGGAGACAGAGCTAATTGATTCATTGTCTCTTTGATATAATTGACTGAATCGTCTATCCGTTGTTGAGCAAGTGCTAATTTTTTAGTTTCTACATCTGCTAATGCTGATGATTTAATTGACTGTTGCAGAGGAGGTTCTGTTCGGGAGATCAATTCCTTATCTTGTTGTTCTAGGGTCTCTTCTGATAACTGAGGTTGGGTTAACAGATTGGCAATTTTACTTAATTCAATGAATGAATCATCGGGTGGAGAATTCTCTTTTAATAAGGGGAGGGGAGTTGTTGTTTTTTTTAAGTCTTCTGCTAACTGAGATTGAATCAATACGCTTGATTCACATTCACTAACTGAGCTAACTTGGAGTTGTTTCTCTGGGCAATCTGCTTTCGGGGTTAAATCATTAATTTGTTTCTGATCGATTGTCGTCTCGTTTGGGGAAGAAAAATTTTCCTGCGATTCTTCAGTCTGGCTAGAATTTTGTAAATCAACTAGAAAATTGAGAAAATTCTCTAACTGGGATAGGCTAGCTGGATTTTCTTCGTCTGGTAAAGTCATAACTTGATTTGGTGTGGGATTGATTGAAAGATGTCTCAAAATCGATGATTAGACCTTTTGAAAAGTCGAGATTAGCTCCCTGAATCTCCCCTGCCTCTCTAATCCCTCGCCTTAGTCAGGAGAAAACTTATTAGAATCAGGAAGAAACTAGCTCCCTCTTCTTAATAAGGAGAGGGTTGGGGAGGGATTTTAAAGATCTATCCAAGAGGTCTATTAAAGTTGGAATGAATTTATTGTAGAATTGTTAAGGGTATAAAAGCGAAGTGGGGGACATCAGCCCACCACTCCTAAACTCCTGAATTCTTAGGTTTTATTCAAGCGATGAGGGTTGCCCTCGACGGGTTGTGGGATTTGACACGAGTGATTCTTGAGCCATATCACCCAAACCCGCAGCATTTAATAATTGTACCCACTGAGCAGCTACCGTTGGATCAGTAGGATGCTCCCGACGTAACTCAACTAATCTCGCTAGCGCTTCGTGCCAAATTTCCCCACCTGCATAAAGCTCAATTTGCTGTTCTGGCGACGCTTGTTTAAGCTGCGTTTCAAGGATAGGATCGAGTTGTACTCGTCTGAGTGCTCCTTGTACGACCCTATCCTTTGAGCGATCGCTATCTTGACAAATCATAGAAAAAGACCACTGATAATCCTCACCCATCTCTAAGGGGGATAATCCCGCTTCACTCGGTAAGCTGATGGCAATAATACCTGCTCTCCCAGTGGTTTCAAACCGGGTTTGATAAATTTCATTCTTATTAGAATCTTTCAAAATAAACTCTACTTCCAACGGTACACCCTCAGAAGAGGTCGCAGGCATATAGACAAAAAAAGTGGGATAGGGAGTTACCGTCACACCAAAACCATTGGTGGGGACTAAAGCGGTTAGCGGTTTGCCATTAACTGGGCAATTACTGGTTGTACTCCGGGTTCCTCCGCCTTCAACACGCCTGGGGGAACCGATTCCGATTCGGGGTTTATATTCCCTCGCTTCCCATCGTTGGGGTATCCCTTGGGCAAGAATCATGTCCGAAGTGTGTAAAAGAAGAAAACTTCCTACGATCAACGCTAGTGTAGCTTGACGGAAATAACGATCCAGTTGAACGCGTTTAACCCGCTTACTGCACAAACTTCCTTGCCTTCTGCCTTCTTGTACTCGTTTCACTGAGGGGGTGACCAGAAATTGACGAACACGAAACCGTATATCTGACATAATGAATGAGTAGTTATAGCCTTTCTCAAATGGGTGAGGTACATTGAATTTTATTCTCCACTCCCCACTCCCCACTCCCTAAAAGCTAGAAATTTATACCTCATCGAATTGAAAACTGCTATGTTAGTTGTTAACTGTTCTAGCTTCCTCAAATAAAGATTCTTCAGTAATAATCTCTAGACCGACTGACCGGAGTAATTTATTCCAAGCGTCAGTGAAATTTTTGTCATTGGGGCGATCGCGTCGCAGATCGATTAGGATATCTATTGTCTCATACCAAAGTCGCTGATTGGCATAGAGCGTCACCAAATCTTCTGGTTTTGCCTGCTGGATGCGAGTTTTCAGGTTGGGATCGACGGCAACACGCTTGAATCCACCCTCTATATATACATCACCTGTAATGTCCTGGGGATCACAAATGAGTCTTAATTGCCAGCGATAATCCTTACCCATCTCTAGGGGAGAAACGCCTCCAGAAGCCGGAAGGGTTAGGCTCATAATACCAGGCGCGCCCACCACAAATTCGCCCTCATCTTTGCCATCTGCTGTTTTTTCTGTGTAGTGAGCGAAGGCATAGGTGGTAGAGTAAACGACGTTCTGGTTAGCATCCGATAGGCGAAATTCCACGCCCCAGGCTGTAGTTTTGGGCATATACCAAAATACCGTAGGGTACTCTGCCATTGTCGTTCCCACTCCCGAAGGCGGTACGAGTGCGATCGGGGCTTTATTAAAATTCGGATCGGCAATACAAGGCCCACGCCTACCACCGGAATCTTTATTAATAGGAGCAGGGGTTGGAGTAGTAGGGGGTTCCCATTGGTTGGGAATCTGATTGCTGAGGGGAGAAGAACCCAACCGAGTTTGCGCCTGAACTGGGGTATTGATTGCCAGTCCCAAAGTCAAGGCGATAGCGAGTAGGGAAAACTGCGATGAGCGTGTGAACCAAGCCATGATAGAACGATTTCCTCGTAGAGCACAGTCTTTGGAAGCACAGGTCAGAACAGCAGCCTAGGTTGCAATGCAGGGATTACTTGCTTTGTAATAATTAGGGGCTAAGACGAGTATCTGCCTGAGTGTCTATATTTTAACTTGAGGAAGTGGCAGCCCTGAAACCCTTGGTTTGAACTCTTATCTAAATCTTCATCATTAAGGTGTTAATCAGGAAAGAAAAGCTACACTATCTCCCCTATAAGTTCTGAGTTAGGGTTCATTGATCGCAGGTTCCAACCTAGATTTGTAGTCAACAGGCTCTAGATTGACTGAGTTCAGGAGTTTTGCCCAAGCCTCAGCTACCTCTGGATCGTTGGGCAAAGCTTGTTGCAATTCTGCCAACGTCCTTAATGTTTCATACCAATCTCGCTGGTTGGCATAGAGAGCCACACGCTCTTTAGCGGTAGCCTTTTGCAGATCAAGAGCCAACGTGGGGTTGGGTGCTACGCGTTGAATTCCACCCCGCACAAAGGGAGTAACTTCTTCTTCCATACCACTATCGGGATCAATGCAAATCAAGGCTAATTCCCAGTAATAGGTCTGACCCACCTTGAGAGGAGAGAGATTCGCCAACGGTGGCAACTTTAAGCTCATGATCCGTGGAGTGCCACTAACCCCCTGAGCCGACTGTGCCAAATTATATTTCGCATAGTAAAGCTGCCGAGCGTTAGCATCTTTAAGCACAAACTCTACGGCTGAGGCTCTGGTTTCAGGCATGTACCAAAAAACCGTCGGATAGTCAACCGTTGTTGTTCCTATACCCGATAGGGGAACTAATGATAATAGTTTTTGATCCGGAGGAATTTTGCAGCTATCACCTCTGATTCCGCCACTCTCCCGATTCACCGGAGCTGGAGCGTCTGGTGGGCTTGGGGGGTCCCATTGAGCGGGCAATTGAGAAGTGAGTGAAGGGGTTTGTGACTGAGCTTGGAGTTTTCCTGGTAGGTTGATTACCAACCCCAGAATCAAAGCTACTGTCACTAGTGTTAAGGGTGATGAGCGTCTGAACCAAGCCATGATGAAATAGTTGCTCGTAGAGCGGACTCTTTGTAGGTTAAAGATGGCAGAACAGAAGCCTAGGTTCCCGCACAGATATAGCTTAACTTATGATAGCCAGTTTCCCCAAACCAGAAGTTGCTTTAGTTAGGATATCTTAACGTAATTGTTCGTGGCTAATGAGGCAAAAGTCATTAGCGATGATCAGTACCTCTGATGGCATGAGGTCTATGTTTTAAAGCGGTGTATTTGTTGACGTTGAGAATAACGGGGACTCAATTGAGCTGACTGATACTCTGCCCCTCTAAGGATTGAGCCATTGGCTTTAGGTCGGCTGATCTGAGCAGTTTTTCCCAAGCCTCTTTCACCTCTAGGTCACTGGGCAAATCCCGTCGCAGTTCGATCAAGGTCTTTAATGTCTCATACCAATCCCCGTGTTGGGCATAGAGAGCGAGGCGCTGTTTGGGCGTTGCCTGCTCAAGACCTGATGCTAGAGTTGAATCCGGTAAAATTCGTTCAATCTCAGCTCTGACCCAGATATCTGCCGAGCGATCCCTTCCATCACAGATCAAACTGACATCCCAGTAATAGGTCTGACCTGTCTTGAGTGGAGAGACGTTAGCCAAGGGCGGCAGGGTTAAACTCATGATACCGGGAGTGCTGGTACCTTGGCCAGACCCCACCAAATTCTTCGTGACGGAGTAAATCTGGCGATCGCTGGCATCCTTGAGCACAAACTCTACCGCTGATGCTGTAGTTGCAGGCATATACCAAAAGACCGTCGGATACTCAGCCGTCGTCGTTCCCTTACCGGAAGCAGGCACTAAGGCGGTCAAGCTTTGTTCGCCCTGGATGCACGGGAGAGACCCCTGTTGATCGGGGCCGCGTATGCCCCCACTCTCCCGATTCACCGGAGCGGAATCGCCAGGGGTACGGGGCGGTTCCCATTGAAGGGGTAGCTGAGAACCTAGGGAGTTAGTACTCAATTGGGCTTGCACTGGTGGTGCGAGATTGACTACCAACCCTAGAGTCACAGCTACGGTTAATACTGCTAAGTGTGATGAGCGCATGAACTAAGCCATGATGAAGTATTTGCTTGTCGAGCAGACTCTTAGTGTAAAGATGTCATACCCTACCGATCCGATTTACCGCTCAAGGGGTACTGAATTGAGTTGACTGATATTTTCCCGCTCGGATGATTGGGGCATTGGATCGAGTTCAACGGATTGGAGAAGTTTGTCTAAAGCTTGTGTCACCTCTCGATCCCTAGGGAAATCCCGCTGTAGTTCCACTAAAGTTTTCAAGGTTTCATACCAAGCTCCCTGTTGGGCGTAGAGAGCAACACGCTCTTTAGGAGTTGCTTGTTCAATACGCCATGCCAGGGATGGAGCTAGATCAACTCGCTCAATTGTGCCCTCAACAAAAGGATTGCCTGAGTTATCAGTGAGTTCAGTAGTGCAGATCAAGGTGACAGACCACTTATAAGTCTGACCACTCTTAAGTGGGGAAAGGTTAGCCAACGCAGGCAGGGTTAAGCTCATGATACCAGGAGCACGGACAACACCTTCGGCAGACTTCGCCAAATTATACTTGACTGAGTAAACCTGCCGATTGTTGGAATCTTGCAGCATAAACTCTACTGCTGATGCCTGACTTTCAGGCATATACCAAAACACTGTTGGATAGTCAGCCGTCGTTGTGCCCATACCTGAAGCTGGAACTAAGGCGACCAGTTTTTGTGAGGTCGTGAGGCAAGGTCCTCGTACTCCCCCGCTTTCCCTATTTACAGGCGCGGAACTACCAGGGGTACGGGGAGGTTCCCATTGAAGGGGTAGCTGAGAACTGAGTGAGGCAGGTCTCAACTGAGCTTGTACCTGTAATGGAACATTGACTGCCAGCCCCAGCGCCAAAGCCACAGTCAGAATTCTAAAGGGTGATGAACGCATATACCAAGCCATAATGAAGTATTTGCTTGTTGAGCAGAGTCTTTGTATAAAAAAGATGTCAGAACAGAAGCTTTAGTTCCCGTACACCACAGGTTTGCCTTAGCCCAAAAAGCTCTCTCAAACCTGTATCTGCCTTAATATTAATAGTTTAACTTGAGGCATTAGGGGCACTGGAACCCTTAGTTTCCATTCTTATCTAAATCTTCACCTTAATTAACTATGATTCCTGATTCCGCGCCCTCTTTGTTACCAAAATTGAAACCCTTTGTAATGATCAGGCCGATTGGAGCCTCCGCTTTACAAGGTATAGCGTTTTGGGGGGACAAACTGATCGCCATTGATGCGACCAGCGGCTATCTGCTTGAAATCGATCCTCACACTGACAATACCAAAATTTTGAACCCGTCCCGTGAGTTAGATTTTACCGATGCCACGGGTTTGGCGCTTTCAGGAGAAACCCTATGGTTAACGATGCAAGATAGCGTTTATTTTGGCCAAATTAATGGAGATTTAACGCTTCAGCATTTTATTAGTTTACCTTACAGGGCTGATGGCGTTGCGGTTAAGGATTCGACGGTTTATGTGACCTGTAAAAAAGCTGGGTATATTTTAATTTTCAGCCGTGATACAGGTCGGGAGATTACCCGCTTATATGCTCCAGGGATTGGGGTTGAAAATATTACCGTGCGGGATGAGGAACTGTGGATTTCTGATCGGGAAGAACAGACGGTTTACTGTCTGGATCGAGCAACGGGAAACATTCAATTCAGCGTTCTGACTCCCTTTGATAATCCCACGGGTTTAGCATTTTACCAAGACCCTGAAACCGGGGAAAATACACTCTACGTTGCCTATGCCCATGACGAACCCTATATTCGGGATAACCCTAACGCTGAACCTAATTATGAATTGCAATACCGCGATCGCACTTTCATTCATCCCCTCTATTTTCATGTTAATCCTGAGCGTCGCTCTGCCCTTTCTAATGGCTATTTAATTGAAATGTCCTATGTTGAGGAACTTTCACCCTTAGATGATGTAGAATTGACGGATGTAGAATGGCGGATCGCTTTACCTTCAGACACGGATCGCCAAACGGTAAGAAAAATTGAATGGGTAGGACTTCCTTTTACTGAAGAAATCCAAGACGATCAACGAGTCGCTGTCTTTAAATTCGATACCCTCAAACCTGGTGAACGCCATCTGTTTGGTTGGAAAGTTCTTCTAGAAGTCTGGAGTATCAAATATCGTTTCACTCCGCGAGATGTAGAAAATCTACCCGAATTGCCGGAAGAGTTTAAAACTCGCTATTTGGTTGATAATGACGAGTTAGCTATGAATACGGAGATCATACGCCGTGCTGCACGAGAGGCGATCGGTCGGGAAACCAATTTACTCCGAAAAATGTATAGTATTCGTAACTATGTTTATGACCAACTCTCCTATGGAATTAAACCTCATATTGATACACCGGATATTGTTTTAGAGCGAGGAATTGGTTCTTGTGGCGAATATTTGGGAGTTTTGCTGGCTTTAGCGCGTTTGAATGGAATTGCTTGTCGCACGGTTGGACGCTACAAATGCCCTCCCCATCCTGATAAACTCGGTGTACCTTTAGAACCGGACTTTAATCATGTTTGGCTAGAATTTTATGTTCCTGGTTTCGGCTGGTTGCCTATGGAATCAAACCCTGATGATATCGTGGAAGGCGGCCCTTACCCGACTCGATTTTTTATGGGCTTGGCTTGGTATCATGTGGAGATTGGCAAGGGTATTTCCTTTGAAACTCTTAAAAGCCAAGGAATTCCGGTAAACAAGGAAAATGTTTCGATTGGCAATCTGGCAATTAATCATGTCAGATTTACAATCTTGCAAGAATTAGGGATTGGTTATTAGTTGTTTGTTGTTGGTTGTTTGTTGTTTGTTGAAAAAAGAATAATAATTCAGGAATTATATCATGTCTGCTTGAATAAGTCTAAAAAAGATTGAGGGGGTGAGGGGGAGAGAGGGAGAGGGGGAGAGAGGGAGAGGGGGAAGAAGACGCACCAGACACGGGGACGCGGGTAGAACAACCAACAACCAACAACTAACAACTAACAACCAACAACTAACAACTAACAACTAACAACCAACAACCAACAA
>DNGI01000243.1:545-9033 GCA_003486645.1 Cyanobacteria bacterium UBA11370 | reverse complement strand
CAACTAACAACCAACAACCAACAACCAACAACCAACAACCAACAACTAACAACCAACAACAAAAAAAATGGAAGTAATCCCAGCAATTGATATACTTGGAGGTCGCTGTGTACGGTTGTACCAGGGAGACTACACGCGATCGCAAGTCTTTAGTGAAAACCCGATTGATATGGCGAAACAATGGGTGGATCAAGGTGCAACCCGACTGCATCTTGTTGATTTAGATGGTGCTAAAGTCGGTGAACCTGTTAATACAAAAACAATTGAAGCGATTATTCAAGCTGTATCGATATCGGTACAAGTTGGGGGGGGATTGCGCGATCGCTTTGGTGTTACTCAACTTTTGGATATTGGGGTTCAGCAAGTTATTTTAGGAACAGCGGCGGTGGAAGATCATCCCTTGGTGGAAGAGTTATGTAGCGAATTTCCAGGTAAAATTATAGTAGGAATTGATGCTCGCAATGGATGGGTTGCGACTCGCGGTTGGTTAGAAACTTCACAAATTTCTACGGCACAACTTGCCCAACAAATGGCTCGGTTAGGTGTGTCTGCTATTATTTATACAGATATTCACCGCGATGGTACCCTGAGTGGTCCTAATTTAGATAGTCTTAGAGAACTGGCTAGGGACATTTCTGTTCCCGTGATTGCTTCTGGTGGTGTCAGTTCAATTACGGATCTTTTGAGTTTACTTGCCCTTGAACCGTTGGGGGTTAAGGGTGCAATTGTTGGTCGTGCCTTGTACACTGGAGATATTTCTCTTAAAGAAGCGCTACAAGCTGTCGGTTCTGGACGACTTCAAGATGTTCCCCCTGATTTGGGTTTTTCAACGTTTGCTTAAGGGAATTGTTGTTGGTTGTTGGTTGTTGGTTCTTTGTTGTTTGTTATTATTGCTAAGGTGTGCAATTTAAATGGATATCAGCTTATTGGCTAACCTACAGTAATTAACTAGATTGTGAGTACTAACTGAAGTTGCTACTTACCTGATCAGGGTAGCTAATGGTTAATCGTTAATCGAGGACAGGCTTTTGAACAATTAGCCATTAGCTATTAGCGATTAGCCATTAGCCATTAACCATTAGCTATTAGCCATTAACCATTAGCCATTACTCATGCCTTAGTTTCTAACTAGCAACTTATGTTATTAAGATACTTTATTGAGACTTAGGCGTAGCTGTTGTTCTCTGCGCTTGATTTCAGCAACTAATTCGGCTTCTTGCAGGATTACCCCACCTCGCATAATTTGTCCATTTTCTCTGAGTTTTTGAGCCAGTTGGTAACAAAACTGACACTTCGATAAAATTTCCAGAATGGAAGGGGTAAATCTCGCAAAGAGGACTTCATCGTCTGAGGTAAATCCCCTCTTATCAATCCTGTTAGCCAAGTTATCTTGAGGTTTGTGATTAGGCTTCAACTTATTGATAAATTGAACAACAGCAACAACCTCTTGTTTATTATTTAACAAAGGCCAAGCTAAAATTGTGTAAGTCCGATACCCAGTTTTTTGATCGGTTTTCTTCGCTTGTTCAGAACGCGGATCGTCATAGACATCAAAGGGAATATTGATGACTTGTGAAGTTGTCGCCGCTAGACCTACAATTCCTTTATTCATGGGAATGTCAATCATTAGCGAACCGCCACGTCCATCTTCAGCAATTAGTGATCCAACTTCTTTTTTATCTTGATCCAGTAAAAAAATACTCGTGCGATCCGCACCTAATAAATTACCAGCATTTCGAGTAATCCGATGCAGCATATCACAGAGAGTGCGAACCAAATCGCTTAAGGCTTGGTCAACCGCACTTATTCTTGTCACTGGATTGGACGCTGAAATAGTATCAGTAGAATTTGCGGTTCTAGCTACAGAGGAAATCGATTTTTCTTGCACCTCTAAGCCAGCAACTTCTCGCCAATTTAAATCTAATATCTGACAAATTTGTAAAAAATTTAGACGGTTAACAGGTTGACCTTTGAGGAAGAGATTGTTAATAACAATGGGTAGCGATCGCCCTAACTCTTCAGCCAGATCGTGTTCTTGTCCGTCACTCTTATGTCTCCAAGCCTGTTCAACGGTTTGGATATATTTAGGATGCACACTCAATGTTTTTGACATATCGGAGCAGCGTAAATCTACTGCAATTGTAAAATGATGACGATATGAATGAGAATAAGCCAATTGGCTTAAATCCTACCGTCAATTCGCTTAGTTCAATGGGGAATGGAGTGGTGGGGTCTTAATGTAACAGATTATAAAGCTAAACTGATCAACTTGAGTCAACCTCTCCCTACAAACTGGGAATTTTGAAGGTATGAATTTGGAAGCGCTGGTTAGTTCCCTTTGATAGCCAAAGGTAGATATAATAGAAAGTTTGAGAACTATTCCCCTCGTCCCGATCAGGAGTCTATCACCTGTGGTTGTCCAAGTGCCCCAAACCATCTACGAAACTAAAACGACTGAAATTGCTAAACAACTTCTGGAAGCAACGCGATCCAAGCGTTCCTTCTTTGCCCAGATGCGCGACCAAATGCGTTGGGATGATAAACTCTTAGCCTGGGCAATGAGTAATCCTGGTTTGCGGGTACAGTTGTTTCACTTTATCGATACATTACCTGCTCTGCGGAGTAAAACTGAAATTGCTCGTCATTTGCAAGAATACTTAGGGGATGAGTCGGTGGAACTCCCCACTGCACTCAAAACCCTACTTAACTTTGCCAATCCTGATTCGATGCCAGGACAGTTAGCCGCTACAACTGTCTCCACTGCCGTTGAAACCCTCGCTCATAAATATATTGCCGGAGAAACTATCCAGCAAGCTATCAAAACCATTGAGCGATTGCGAAAAGACAAGATGGGATTCACTCTTGATTTATTAGGTGAAGCAGTAATTACGGAAACAGAAGCTCAATCCTATCTGCAAAACTATCTCGATTTGATGGAACAGCTTACTCACGAAGCTAAGAAGTGGTCATTTGTTGAAGAGATAGACTTTGCCGATGCTGAAAAGCTACCACAAGTTCAAGTCTCTGTCAAGTTAACCGCATTTTACTCTCAATTTGACCCCCTCGACCCAGAAGGAAGTAAAGAACGAGTTTGCGATCGCATCCGCACCTTATTACGCCGTGCCAAAGAACTCGGTGCAGGCGTTCACTTCGATATGGAACAGTATGTTTATAAAGACATGACGCTTTCCATTCTCAAGCAATTATTAATGGAAGACGAATTCCGCGATCGCACCGATATCGGCATGACATTACAAGCCTATTTACGAAATTCTCAGCAAGATTTGAGAGAATTAATCAACTGGGTAAAACAGCGCGGATATCCCCTCACAGTACGACTTGTTAAAGGCGCATATTGGGATCAAGAAACCATTAAAGCGGTACAAAAAGATTGGCAGCAACCCGTTTATAACGATAAAGCTGCCACGGATATCAATTTTGAGCAGATGACTCAAATATTGCTCGAAAATCATGAGTATCTGTATGCCGCAATTGGGAGTCATAACGTGCGATCGCAAGCGAGAGCAATTGCGATTGCCGAACATCTTAATATCCCTCGCCGCCGTTTTGAAATGCAAGTTTTATATGGCATGGGCGATCAATTAGCCAAAGCGTTAGTTCAGCGAGGACATCGGGTGCGAGTTTATGCACCTTATGGGGAATTACTGCCAGGAATGGCTTATTTAATTCGCCGTTTATTAGAAAATACGGCAAATAGTTCCTTCTTGCGACAAAGTTTGGAAGATCGTCCCATTGAAGAATTAATTGCCCCACCGAAACCAGTGGCAGCGGATTTGATAACGGATGTAACGGATGGGGTAATGGATGTAGCGGATGTGGCAACGGATGGGGTAACGGATGGGGTAACGGATGGGTTATTGGTTGCTCCTCAAAATCGGTTCTTTATTAATAACTTATCCGTTACATCCGCTACAAAATCCGTTGCCAGGTTTGGTAATGTGGCGGATACGGATTATGCCAGAATAGAAGCAAGGGAGGAGGCGAAAGAAGCGTTTGAAACTGTACGGAAAGAGTTAGGGAAAACGTATTTTCCTCTAATTAATGGAGAGTATCAAAATATTCAGGTAACTGTTGATTCGGTTAATCCGTCTCATCCGACTGAAGTGATTGGAAAAATTGGATTAATTTCGATAGAACAAGCGGATGAAGCGTTACAAGCGGCTAAAGCAGCATTTCCGAATTGGCGGCGTACACCTGTAAAAGAACGTGCTGGGGTATTGCGGAAAGCGGCAGATTTGATGGAAAAACGTCGTGCCGAATTATCCGCTTGGGTGTGTTTAGAAGTGGGGAAAGCGTTGCGAGAGGCGGATGGGGAAGTGTCGGAAGCGATAGATTTTTGCCGCTATTATGCTGATGAAATGGAACGGTTGGAACAGGGGTATAATTATGATATCGCGGGGGAGACGAATCGATATATTTATCAGCCGCGTGGAATTGCACTGGTAATTTCTCCTTGGAATTTTCCTTTGGCTATTGCGACAGGAATGACCGTTGCTGCATTAGTGGCAGGAAATTGTACTTTATTGAAACCCGCAGAAACGTCATCGGTAATTGCGGCAAAGTTAGCAGAAATTTTAGTCGAAGCGGGGATACCAAAAGGGGTGTTTCAATATGTGCCTGGGAAGGGTTCTCAGGTGGGTGCTTATATGGTGAAACATCCGGATGTTCATCTGATTGCGTTTACAGGTTCTCAAGAGGTTGGATGTCGTATTTATGCCGATGCGGCGATTGTGCAACCGGGACAAAAACATCTCAAGCGCGTGATTGCTGAAATGGGGGGGAAGAATGCCATTATTGTGGATGAAAGTGCTGACCTTGACCAGGCGGTGGCGGGTGTGGTGCAGTCGGCGTTTGGCTATAGTGGTCAAAAATGTTCGGCTTGTTCGCGGGTAATTGTGGTGGATTCGGTTTATGATACGTTTGTGGGACGGTTAGTAGAGGCGACGCGATCGCTCAATATTGGCGCAGCAGAAGCACCGAGTACTCAAGTGGGGCCAGTGATTGATGCCACAGCCCGCGATCGCATTCGGGACTATATTGAAAAAGGACGGCAAGAAGCAGAGGTGGCGTTAGAAATGCCGTCACCCAAGACGGGTTATTTTATTGGTCCCGTCATCTTTACAAATGTCGCTCCCGATGCCAAAATTGCTCAAGAAGAGATCTTTGGACCAGTCGTTGGTGTGATCCGGGTAAAGGATTTTCTGGAAGCGCTAAAGGTAGCAAATGGGACTAATTATGCGCTGACAGGAGGGTTATATTCTCGTACTCCTTCTCACATTCAACAAGCCTCTACCGAGTTTGAAGTTGGAAATCTTTACATTAACCGCACGATTACGGGTGCAATCGTAGCGCGGCAACCCTTTGGTGGGTTTAAGCTTTCTGGGGTGGGTTCTAAAGCGGGAGGTTCCGATTATTTATTGCAATTTTTGGAACCGCGTGTGGTGACGGAAAATATCCAGCGTCAGGGTTTTGCACCCATTGAAGGTGCAGACTAAGACTATTACCCTGTATTTCAAAACAGGATTGGATAGTTTAATCAATGAAAAGTCAGTTTACACCAAGTTGGAGGAAGCCCCCAGCTTGGTTAAGATTTTTAGTCATCTCCTTGCTAGTACTGGGTATATTTTTTCGATTCGCCAATCTGGACAAAAAAATTTACTGGTTGGATGAGGTGATTAACTCATTCCGAATTTCTGGCTACACATCGACAGAATTAACCCAAGACATCCGCAATGGTGATGTGATTAGTATCGAAGATTTACGGAAGTATCAGCGTCCTAGCCCTGAAAAAGATGTTATTGATGTCATTAAGATTGTAGCTTCAGAGGAACCTCAGAATACACCGTTGTATTACATAATTGCTCGATTTTGGGTGCAGTGGTTTGGGAATTCAGTTGTGGTGAGGAGAAGTTTGTCAGCGTTGATTAGCTTGCTAGCATTTCCTTGTATTTATTGGCTTTGCCTGGAGTTATTCAACTCATCGCTGATAGGATGGATGGCGATCGCACTAATCGCTATTTCACCCTTTCACATCCTCTATGCACAGGAAGTACGACAGTACGGTTTGTGGACAGTAATGATTTTGTTGTCGAGTGCAACTCTGTTGCAAGCAATACGACTTCAAACGAAGTTTAGCTGGGTTATTTATGGGGTGGCTGTCACCCTGGGCTTATATACATTTCCGTTTACACTATTTGTTATTATGGGATATGGAATTTATGTAATTGTAATAGAAGGATTTAGAGCGAGTAAAACAGTTACTGCTTATTTGATGTCATCTGGAGCAGCACTATTTGCATTTTTTCCTTGGCTTTATTTTATCCTCGAAAACTCCCATAAAATGGGGGATTGGAGAGCAAAAGAGATAGGGATATTACCCTTGATAAAAATTGGCATCTTGAATCTTAGTCGAGTGTTTTTAGATGTCGAATTTAGTTTAATTCATTCATTTAAATATTTTATTCCACTGATATTAATTCTAGTCATTTATTCAATTTATTATCTTTGCATTAACACCCCGAAACAAGTTTGGTTGTTTGTTGTGACATTAACCGGAGTTACAGCTTTAGCTCTAATTTTTCCAGATTTAGTTTTGGGAGGGCGACGGTCAACTGTTAGTCGATATCTAATCCCATCGTATTTAGGGATTCAGTTAGCCGTTGCTTACCTGCTATCTACAAAAATAACCTCCAGTTTTACTAATAGTATAGAGCATAAACTATGGCATATTGCTATATTTTTTCTAATTTCAATTGGTGTTTTGTCTTGTGAAATAAGTTCGCCATCCCAAGTTTCATGGAATAAGTACCAAAGTGTTGATAATTTAGGTATCGCACCTATTATCAATCAGGCTGATTCGCCATTGTTGCTCAGTGATGGTCTTGTGCATGATGTCATATCTCTGAGTTATCTCCTCGATTCAAAAGTACGTTTTCAGTTGACCGAGCAGTCAACTATACCTAAAATTATTGATCAATTCAGTGATCTCTTTTTATTCAATTGTTCTAATAAATTTCGAGCTGGAATTGAAAAAGAGTTGAATTATAGGATTAAGCCAGTTTATTTAAATCAGTTACAGCTATGGAAAGTCGTTAAAGTAGAGAGCAATTAGGAAGCAAAAAATGTCTCTTAAAGTGCCATTACGCCTTGTCCTCGTCGTACCGTTTGTTCTACAAATCTTTGCTGCTGTAGGATTAACAGGATGGCTATCCTTACGCAATGGACAACAAGCTGTTAACGACTTAGCCACTCAGTTACGTAGTGAAGTTGCTGCTCGCATTCATCAGAAACTAGAGACTTATTTAGAAACTCCCCATCAATTAAATCAAATTAATACAAATAAAATTATTCTGGGTCAACTGGATCTCCAAAATTTCCCTGACTTTGAGCGTCATTTATGGCATCAGATGAAAGTATTTCCAGTGAGTGCGATCGCTATTGCGACAGAGGATGGAAACTATGTTGGAGTCGTTCATGAAGACAATGGTGAATTTCAGATTCATGAATCTATTAATTATCAACATTATGTGTATGCCGCAGATAGTCGAGGGAACCGCCAGCAGGAGTTACAGAGGGATACCTACTATGATCCTCGCTCCAATCTTTGGTATCAACAAGCTGTAGACGTTGGAAAACCTACTTGGAGTAAGATTTATCGCTATTCTAATGAGGATACGCTGGCAATTACGGCGATCGCCCCCCTCTATAGAAATGATGAAACATTGATTGGGGTAACGAGTACAGTGCTGTCGCTTTCCCACATTGGCGAATTCCTAAGTCAGTTGAAAATTGGCAAGTCTGGACAGACATTTATTATGGAACGGAATGGTCTACTAGTCGCTACATCCACGACTAAAACGCCATTTGTATCTAGCCAAAGTGGGAAATCTGAACGATTTAAAGCCATGGAAAGTAGTGATCCGTTGATCAGTGCTACCGCTCAGTTTTTGGTTACAGAATTTGATGACCTTAATAATATCAAAGGCAGTGAACAACTTGATTTTATGTTAGACCGTCAGCGCCAATTTTTACAAGTCATGCCCTTTCAAGATCGTCGGGGACTAAATTGGTTGATTGTGGTGGTTGTTCCAGAATCGGAATTCATGGGTCGCATCAATGCTAACACTCGTACTACCATTCTCCTGTGTTTAGGCGCTTTAATTCTAGCCACACTACTAGGAATTTTCACCTCTCGTTGGATCAGCAAACCTATTCTGCGTTTAAGTGCCGCATCGGTTGCCATTGCTAAGGGGGAATTAAACCAAAACGTAGACGTTAAATCCATTGATGAATTGAGTATTTTAGCTGACTCATTTAACCAAATGGCCTATCAGTTGCAGGAGTCTTTTACAGCATTAGAACAGCGAGTCGATCAACGCACGGCTGAACTAAAAGCGGCGAAAGAATTAGCAGATACGGCTAATAAAGCTAAAACAGAATTCCTCGCCAATATGAGTCACGAACTACG
>DNGI01000243.1:0-341 GCA_003486645.1 Cyanobacteria bacterium UBA11370 | reverse complement strand
ACACCTCTCAATGGCATTTTAGGATATGCCCAAATCTTGGAGCGATCGCAAACTCTAACCGCTAAAGAACTGGATGGGATTCACATCATCCACCAATGTGGTTCTCATCTGCTGACGTTGATTAATGATATTCTCGATCTCTCTAAAATTGAAGCTCGAAAAATGGAGCTTGACCCCACTGATTTTCATTTTCCTTCGTTTCTCCAAAGTGTGGCAGAAATGTGTCGCATCCGCGCTCAATCTAAAGGGATCTCATTTGTTTTCCAACCTACCTCTCCCCTCCCTCTGGGTATTCAGGCTGACGAAAAACGGTTACGACAAGTTCTGATTAACTTACTAGG
>DNGI01000098.1 GCA_003486645.1 Cyanobacteria bacterium UBA11370 | reverse complement strand
ACCACCAACCAACAACCACCAACAAATCTGAATGTTTCAAGGTTTGCGCTGGCATCTTCTGGTATCTTACCTGATGGTAATGGCGGCAATTTTAAGCCTATTTGGTACAGGGGTTTATGTTTTTGTTAGCCGCAATGTTTATCTGCAACTCGATAAAAAATTGCTGACTTTAGCTCAAGCTGCTGCCTCTTCGTTTGGTGAAGTAGAAGCGAAAGGAAGTCAATACCTCGAACAAGTTGATGCTGTTCCGTGGCGGGATATCTTCAACCGAGATCAACAAAGTTTAGAATGGTTTGATGCGAAGGGGAAACTGTTAGCGAGTCGAGGCGCGTTGGCGTTAACAGAACGACCGAAGGTTGGCCCTCATACTCTAGAACGGAAACAGAAACCCAGGCAAATTCGCACTTATACGATTTCGGTTTTTAAAGATGGTTCTAACCCTCATCAACCGTCTTTAGAAGGGTATATTCGCGCTTCTCAATCCACTGAGGATGTCAAAATTGTTCAAAATCAACTGCTTTGGGGGTTAGGGACGGGAGGAATAATTGCGTTGGGATTGGTTAGTTTGGGTGGACTTTGGCTAACTCAAAAAGCTGTTGAGCCTGTTGAAAAAAGTTTTAAACAATTGAAACAATTTACGGCTGATGCCTCCCATGAGTTACGTAGTCCTCTAACTGCAATTAAAGCTTCCGTTGAGGTGATGCGAAATCATCCGGAACGAATTCATCCTAAAGATGCGAAAAAATTAGCGGCGATTGCGAGTGCGACAGCTCAAATGAGTCACTTAGCAGAAGACTTGCTTTTTTTAGCCCGAACAGATGCGACGGTGTTAACATCAATGGGTGAGCAAATTCCGATTCCTTTGAATAAAGTTTTACAAGATTTGCTGGAATTATTAGAACCGTTTGCTCAAGATAAAGAGATTAATCTTGAGTCTGAATTGCTAACGAATATATCAGTAATGGGGAATGAAATACAACTGACTCGTTTATTTGCAAATTTATTAGAAAATGCTATTCAATATACACTTCCGGGCGGTACAGTTATGGTAATTCTTAGTAAACAAAATCGCTTTGCTATTGTTAATGTTAAGGATACAGGGATTGGAATTGAACGAGAACATCTACCGTTAGTTTTTGATCGCTTCTGGCGTGCGGATAAGGCGCGATCGCGTCGAGAAGGAGGAACGGGTTTAGGACTGGCGATCGCTCAAGCTATTGCTCAACGTCATGGAGGCAAAATTACCGTTACGAGTAAAGTTGGGGTGGGGAGTTGCTTTCAGGTTCGTTTACCAGTGATTTCTTGATCGAATAATCAAGATCCCCGACTTCTTGAAGAAGTCGGGGATCTGAAGATGAGGATTACGCTTAAGGAGATAATTTTGCTTTTTTAGCACGATTTTCTTTATACCACTGAGCAACAGCAGGCGACCATTGTTCAAAATGAAGAAAGAGAAGTTCGCACAATTTTTGAGCTTCTAGTTGAGCGTCTTTTTTCCATCTTAAGTCTAAAAGGTGCATGAGCGATCGCATATTGCAACTGAGAACAAAATGCTGTCTGGCATCAAAGGGAATTAAACCTCTCGCGTGTTCTTCTGATAATCCCTCTTCAATCCTTTTTTTATAATGTCGGCACGCTTCTAAGCACCAATTTAGGTCTTCAGCACGTTGTTCTTCAGAATAGAAATAGCGTTTGCCTTGGCGGTTAGTATAATTTCCAATAGGACGCAGATAGAATACGTCTTCTATGTCTTGCTTTCCTTCAGCAACATTAATAATTCTTTCTCCTGTATAGCGAAATGAATTATGAACCACCATGCCATTGGCAACAAAATTATGCCAGCGATCATCTACCTCTAAGTCATAAGTTATTTGTTGACCAATATATTCAACACTAATAACTTTCACAGGATGAGCTTTAAGTTTATTGCCACTAGGTCTCGGCTTTTGCTGCCAATTTTCAGGTTTTAGTATGAGTTTGTAAGATTGAGCAAATTCAAGTTCTTTATTATGATGATGAATATATTCAGAACAATTAGATAATTGAGCAATTTCATCAATCAATAATCCTTTTTCAATCTGCTGCTCAAGCCATATCTTATCTCTGTAAAGTTTCTTATCATCTACCACTACACCATTACACATCACGAAACAAGGCTTTGTCATTTTGATTACAGTGCCATCAGCCGAAGTCACTAAACCAATTGCATCACCCATGGTTTGCCAGCCTTCTGAAGTGAATAAGCGGTGATTGACAGTACAATCTAGAGTTTTACCATCCTCAAGTTTTATTCGGTAAATCGGTTGAATACCATTGCACATAATATCCTTAATGTGCCCATATTCAAACAGTCCACTTTCTTCGTTAAGAACTCGTAGACGCATCTTCTGGATTCTTTTTTTGCAGTCACGGCGATACTCACCTGGTGGTTCTCCATTCCTACCCTGGATAAATCTCTGACGGATTGCTTTCTCCCCGTTAGTCCAGAGTTCATATAACTCTCCAATAGTTTTCTTTAATTTTCGGTTCGTTTCGCCTTCACCGTTAACAAAAGTAATTTCGGTATTGCCAGCAAGACATTGAACATCAAAGCTTACACCAATACGATGAGTACGAATCTGCTGCATCATTGAATGAGGGAAATACCCCACATTAAAGGTAATCTGCGGATGCTCTAAAGGTCCATAATGTCCGCGATCGCCTGACAATAAATGCTTAACAATTAATTCACCAGCTCGTTCTTCATCCGGCCATTTTTCACGGCTATCATAAACATAATGTTCTGAATAATCTTGGTGCATTGCTGCCCAAACCACTTGTTGGGGATTGGGTGTAGCAGCAATTACGTCAGCACAAAACTTTTCCACACTTATAACTCTATTAATAGAACCCTATTATCCCATAAGTTTATACCTTTAAACAAAAGCAAAACTACCTAATCAAACCCTTGAAAATACCACCTGCTGCGGTTGATCTTGATATTTCCCCTTGCGCTGTTCATAACTGACCGAACAAACCTCTGATTCAAAAAATAATAACTGTACAATCCCTTCATTGGCATAAATTCTACAATCGGCTGGCGAACTGTTACTAACTTCCAACGTTAAATGACCCCGCCAACCCGCCTCAGCAGGAGTTAAATTGGCAATAATTCCTGCTCTAGCATAGGAACTTTTGCCAATACAAAGCACCGTCACATTTGGCGGAACTTCAAGACGTTCTAGCGCCACACCAAGACCATAACTATGACCGGGTAAGATAAAGTATTCTCCGTACTTATCCTGATGTAACTTAGCGGGTTCTAGATTTTCAGGATTAAAATGCTTGGGATTAACTACAGTACCAGGAATATGTTTAAAGATGCGAAACTCTACAGCCGAAAGCCTAATATCATAACCAAAACTGCTAAGACCAAATGAAATAACAGGCAAATCATCAACGCGACGAACTAATTGAGACTCAAACGGAGCAATCATACCGTTTTGAGCCATTTGAGTAATCCAGATATCGTTTTTAATCACAAGTTAATAGATAATCCAAGCCAACATACTAGGATAGCGTGAGTCAATACCAAATGAATGACTATTATGTATGTAAGTTTTTAAGGTTGATAACTCCGACGAATTTCGGTAATTTGGTCAGCCACATCTAGAAGCGCTTGCGGCATCTGAGGCCCTGTCAGAATAATATCAACATGACTAGGCCGTCGTTCCAGAAACCCCAGTACCTCAGTTAGCGGAATTAAGCCAAAATGAATCGCTAAACTCAACTCATCCAGAACAACTAAGGAATATTTCCCTTCATACACCACCTCTTGAGTGTAGTGCCACAACTGCATTAACGAGTGATGCTCGACTTCATCCAACTCTGGAGTATCAATGTAACGGGGAAGATCACAGCGAATCCAATCTAAGTATTGCCCTAAACGAACCGGATGCTCATGTCCTTGTCCAATACCGCCTTTAAGGAACTGAACTACTAGCACAGGAGTACCCTGACCTGCAATTCTGAGCGATTGAGCAATGACATTCGTAAAAAAGCTACGGTGAGAGCTGGTAAAGACCTGTACCAGTCCTTCAAGATTATAGGTCAGGTGATGAGCCGAATTAAGGGCGGGAGCTTCTAACTGGGAAACCATGGTCAACAATTAAGAGGCAACAAATCTACGCCATGAGAGATAATCTTGTGAGAGAGCTGACCCTACGGACAAGATATAGCGTATTTTTTGAGTAACCTACTTAGTCAAACACTACATCTACAACTCCGTCAAGAGTCCCAGGTCAGGATCAAGTAGCACGAGTTTTTCCCCTTGTCCCCCTTGTCC
>DNGI01000354.1 GCA_003486645.1 Cyanobacteria bacterium UBA11370 | reverse complement strand
ATATAGCGGTTCTCATACTCATGAGGTACAAATTCCTAGGTTTTAGGGAATGGGGAGTGGGGAGTGGGGAGTGGGGAGTGGGGAAGAAAATTTAGAGTACCTCACCGATCTCAGAACTGCTATACCTAAAATCTGCAAATAATTCTTAAGATTGATGCCAAAAATCAAGTAATATAGTATATCGTTAGTCTTTTTATAAACTTTACTCGTGCAGGAGTGATCAGCTAGCCTAGAGCTGAAGCTTGTTCCTCGCTATGGTCGTTACCGTAGGCGATCGCATTCTTACTCGCATCACCCCTATTCCCATTCCGACTAGTTCTCCCTTAGCTCCCAAAGTTTTGAGGAAACTTCCCTTACGACTTGTTCTAACTCTACCGTTTGTACTACAAACCGTAGGCGCAGTAGCCCTAGTCGGCTATCTGTCGTTCCGTAGTGGACAGCAGGCGGTAGCCGAGTTAGCAAACGACTTGATGGGACAACAGGGCGATCGCATTGTTCAAAACTTGGAGTCCTACCTTAAAACCCCAAAGGATTTAGTGAGGGAACATCAAACCGCCATTAGACTGGGGATTTTAGAGTGGCAAAATACGTCCCTTATGGAAACTTATTTTGCCCAGCAACTGAATATTCACACGGATGTCAGTAGTCTTGTGATTGGGACAGAACGTAAAGATTTTCTTGCCGTTACTCATCCTGAACCCAATCAATTAGTCATTCGCCAACGCAACCCGGAAACGGGGGCGCTGGAAAACTATGTAGCAGATTTACAGGGCAATCGCCTCTACTTGCGCGATGCTATACCTAATTATGACCCCCATGCTGACCCCCCAACCCATCCTTGGTATAGGGCGGCAAAAGAGTCTAAAGAGGGACATTGGCAGTTAGTCGTGTCCCTAGCGCGAGGTAAAGAGCAGCCCTTGCTTGTTCTGGCTTACTTTTTACCGTTTGTAGACCCTCCAGGTCAATTCCAGGGCGTACTCAGTGGGACTGTCTTTCTTAACCAGACTGGGGAGTATTTACGCAGTCTCAGAATAGGCAAGACGGGACAAGCCTTTATTATGGACGAAAAAGGACTACTGATTGCAACCTCCACCACTGAATTGCCCTTTCGCCGGAATCCTTCAATTAAGCTAAAAGAAACGTCACCACCAGAAGCTTTACGGTTAGCAGCTCAAGATAGCCAAAATCCAGTAACACGAGCAGCAGCAGATTGGAGCTTGAACCCTGATGCTCATCCTAGACGGTTTCGCCTGCAAAACCAACAGTACTTTGGGCGGGTTATCCCCTTTAAGCTTGATGACCAAATCAATTGGACGATTGTTGTGGTTATCCCAGAGTCGGATTTCATGGCAGAAATTCAGACCAATGTTCACCGCACCGCATTGCTCTGTAGTTTAGCGCTGTTGGGAGCCATTGGGAGTGGGATTTGGACTTCCCGACGGATTACGCGATCGCTCCTGCGCCTCACCCAAGCGACTCAAGCTGTTGCGGCTGGTATGCTGGAACAACCCCTACCCGTCACCCGTATTGCTGAAGTGGAATGCTTAACTCAATCCTTTCACCAGATGGTGATGGATCTTCAGAAAGCCGATCAACTTCGTCAAAGCTATGCCCAGGATTTAGAACGACAGGTGGCGGAAAAAACGGCGGCCTTTACCGAAGCTCAACGCATTGCTAAAGTTGGCAGTTGGGAGTTTAATCTAGCAACGCAAGAGGTGATTTGGTCAGAGGAATTATATCGTATTTATGAAGCCGAAGATCAAGCCCCTGTACCCAGACCGGATCTGACCATTCAACATATTCATCCCGACGATCAGGAACGATTCCAACGGCAAGTCGTTGAAGTAGCGATCGCCCTTCAGCCTTTTGACACAGACTTAAGAATTATTACCCAGAACGGCAACATTCGCTATATCCAGGCTAAGGGACAACCGATTGCAAATGCCCAAGGTGAGGTGGTGAAATTAGTCGGTACCGTTGCCGATATTACGGATCAAAAAGCCGCCGAAATCGCTTGGCGCGAATCAGAACTTAAATTCTCCAGCATATTCCACACTAGTCCTGATCCAGCCTGGATTGCAACTCTAGCGGAAGGGCGAGTACTCAATACGAATGATCGCATGGCGACTTTCTTAGGTTACTCTCAGGCTGAAATGCTGGGCAAAACCTGTGTTGAGTTAAACCTGTGGGTAAACCATGAGGACTTAGCCTACTTCCGCAAACAACTGACTCAAAATCGAAATATCCAGGATTTTGAAGTGGTTTTTCGATTGAAGTCTGGAGAACGGCGGACAGTGTTACTTTCTGCCATTGTCAGCCATCTCAATTGCCAAGATTGTGTCATTGGTTTACTCAAAGATATCAGCGATCGCAAGCAAGCAGAAATCGCTCTCAAGCAAAGTGAATCTCGTTTCCGGCGGCTTGCTGAGTCTAATATTGTTGGTATTATCATGACCACAGCAACGGGTGAGATTAGCGAAGCGAATGATGGGTTTCTGCAAATGGTGGGTTACGACCGGGCAGATTTGTTAGCAGGGAAGCTGAGATGGGATAGGATTACCCCATCTGATTATAACGAGGTTGATGCTGCTGCCGTTGTCCATTTGCTTACCCACGGATGGGTACAGCCCTTTGAAAAAGAATATATCCGCAAAGATGGTAGTCGGGTAGCTGTTTTAGTTGCTGGCGCTCAAGTTGAAGAGAGTGAGAATGAAGTGATATCGGTAATTCTGGATATCAGCGATCGCAAACGAACTGAAGCCGCACTGCGACAGAGTGAACAGCGTTATCTTGCCATCATTGAAGATCAAACAGAATTAATTGCTCGGTTCTTACCAGACGGTACCATTACCTTCGTCAATGAAGCGTACTGTCGGTATTTTGGATTCACACGAGAGGAACTGATTGGATACAGCGTTGAACCCCTCATCGTTGAAGACGATCTGGAATACGTCTATCAAAGAATCAACTCCATGACGTTAGACAATCCCGTCATTACCGTTGAGAATCGGGTAATTGTGGGGAACGAAGTGCGATCGACACAATGGATTAACCGGGCACTTTTTGATGAACAGGGTTGCTTAGTTGAGGTGCAAGCAGTCGGGCGCGATATCACTGATCGTAAACGAGCCGAAGCCGCACTGCGACAGAGTGAAGAACGTTTTCAGGAAATTGCCTCAACCATTAACCAATTATTCTTTATTCGTTGTGCCAAATCCAGACAATTTTTATATGTCAGTCCGGCTTATGAAAAGATATTTGAACGTAGCTGTGAGAGCTTATATCAAAACTCTGAATCTTGGTTAGAGACAATACATCCCGATGATCGTCAACAGATTATCACCTCTGTTTTTCAACAGTTTCAAGGCAATAATGTAACACGAGAGTATCGTATTCTTCGCCCCAATCATTCAATTCGCTGGATTTATGTTCAAATCTCGTTACTTCAGGATGAAGCGGGAAATCCACTCCGATTTATAGGCTTTGCTGAGGATATTACAGAGCGCAAACAAATTGAGGAAAACTTACAACGGTATGAACGGATTGTTTCGGCAACCGCTGATGGTATTGCCTTGCTAGATCGAAATTATATCTATCAGGTCGTCAATCAAACTTATCTAACTTGGCATAATAAATCCTATGAGGAGATTGTCGGACATTCGATTAAGGATATTTTAGGTTCAAATCTATTTGAAACTCTGGTTAAAGAGCGTTTAGATCGATGTCTGGCTGGAGAGACGATTCGTTATCAACACTGGTTTGAGTTTAAGACTAATCCAACTACAAAACGCTTCTTGAATGTTACTTACTCACCGTGTTTGGAAGTAGACAATACGATATCAGGAGTCGTTGTGGGGCTGCGGGATCTAACGGAACAGAAACAAGCGGAAGACGCATTGCGCCAAAGCGAAGAACGCCTGCAATATTTGCTGACTGCTAGCCCTGCCGTCATTTTTAGTTCCAAAGCTGAGGGAGATTATCGGGCTACGTTTATGAGCCAGAATGTCAGCACTATTCTAGGTTATGATGCCGAGAACTTTCTCGATAGTGCCCAGTTTTGGTCAAAGCTTGTCTACCCTGGCGATCTAGAAGGGATTGTTACCAGTTTACCCCAATTGTTCGAGCAAGGATCTTGCTCCTACGAATACCGCTTCCTACACGCTGATGGAACTTATCATTGGTTAGGCACTCAACTCAAATTGGCTAGAGATGAAGCTGGCAATCCCCTTGAGTGCGTGGGTTATTTAATAGATATTAACGACAAAAAACAAGCAGAAATTGCCTTAAAAGAAAGCGAATCCCGCTTCCTAGAGATTTCCGATTCCTCACCCGCTAATATTTACATCTTCGTCCGACGGATTGATGGCTCATTTTACTTTGAACACATGAGTCGGGCGATCGAAGTTATCCATGAGATATCCGTTAAGCAGATTCTTGAAAATGCCAACATCTTACTGGATGCCATTTATCCAGAGGATCAAGCTGGTTATGAAGCAGCCGTGCAATACAGCATGGAAACCCTACAACTGTTTCAGCATCAGTGGCGGATTATCACTCCATCCGGCAAGATTAAATGGTTACAGGGAAACTCTCGCCCCAAGCGGCGAGACAATGGTGAGATTGCTTGGCATGGCATTGTGATTGATATTAGCGATCGCAAACAAGCCGAACAAGAACTTCAGCAAGCGAAAGAAGCCGCAGAAGCCGCGAACCGAGCCAAAAGCAATTTCCTTGCTAATATGAGTCACGAATTGCGGACTCCCCTCAACGGCATTATGGGCTACGCCCAGATCCTCCAACAAGATAAAAATTGCACTCCCAAACAAAAAGAAGGGATTAGTATTATTTACCAATGCGGCACCCACCTACTCACTCTAATCAACGATATTTTAGACCTATCTAAAATCGAAGCTGAAAAACTCGAACTCTACCCAGAAAATTTCCATTTTCCCTCCTTCCTCACTGCCCTAACTGAAATTTTCCGCCTCAAATCTGAACAAAAGAAACTTACTTTTACCTACCTTCCTCTCATCGAAATTCCCACCGTTATTTATGCGGATCAAAAGCGACTGCGCCAAGTTTTAATGAACCTGCTTTCTAATGCTGTTAAATTTAGCGATCGCGGTAGTGTCACGTTTAAAGTCAGCTTGGCAACGGATGTGGCAACGGATTTGGTAACGGATGTAGCGGATGTG
>DNGI01000509.1 GCA_003486645.1 Cyanobacteria bacterium UBA11370 | reverse complement strand
AATTGTCGAGTTCCTCCATGTTTTACATCCGGATCTTATCCCGATGATTGGGAAAAAACCTCAAACCCCCCGTACATTTATTATCCTCTTCGACTACGAAACTCGCCCCAAAACCCGTCAACACATCCGCAGCGCCACATTAAGACTAGGACTTGCCATAAAAGAGCTTGGCGCAATCTGTGAAGTCGCCTTACTCCCTGGACCTGAAAAAGGTATTGATGACTGGGTTGTTGCCCTAGGAAAACAAGCCTCCGTTGCTGTAAGTGCCCTAATTACTGATGCCTTATCCCTTAAAGATTACCGAAACTTGGGATTTGTGAATCGCTATCGAGGACTCCATAACTATCAGCCCAATATTACGGTTAACTGTCAATATCTCTCCGAAAAAATACAATTACCCCGTTCCGGTTTAGTCGGTTTGTGGAGTGATATGGGCACGGGGAAAACTGAATTATTAAGGCGCTGGCGACAGGCGAACCCGGACACAAGATTCCTCAACAATGGCCATCGAGTTAATTTACTTAGGAATTTAGCCCTACGCTTAGGAACTAACCTTTATTCGGACATCAACCCCGACAATCTCTCCAAGATAACAGCTCTTTCCATTACCGTTGATTCCCTTTATAAGCTCAATGAAAACCTGCAAACTTACGGCTGTATTTTCATCGACGAAGCCTGCCAATTTTTAGCCCATCTGTTGGGTTCTAAAACCTGTAAAGATAACCAAGCCGAAATTCTAGACCTATTAGAATACTTGGTTTATAATGCCCCTTTGGTCGTTATAGCCGATGCTCACTTGGATGATACCACGATAGATTTTTTCCGAGCGATGCGTCCCACTGTAATATTTTTTCTGTTTTTTTTTTGGACGTTCAATTTCTGTTTCCGCTACATCGATAGCAATCACTTCAATTTCTCCTGTCTCCTGCCACAGCTTTCTCCGACTGGGTAGCCCAAACTTCCCAGATTTTATTAACATATCTTCAATTCTCTTCACTGTCCGCTGTGCTGTTGACTCATGCACCCCCCAGTCTTGGCCAATATGGAAGTATGTTCTGTACTCTCTCCAGTACTGTAAAGTTAACAAGATCTGGTCAGGTATTGAGAGCGAAGCATGACTGCCACGACTCCCTTGCTTCCCATAGAGTACCGCTTTCACCATCTCCCAGAATGTTTCTGCCGTGACTCCATACATTCTTTTAAACTCAGATGGCGCTAGCTTTAAAGCTTTTATATATCGCATTTATTCCCGATTTACAACTGTTATTTTATTTAACTATTATTTAGCCAACTTTTTCTATTCCCGCAAGAGGTCTAATCATAATACCAAGCTGCACTCAACGATAAAGGATGAAAATCCTTCTTTCCAATTCCCCATTCCCCATTCCCCGTTCCCTTCTGATTAAAGAAAACCCCTTTTCCACTGTTGAGTTTTAATACAAACAACGAAAAAGCAAAGGATTCCAAACATCTATGGGAACCAATCGTCGAGTACTCATTCTTGCCGATAGCGACAATACCTTCTTAGCTGCACAAAGTTTTAACCGCAGGTTAGATTGGCAGAAACTTCGTGACTACCTTGCCGACCCCAGAGAAGGTCGAGAACTGATTGAAATGGTGATCTACGTTGGATTACCTCCAGCCAGAGACCGATTTGAAGAACAACGAAAAACCAAAGAAAAATTCATCTATTGGGCAAAAAGCAACGGGTTCTTAGTCGTACAAAAAGAAGGCAAAACCAAAGGCGATGACTACGAAACCAACATTGATATCGTCATGGCAATGGATGCCATTGAACTCGCCTTAGAAGTTCGTCCCGATATCGTTGTCTTAGTCACCGGAGACTCTGACTTTGCCTATCTTGCCGAAAAACTGAGAAGGCGGGGAATGCGCGTCGAAGTTGCTTCTGTCGAACAATCCCTTGGCAACGACCTCAAAGTTGCTGCGAGTAGTATTGTCGATTTAATTGGAGTTTTTGATAGCTTTAACCCGCAAAATAACCAGCAAACATTTCACCGAATTGGTCACACTAATGTCTTTGATTAAAAAGGAGTCAGGAACCATGCCATCCCTACAAATCATCAACACTTTATCTCATTACTTTCCCACCTACCGCCCTATTTTTTCTAAACTCATCTCAATTGATCCCAGGAGAATTATGCAAACGTTCAATGGTAAATTAATCGCCCAAGAGATATCCGAGTTAGATAAACTCCAGCAAAAAATCGAAAATCTCACTCAACAGTTTGAACAATTAGAACTACAGATGACAACGATGAATCAAAAAGACAAAACAGACTATCTCAAACAGATTCGTTCCGTACAACTGTCTTTACAAAAATTAGAACGAATTTATAGTCGCATACTATCGACAACAATTCTCGCTGCTATTGGTTTAGCCAGTTGGTCAGTTTTCTTAGGGTTTAATCATGACCAATTCCCACTGAAACAGGTCAATTCCACAGTAGAGAGTTCCTTAACTAAACCCTCTGCAAACCCTTAGTAAGGGGGGAACTTTAGCTCCCTCCCCTTGATAAGGGGAGGGTTGGGGTGGGGTAAAAAGCCTGGTGCAAGATCTGAATTAACTCAAATCCAATCAAGGAGATGGCCATGAGAGCAATTCTAAAGCGCCTTCAAAAATGGCGCTCCCCTGAATTGAACGAACCGCAACCTGTTAACGAACAATCCTTTAACCCGATTCATCCAAACCCGATTAAGGAGCCGACAATGAGAGCAATTGTCAACGGAAAATTAGTGAATTTACCCAATGGCGCAACCGTTGAAGAACTGAGAGCCAAACTACCAGAAATAGGCAACGATGATGTCATGGAAGAAGGGTTTGGTGGCACTAAACCCCTAAAAGAAAATGAAGCCCTCAAAGACGGATCTAAAGTTTGGACAGTTCCCAAAATCGTCAAAGGATAAACAACATAATGACACTAACCATTAATCGCGGTCAAACTGATTTTAAACCCAGTACGAGACTCCTTGCCGAACTCAAACTCCTAGAAAAAGTAGCCAAAAATCTACTCGTTGGCAGCAAAACTGTGGGTGACATTCAATATACAGCCGTACTGATTAAAGGAATGCCCTTATCTTCTAAAAAATTTACCGTTTCCAATACCGATGTCTTATTCCTACTCCCCCCCGATTACCCGCGTCTTCCTCCCATTGGCTGCTATCTTAACTACCCTTGGAATACTGTAGGACAGGGCGACCATCACTTCACTCACCAAAGTTATTATGGGGCACCTTTTTTAAGTGATGAAGGCTGGTATTGGTACTGCGTCGGACTGGGTGGTGGATTCAATCGAGACCGATGGATCAATGCTTGGCGACCGAATCACAATCCTGAACAAGGGCACAATCTCGCAACTTTATTTGTCACCGCACGCCACGCGATTAATACAGATGATTGAGTAAATCGTAGGGTGGGTTAGGCGATAGCCGTAACCCACGAAAGCTAAAAAAATGGTGCGTTACCCAAGCGCTAACACCCCCGACAATTGACTGTTTCTTCTGAAATACTGAATTCCCCAATAAATCATGAACAACCCGAAAAAATCTCCTCAAATTTTTCTCCACATTCCTCCTCAAGTGTGGCATCAGTTTTCCCACGCTATGATGAATGCTCGCACAACGAATGAAGAAGTGATTGGCTTCTTATTCTGCAAACGCCATCAGGTATCCAAACAAAAAGTGAGATATCTGCCTCAATCTTGGGTAGTGCCTTCTCCCGATTGCTACGAACGTCAATCAGCGAGTGGATTAGTGATGAAACAACAATTTCATCAGTACTTACTTCAGACGTTTTTAGAAAAAGAAAAACTCGATGTTGTTCACATTCATACCCATGCTGAACGTGGTCAGCCCGAATTTTCTGGCGTGGATGACCTCTATGAATCAGAATATGCTCGATTTCTCTCGTCTAATTTTAAAAAAAAGCCACGTTTAATTTCTGGGGTGTTTGACGAAACCTTGCAACATTCTCAATTCCGCATCTGGGATAGAAAAGGAAAGTCATTTGAGCGCATTAACTACTCTCAATCTTGGTTTGAACTATCTCAAGAAGCCAACTCTGGCAACGAGACAAACTTGATGTTTGCCCGTCAACAAGCCTTTGGCGAAGGGGTACAAAAACAGCTTGGCGAACTCACCGTTGCTTTGATTGGTTGTGGGGGAATTGGGGCAATTTTTGCGGAATTGCTGGGGCGTTTAGGGGTAAAAAAATGGATATTAATTGACCGCGATCGCTTAGAGTCCGTTAACCTCAATCGCCTCCCCGCTGCTACTCAGGACATGGCAACTCAGCAGTGGTACAAAGTTCACTACGTCAAGCACCTGATTAAACGCATCTACGCCACGGGTTCTTGTGTCAAAGCCATACCCGCATCCATTACCGATGAATCTGCAAAACAGGCAGTCGCGGCGGCTGATTTGATTGTCGTCGCCACTGACAATCACTCCTCTCGGCAAGTTGCCCAGGAGTTAGCCCTAGCCTATATGCGTCCCCTAGTTTGTTTGGGTACTCACATTGATATAAAACCTGATAATACACCGCGAATGTATTGTCGCGTCACCGTGCCGCCCCTTGGAGGTGGGTGGTGTTTGATGTGTGGCAATATCATTAATTTGCATCGCGCTGCCCTAGAGTCTGCCGCAGACGAGATTAATCATTTAGCGACGCGTGTCGGTTATGTAGAAGGCATCAGCGATCCGGCTGTATTTTGGTTAAATAGTCTGTGTGCGAGTACCGGAGTGGGCATCATCCACAGTATGCTTAGTGGCTTTCTAGATGTGGATAATGGTCTTGACTGGATTTACGAGTTTCCTGAGTCAAATTGGCTCAAAACCAATCCTGACTATTTAGGGACTTGTGGTTGTTATTTTTGCGGGAGTTGAGTTGAAAAGGAAACCGTTTTCCCCCATTTCCCATTCCCATCTGGATTGATTTCCGCATCGGCGGAAAAATTAGTAGGACTTACGCAACTGGCAC
>DNGI01000173.1:8125-20112 GCA_003486645.1 Cyanobacteria bacterium UBA11370 | reverse complement strand
TTTACTTTATAAATAGCCTCTTAAGGGATTTTTAGCTTCAGAACTAACTGTAGAGTTTAAGCGATTAAATCTTCCCTACTTCATACCCAATCAAGCCTTAGTTAAACCACCTGATAAAGAATCAACTTATCTCCCCGACGTACTAATCCTAAATCGGGCTAATCTAGCAGCAGAACCGTTATGGAAAAAATCTTCAACTGTTACTCAAGGTGCATCAATCCCTCTAGTAATTGAAGTCGTCAGTACCAATTGGCGGGATGATTACCTACTCAAAGTTGCAGATTATGAAGAAATTGGTGTTCGGGAATACTGGATTGTTGATTACCTGGGATTAGGCGGTAGGCGATTTATTGGCAACCCCAAGCAACCGACTATATCGGTTTACTCATTGGTTGAGGATGAGTACCAGGTGAATCAATTTAGAGGAACTGATTGCATCGAGTCGCCAACGTTTCCAGAGTTAAATTTGACGGCTGAACAGGTTTTTAGGATGGGGGCATTTTCCGAACAGCAAAAGTAAGCAATTCACGCATTTACAGGCAATGAATAGGGCTATAATGTTAGAATCAAAATGAAATTAATGTCTAAAATTAATAATAATTATGCAAGAATTAATAAATTTAAAAACTTATATTTTAGAGGCAAGATATGAAGAGGCTCTTGCACTCGTTGACAAATTAGAAGCAATGAGTAAACAAGCTATCTTAAGAACTATTCAATCTCACTTAACCATTTTAATAATTCACCTGATTAAAAACCAAGTCGAGCAGCGATTAACGGGTTTTTGGGTCAATTCGATTCGTAATTCAATGCGAGAAATTAAAAAATTGAACCTGAAAGATAATAAAACATCTTACTATATCAAACAAGATGAATGGGAGAAGCTGATAGAAGAAGAAGTAATGGAGGATGCGATCGCAGCGGCTAGTGAAGACGTATTAGAGGGTCAATACAACCAATTTCAATTATCGAAATTAGTAGATAGAAATCCAATTATTGAAATTACTAGTAAGTTTTTACATTTAACCTATTCCCATTCAGCTAAGGAATTACCTACAGTAGTGGCTGAAACATTAATACAGCTACCTGGTGGAGAAGATTGGATTAATCGCAAACAACCAGACCGCTAAAATACATATGCTAATCATAAATAAAATAATTGAAGTAGAAACTGCTCCCGGAATTAGTATTTATAACATTACACCTCAAATACTGGAGCAACTTAAGTTCACTAATATACAAAATGGTCAAGTTCTACTATTTTCCCAACACACAACAACGGCATTAGCGATTAATGAGAATGAAGAACGATTGTTAGAAGATGTCAAAGTCCATCTGAGGAAATTAGCGCCAGAATCTGGGAAATATCTCCATAATGACCTACATTTAAGACTAAATATTCCTCCTGATGAGCCAATGAATGCTCATTCTCATCTAATGGCAATGATGCTGAGTACGAGTGAAGTTATTCCGATTGTAGAGGGTCGTTTGGCTTTGGGTACTTACCAGTCAATCTTATTTTTTGAGTTGGATGGCCCTCGGAAGCGGACGCTGTTTGTCCAATTCAGTGGCGAGGTGAAAACGTCTTGACAGTAAGTTAGGACTTACAGGGCGTAAATCCTGTCAGTCTGAGTTTTTTATGTAAATCTTGCATAAATAAAATGCGGAATCAACATCCCGTGTTTTTTTTTGTAACAAAAAGCACAAAAAAACTCTTAAGATTAGCCGATTAATGATATAGGACAGGCAATAAAAAGCCTGAGTAAGTGACTTGAAAAAAATGTCGTGTAAATTACAGATGAAATAGCATTTGCGATCGCCTAATTAAAGAGAAAAACAGAATTGATCTGTATTTAAACAAAATCCCTGACAACCGATACCAGATTTAAGGAGATTAAAGCCGTGGTAGAGGCAACGAAACCAGTAACAAGTTTAAACAAATTTGAACAATTCAAAGCTGAAAAAGATGGATTGGCAGTAAAAGATCAACTTGAACAATTTGCCCAGTTAGGTTGGGAAGCCATTGATAAAACTGATTTGGAACATCGGCTGAAGTGGTTGGGTATATTTTATCGCCCCGTCACTCCCGGCAAGTTCATGATGCGGATGCGAATTCCCAACGGAATTCTGACTAGCAACCAGATGCAAGTGTTAGCGGAGATTGTACAGCGCTACGGCGAAGATGGCAATGCCGATATTACCACTCGACAAAATCTTCAATTGCGGGGAGTACGCCTTGAAGATGTACCTGATATTTTCCGGCGGTTTGAACAAGCGGGATTAACCAGCGTTCAGTCTGGTATGGATAATGTCCGTAACATTACGGGTTCTCCGATGGCAGGAATTGATGCCCATGAATTAATTGATACGAGGGGTTTAGTCCGTAAAGTTCAGGACATGATTACTAATAACGGTAAGGGCAATTTTGCCTTTACTAACTTACCCCGAAAATTCAATATTGCCCTTGAAGGAGGACGCGATAATTCCGTCCATGCTGAAATTAATGATATTGCCTTTGTCCCTGCTTATAAAGATGGAGAATTAGGCTTTAATGTTGTCGTCGGCGGCTTCTTTTCTGCCAAACGTTGTGAAGCAGCTGTTCCTCTTAATGCGTGGGTACCTGCTAACGACGATGTAGTTGACCTATGTCGAGCAATTTTGGTAGTGTATCGGGATTACGGATTACGGGCAAATCGACAAAAGTCACGATTAATGTGGCTAATTGATGAGTGGGGAATGGAAAAATTCCGGATCGTTGTAGAAGAACACTTCGGGCGTACTTTATTAACAGCGGCTGAGGAGGATGAAATTGATTGGGATAAGCGCGATCATATTGGCATTTATCCGCAAAAACAATCCGGATTAAATTATGTAGGGTTGCACATTCCCATTGGACGGCTTTATGCCGAAGATATGTTTGAATTGGCGCGAATCGCTGAAGTTTACGGCAGTGGAGAAATTCGGCTTACCGTTGAACAAAATGTGATTATTCCTAACATTCCTGATTCGCGTTTAAAACCCTTCTTAACTGAACCGTTACTAGAACGTTTTAGCCTCAATCCTGCCCCCTTGACACGGGCATTAATATCTTGTACAGGCGCTCAATTTTGTAACTTTGCCTTAATTGAAACTAAGAATCGGGCATTAGCAATGATTAAAGTGTTAGAAGCGGAATTAGAAATGACACGTCCGGTACGAATTCACTGGACAGGTTGCCCTAATTCCTGTGGTCAACCCCAAGTTGCTGATATCGGTTTAATGGGTACAAAAGTTCGTAAAGATGGCAAAGCAGTAGAAGGAGTAGATCTCTACCTGGGCGGCAAAGTTGGCAAGGATGCTAAACTCGGCACTTGTGTACAGAAAGGCATTCCTTGTGATGATTTGCTACCTGTATTGCGAAATTTGCTAATTGAGAATTTCGGCGCAAAATCTAAGTAAGTTGTTTGTTGTTTGTTGTTTGTTAATAATTTCGACAGCTTGTTCGATAAACCTGTCCGAAGAAACCTCAAAAACTAACAACCAACAACCAACAACCAACAACTAACAACTAACAACCAACAACCAACAACCAACAACCAAAATGGCAAGATTTACCAGACGACAATTTATTATTACCGCAGGCGCTGCTGCCACAACTTCTGTGTTAGTTCATGGTTGTGCTTCTGGCAGTTCCTCAAATGATACTTCAACCTCCAATACTGATTCCGCACCCGCCGCTAATGTTAGCGCTGCTGATACTCCAGAAGTTACTACCGCTAAGTTAGGATTTATTGCCTTAACCGATTCCGCACCGTTAATTATTGCCCTAGAAAAGGGGTTATTTAAAAAGTACGGAATGACCGATGTTAAGGTAGAAAAACAAGCCTCTTGGCCTGTTACCCGCGACAACTTAGAACTCGGTTCGGGAGGGGGTGGAATTGATGGGGCGCATATCTTAACTCCCATGCCTTACCTCATGGCATTAGGCAAGATTACCAAGCAACCCCTGCCCATGTATATTCTGGCGCGGTTAAATACAAATGGTCAGGCTATTTCTGTTGCGAATACCTACAAAGATTTGAAAGTTGGTTTAGATAGTAAAGCCCTCAAAGATCCCTTTGCTAAAGCTAAATCATCTGGCAAAGAATTGAAAGTTGCGATGACCTTTCCCGGCGGCACTCATGATCTTTGGATGCGCTATTGGTTAGCCGCAGGCGGTATTGATCCTGAGAAAGATGTTTCTGTCGTTCCCGTACCCCCACCCCAAATGGTGGCGAATATGAAAGTCGGTAACATGGAAGCCTTTTGTGTCGGTGAACCGTGGAATGCCCAACTGGTTAACCAAAAGCAAGGTTATACCGCTTTAGTAACCGGAGAACTCTGGAAAGATCACCCTGAAAAAGCATTTGCTATGCGGGCAGATTGGGTTGATAAAAATCCTAAAGCGGCTAAGGCATTATTAATGGCAGTCCAAGAAGCACAACAGTGGTGTGATAAAGCCGAAAACAAAGAGGAAATGTGCGAAATTCTTTCCAAGCGGGAGTGGTTTAAAGTTCCAGCCAAAGACATTATTGAACGATCCAAAGGTAACATTGATTATGGTGATGGTCGCACTCAACAGAATAGTCCTTTGTTGATGAAATTCTGGGCAGATAATGCGTCCTATCCCTATCAAAGCCATGACCTATGGTTTTTAACGGAAAATATGCGGTGGGGTATCCTTCCTGGTGATACTGATACGGAGAAAATTATTAAACAAGTCAACCGGGAAGACTTATGGAAAGAAGCGGCAAAAGCTTTAGGTGTTCCTGACTCACAAATTCCCACAAATACCTCTCGTGGTGTTGAAACCTTCTTTGATGGCGTTAAATTTGATCCAGACCAACCCAAGGAATATCTCAAAAGTCTCAAGATTAAGAAAGCGTAATCAATAATGAATTATGGGTTTTTAATTAAAAAAATTCATAATTCAAAACTCAAAACGAACTGCGTCCCGCTGCGCTAACAAACCTTAAAACTCTCTAAAAACCAATGGCAACCACTCTTGACAGTCGTTCTAAACGCCGTAGTCGGCAAAATCCCATCCTTGCTCTCATCCAGAAACGCTCTCAAAAGATTATTCGTCCCCTGATTGCGATCGCAGCTTTTCTCGTAATCTGGCAAATCCTCTGCATGAGTCCCGACTCAAATTTACCCAGTCCTATTACCGTCTGGCAAGATACGTGGAACCCCCTAATTATTAATCCATTTTTTGATAATGGCGGGACAGATAAAGGACTAGCTTTACAAATTTTTGCCAGCTTAGGACGAGTGGCAATTGGCTTCTCCCTATCGGCAATTGTGGGGATTGGACTGGGAATTTTAATTGGCACAAGTCCTTTCCTTTATGATGCAGTCGATCCCATCTTCCAAGTTCTGCGAACTGTGCCGCCTCTCGCTTGGCTACCGATTGCCTTAGCCGCATTCCAACAATCAAACCCTTCAGCTATTTTTGTAATTTTCATTACAGCAATTTGGCCAATTATTATCAACACTACAGTTGGTGTTCAACAAATCCCCCAAGATTACCGCAATGTTGCCAGAGTATTGCGACTCTCTCGTCAAAAATATTTCTTCAAGATCCTGTTCCCCGCTGCGGTTCCCTACATTTTTACAGGACTACGCATCGGGATTGGTTTATCGTGGTTAGCCATTGTTGCGGCTGAAATGTTAGTCGGCGGTGTAGGAATCGGTTTCTTCATTTGGGATGCGTATAACAGTTCCGCTACCAGTGAGATTATCTTAGCGCTGATTTATGTGGGTGTAGTTGGTTTAGTACTAGACAGAATGGTTGGATTCATTGCTAGCAAAGTCGTTCCTGAAGAACAGAAATAGTTGTTAGTTGTTGATTATTAGCCGTTGGTAATTTGAACAAGCAACAAACAACAACCAACAAACAACACCCAACAAACAACACCCAACAAATAACAAACAACAAATAACAAACTTATGTCTGTATTCGTTGAAATTGACCACATTGACCGTGTATTTCCCCTTCCAAACGGCGATCGCTATATTGCCCTCAAGAATATTGAACTAAAAATTCGGCAAGGCGAGTTTGTTTCCTTAATTGGACACTCTGGTTGTGGCAAATCAACCTTATTAAATATTGTTGCTGGACTAGATCGACCGACTCAAGGCGGTGTGATTTTAGAAGGTCGAGAAATCAAGAGTCCTGGTCCTGATCGGATGGTCGTGTTTCAGAACTATTCCCTTCTTCCCTGGCTAACAGTACGCGAAAATATTGCCTTAGCCGTCGATGAAGTTTACAAAAATAAGCCCAAAGGTGAACGTCGCGGTATTGTTGAGCATCATATTGATTTGGTGGGGTTAAGGAACGCCATCAATAAGCGACCCGGTGAACTTTCTGGAGGGATGAAACAACGAGTAGCGATCGCGCGTGCGTTAGCGATTCGTCCCAAGTTATTACTATTAGATGAACCCTTTGGGGCGTTGGATGCACTAACACGGGGTGGCTTGCAAGAGCAATTAATGAAAATCTGCGAAGAGAGCCATGTAACCTGTATCATGGTGACTCATGATGTCGATGAAGCGCTGTTACTATCTGACCGGATTGTAATGCTGACCAATGGGCCAGAATCCCATATTGGACAAATTATTGATGTCGAAATTGCCCGCCCCCGCCATCGCTTGGACGTAGTGAATCATCCCAGTTATTATCGCTTGCGAAATGAGATGATTTACTTCCTCAATCAGCAGAAAAAAGCCAAACTCCGTCAATCTAAGAAAGTGCAGGTTGTCGCCCGGAATGGTTTAGAAAAAGTTAATTTGGAAATAGGATTTATTCCTCTTACCGATTGTGCGCCTTTAGTCGTTGCGAAAGAAAAAGGCTTTTTTGCCAAACATGGCTTAGAAGAAGTCACATTAAATCGAGAACCCAGTTGGAAAGCGATCGCTAAAGGTATTGCGACAGGACGCTTAGATGCTGCCCAAATGGTTGCTGGAATGCCACTTTCGTTAACACTTGGGGCAGGAAATAAATCGCCAGTCCCTGTAGTTTGTGCCTTAACTTTATCCCGAAATGGTAATGCCATTACCCTAAGTAAACGGTTTTATGAACAGGGCGTTCGTACCCTATCAGACTTCAAAGCCGCAATTCAAGAAACTCCCGATAAAGTTCACACCTTGGGCATGGTTTATCCCTCTTCCATGCACAATTTGATGCTACGCTATTGGTTAGCATCAGGTGGCATTGATCCGGATCGAGATGTTGCTTTAACGGTCATTCCACCACCTCAGATGGTGTCAAATTTAAAAGCCGGAAATATCGATGGGTATTGTGTTGGTGAACCTTGGAATTCTCGCGCCGTTCATGAAGGATTGGGTTATGTGATTGCGACTGATCTAGATTTGTGGGCGGGACATCCAGAGAAAGTATTGGGTGTGCGCGAAGAATGGGTCAATAAGTATCCTCAAACTCATATTGCTTTAGTAAAAGCACTCCTAGAAGCTTGTGAATATTGCGATGATCCACGCCATCGGGAAGAAATTTTGACCTTACTAACCCAAGATGAATACGTTGGTTCAGACCCAGAATACACCCGTCCCGGCTTCATTGATCCTTACAATCGTGGCACTGACGAAAAACCCCAAATCTTACCCCACTTTAACCAATTCTACGTTGATAAAACCAATTACCCCGATCAAATAGAGGGGTTATGGTTGATGACTCAACTCTCACGATGGGGGATTATTCCATTCCCTAAAAACTGGATCACCATTTTAGATCGGGTGCGGAGAATTGATTTATTCGGTGAAGCAGCAAGAGACTTAGGTATGTTAGATATTGGTCACAATCGTGGTCCAATTCAAATGTTTGACGGGACGGTCTTTGATCCTGATGATCCACTAGACTATCTCAACAGTTTGGAAATCAAACGACAAATCCGCATCGAAGAAATTGACATTGATGCTGTAGCAACTTCAGCCGCATAAATGTTATTAGAGTTGTTAGTTATTGCTTGTTGGTTATTAGGGATTAATTTCTCGAAATTTAAACAAACAACAAATAACGAACAACGAACAACGAACAACAAATAACAAACAACAAACCCCTACCACCATGACATCTCTAAGTTCAGATACTCTGATTAATCAACTGCTTACCAATAAAACTTCAAAACCCAAAACAGGAAATCCTTTTCTGGTTGTTGAAGATGTCTCGAAAATTTATCCCACTCCCGAAGGGCCTTACACCGTTCTTGATGGTGTTAACCTAACCATTCATGAAGGTGAATTTGTCTGCCTAATCGGTCACTCAGGGTGTGGAAAATCAACCCTACTCAACATGGTCGCAGGTTTTTTACGCCCGACTCACGGTGAAGTCCGGCTGAATAACAAGCGTATTACGGAACCAGGACCTGATCGAATGATGGTTTTCCAGAACTACGCCTTACTACCTTGGCTGAGTGCGTTTGAAAACATTTATTTAGCCGTTGATTCAGTTTATCCCAACAAACCTCATTCTCAGAAGAAAGAACTGGTAATGGAACATCTGGATATGGTAGGATTAACTGAATCCGCTGATAAAAAACCATCCCAACTATCAGGAGGAATGAAGCAACGAGTAGCGATCGCCCGTGCTTTAGCGATTCGTCCAGAAATCCTGATTTTAGATGAACCGTTTGGGGCATTAGATGCAATTACCAAAGAAGAATTACAAGAAGAATTACTGAAAATTTGGACAGAATATAAGGTAACTGTCCTAATGATTACCCATGATATTGATGAAGCTCTCTTTTTAGCAGATCGATTAGTGATGATGACGAATGGACCTGCGGCTTATATTGGTGAAGTGATGGATATTCCTTTTAAGCGCCCTAGGCAACGTTCTCGCATTATCGAAGATCCTCAGTACTACGAATTGCGGAATTATGCCCTTGACTTCCTGTATCGGCGTTATGCTCATGATGATGCAGCAGATTAATTGAAACAGTTTTCCCCTTGCCTGATTTCAGGTTAGGAGGTTGCTGTATTCGGTAGTTCCTCTTTGATATACTCCCCAGCCTGAAGGCGTGGGGATTCTTTACGCTTCATTGGGTCTTGCTACCGAGGTAGTCTTACAGTCCCTCGACGTACATTTAGAGTCGTGCCGATATCCCATGCCGACTTGTTCTATATTTACTGAAGCGTTTTCATCTCTATCATGCTCCGTCCCGCAACCCAAACAAAGTATTGAACGGATTGATAAATCGATTTTGCCCCATTTAAACCCACAGGTAGAACACTCTTGGCTAGTAGGTTCCCATCTGCTAATCACGCGGAAATCTCTAGCCATTTTTGCTGACTTAGCTTCAATTAAAACCCTAAACTCTCGCCAACCTTGCTGACTAATTGCCCTAGCCAGCTTACGGTTTTTGACCATTCCTGAAACATTCAAATCTTCTAAAACAATGGCTTGATTTTCGCTCACTATTTTAGTTGATAGTTTGTGCAGGAAATCTTTACGAGTGTCAGCTATCCGGTTGTGCAATTTAGCAATTTGCACTCTAGTCTTATCCCTACGGCGTGACCCTTTCAGTTGTCGTGCCAGCTTTTTCTGCTTACGACGTATTTTACGGTCTAATTGTTTATAACAGGGACTTACAGCCTTTTCACAGTTACTCATCACTGCAAAACTTTTGATACCTAAATCAATACCAACACTTTGGTTTTTGGCATCGATTTGAATAGGTTCAACTTCCACTACAAAGCTGATAAAATAGCGGTTAGCGCAATCTTTGATGATAGTTACTGAGCTGGGTTCTGATGGTAACTCTCTAGACCAAATTGGCTCAACAATACCAATTTTGGCTAAATAAACACCATTGCCTTTAATAGAGAATCCACCACGAGTAAGCCTAGCTGACTGGCTGTTAGTTTTTCTTTTGAACTTAGGAAAACCAACCTTGCGTCCTTTCCTTTTCCCTTTACAAGACTTAAAAAAGTTCTTAAAAGCGGTTTCCAGATCCGCGATCGCCTGCTGTAAAGGGATGTTTGATACTTCGCTTAGCCATGCCCTAGCTTCAGTTTTCTTAGCCTGAGTTATGACTAGCTTTTGAAGTTCAGCCGATTTTGGCTTTTTGTCGGATTGTTTACAGATAGCCAAGGCATCGTTATAGACAACTCGAACACAACCGAACAACCGAGCTAAACTCTGGCGCTGTCGGTCTGTTGGATAAAATCTATACTGATACCTTGCTTTCATCTGCTTTCCTCCTGTGTTACCATTGTATATCATATAGATGCACGCCGGACAATGGCTAACGAGAAACGGATATTTTTTCGCCTAACTGATGAGGAGCTTCAAATAATCGAGCTATTTTGCCAGCAGCATGGTAGAACCAAATCTGATGTACTTAGAGAGTTGATTAGGACTCTTAAAGTTAATGAAAAGCCGTCCTAGAAGGACGGGGCTTGAATCCCAATTTTTCGGTCAACGGCGTAGAGAATGTCTTTTTCGTTGAAGGTACGCGAAGCTTTTTCAGGTTGGGATGGTGTGCAACTATCTCTATTCTGATTGCTGAAGCCCCCGTTATATTCTTCGATTTAACGCGGGAGAACGTCACAATGGTATTATTTGTATAAAACAGCCTCCTTCAACGTTGAGACCCGCTCAAGTACAGTATTGATATTTTCTTGGCACACGCCATACACCGCCATTGCCTCACTTAGGTGCTTTGCGATCGCCTCGAAATGTTCGGGTTGTAAATTCAAACCTGCGTGGGCTTTTTCCATTGAACGACCTGTGTATTGGTTTGAACCACCCAAGGCATAAGAAATAAAAGCAGTTTGATGACGACGCTGCTTTTCCATATCCGTGTGAGCGAAAAACTTATTAACGATGTCATCTGCTAAAACACGCTTGTAAAATTCATCCACGATTTGCTCAATAGCTTGCTGTCCACCCAGTTGTTCGTATAAGGTCGTTGTTGTGTCCATTACTCTTTACCAAGAAGTGAATAATCTACCCGAAGCTGATCTAAACTCTTAATACAGTACCTTTCTCTAAAATCCGTAATTTGTCTTAAGAGGAAATCAGTCATGGGGTAGAAATAAATCTACTTCGGTGGGAATAGGGCTTGGTTAATTACTCTATTAGATTAAAAAGACTTGAAGGAAAAGTTAAATAAAAATATTTTCGGCAATTTTTGCCTTTTTAATAATTATGTTCAGATTAAAATAGACGAGTTATAGGAATCTTTCCATTAAAAAAATATACATCTTAAGGAAGGTACTGTGGTGGAATAAAATTATCATTGCGCTCATCATCCCAGAGAATTGTCATTACCCGCCATTGGTGATGATGTTTTACAAGCTGAATACTATTAATCCCCCGCGCTAATAGAACAGTATCTTGCTGATTATGACGCGATTCAAACGTACTAAAAATATGAGCAATATTGCCAAAGTATTGTACCTGACGGGCAATTTCACTCTCAAAAAATCCCTTGGTTCCTAAATCCGTCGTTTGAAGATTTTGCTGATAACCTGCAATAAAGCCTTCTATCGTTAAAACTACAGTACCCTCTGTTCGAGCATGAATAAGCTGTGCATTGGGGGCAAATAGCGATCGCAACCGATGCCAATCCGGTTCCTCGCCAACGCGGAAAGAAACAGCGTCATAAAGGGCTTTAACCATCGTATCAATCGCCATCATGTCCACGGAGGCAATAGGGCGTTCCTCTCGCTCTTTCATTTCAGGATTCTTTGACAATCGACTTAACAATTCTTTAGGATTAAAGAACTAATCTTATCGCTAACTTAGCATGGCACGAGTACGCTCTAAGTCAGACCTGCCTACAAAAATTTGTCCAGTTTGCGGACTGCCTTTCACTTGGCGAAAAAAATGGGCAAAATGCTGGGATAATGTAAAGTTCTGCTCAGAACGTTGCCGCAGGCGGAAATCCCAAGTGATATCATGTCCGGTTGAATAACCTTAAAAAAGATTGAGGGGGAGAGAGGGAGAG
>DNGI01000173.1:4295-7894 GCA_003486645.1 Cyanobacteria bacterium UBA11370 | reverse complement strand
AGAGGGGGAGAGGGGGAGAAGGGGAAAAATTTATTAGGGGTGATTAGCTGGGCATTATTATGAATTATCCGAATTAGCAGTCAGCGTATCAGTCGTCAGCCAGAGGAAGTTTGCTTGCTCTATTTTAAGGTTTGACGCACCGGATTTGTGCCTCATTCAACCGCAAAACCGCTATAAATCTGTAAATCTTATCAGGAGTTTAATTAATCGAATGCAACCCAAACTAATTATCCACGGTGGTGCAGGAAGTTCTCTCAAAACCAAAGAAGCTATTGAAGTGGTACGGCATTCGCTATATCACGTTATTGATACTATTTATACTCTATTGTTAAAGGGTGGTGAGGCTTGTGATGCAGTAGTGCGAGGTTGTCAATTGTTAGAAGATGACCCTTGTTTTAATGCGGGCACGGGTTCGGTATTACAATCAGATGGACAAATCCGTATGAGTGCCGCGTTGATGGATGGAAAGTATCAGCGCTTTAGTGGGGTAATTAATATTTCACGTGTACAAAATCCGATTGATTTAGCGAAGAGTTTGCAAGATTCCCCGGATCGCGTACTATCTGACTATGGCGCAGCAGAATTAGTCCGCGAACTTAAAACTCCAGTTTACAACCCCTTAACTGAGAGACGCTTGCAGGAATGGTTACAGGAGAGACAGGAGAATTTTGAACGAACGATGGCAGATGTGGTGGCTGAAAAAGTATTAGTTAAGCCATCGGAAGCTCGACGGGGTACAATTGGTGTTGTTGCCCTCGATCAACAAGGCTGTTTAGCCGCAGGAACATCCACAGGCGGCAAAGGGTTTGAACGGATTGGTCGAGTGAGTGACTCAGCAATGCCAGCCGGAAATTATTGTAACCGCAATGCTGGGGTGAGTTGTACAGGTATTGGGGAAGACATTATCGATGAGTGTCTAGCGGGACGAATTGTAGTCCGTGTCACCGATGGGTTATCCTTGCGGGAAGCGATGCAGCGTTCCTTTACCGAAGCGAAAGAAAATCAGCGGGATTTAGGGGCGATCGCACTCGATCAAACTGGGGCGATCGCTTGGGGTAAAACGAGCAACGTTCTCCTTGCAGCGTACCACACAGGCTACGAAATGGGAGACACTTTAGAAATGGTTGAAGAGGTCGAAGCAATTGATTGACACTCCCTGGCGTAAACACACGGGGATTCTTGGTTCAGCGAGTCCACTTGCAGCTATATACCTTGCCGCCTATAGCTGTAGAGGTGGTTCTCTCCCCAAGCGTTGACTTCGGGCGTGCCCCGCCCTAGTTGAAGAGTTTCTTCTTTCTTTTGTTTGAGTTGACGACAATTACGCCAAAAACTGATGCGTCTAGTTCCTGTGAATCTTTTACCTACTTCCAGCAAGGAAACTAGAACTGGTGAAGTAGAACCTCATAGATTCAATTGTCAAGGTTCAGTATCTACTTTTTAGGTAGCAAGTGGGTTTTTCAAGTGGTTAGTTACCTGGCCACTTTCCAGTAAAACGTTGCTAGGTAATCTGTGTATACTCAAATAACAACACTGATAATAAGGAGGTGATTAAAGTGCTGAAGGCCATTAAGGTACGCTTGTATCCAACACCCGAACAGGAATTGATTCTGGCCAAGTCGTTTGGTTGTGCTAGATGGTATTGGAACTTCGCCTTAAATGCCTGCATTCAGCACTATCAAGAAACTGGCAACGGTTTGAAGCTAGCCGTTTACAAGGGGATGTTGCCTCAACTCAAAAAAGAACATCCTTGGTTAAAAGAGAATTGCTATTCTGCTGTATTGCAATGCGTAGCCATCAATCTCAACAAGGCTTATACAAACTTTTTTGCCGGTAGGGCGAAACATCCCAGGTTCAAGTCAAAGCTGAGGTTACAGTCAATTCAATATCCCCAAAATGTAACCGTTAAAGGGGATAACTTGTGTGTTCCGAAAATTGGTGGAATCAAAGCTGTATTTCACCGTGAAATTAGGGGAACAATCAAGACAGTCACAATCAGCAAGACTCCATCGGACAAGTATTTTGCTTCTATCTTGTGCGAGATAGAAGGTTTTGAAAATTGCCTCTCTGGAAACAAAACTCTAGGGATAGACTTGGGACTGAAAGATTTTGCCATTGTTCATGATGGCGAGGAAGTGACCAAGTACTTCAACCCTAAATACCTCAAGCGTCACGAGAGGAATCTAGCCAGAAAACAGCAAAAACTTGCCCGGAAAACTCAGGGAAGTCAAACCAGACAAAAGTTTAAAAAGCTGGTAGCTAAGGTTCACGAAAGAGTATCAAATACCCGCCAAGATTTCTTGCATAAACTGTCAAGAAAGCTGGTAGACGAAAGCCAAGTCATCGTTGTGGAAAATCTCAACGTTAAAGGGATGGTACGGAACCGAAAGCTGTCAAAAGCAATATCCGATGTTGGCTGGGGAATGTTTGTCAATTTTCTGACCTATAAACTAGAACAAAAAAACGGCAAGTTGGTGGAAATTGATAGATTTTTCCCAAGCTCTCAAAAATGTTCATGTTGTAGTCATGTTGTCGATGAATTACCACTCGATATCAGAGAGTGGGATTGTCCCTCATGTGGCACTCATCACGACAGAGATAGCAACGCTGCCTTGAACATCAGAACCGAAGGCATACGGATAGTAGTTATGGACGGAGGGAACCCCGTCCCTGCTAGTGGAGCCTGTCTAAGACCGGATAACCGTAAGGTGAAAGGGCAACGGGCTATGAAACTAGAAGCCCACACCGCTCTAACGAGTCGGTGTGGGTAGTTCACTATAGTACAAGCCCATGAGTTAAACTCTCCTCTACTTCAGTGCCAAAAAATTATATTGCATTAATCATCGGTAATTCCCGACTACACTGGGCTTGGTTTGTTGATAATATTTTGCAACAGGCTTGGGATACCAACCATCTGCCCAGAGAACAGGTGGAACAGAAAAGGAGGAATGGAGAAGTCGATGTTGATTCGTTGCTGAGTATGCCCTTCATACCCTCCTCAGATACTCCCCTACCCCTTTACATTGCTTCGGTAGTTCCCCATCAAACTCAACAATGGCAAATGTATCCGACTGCGACAGTCCTCACCTTAGCGGATATCCCTCTTTCAGGAGTTTATCCTACTTTGGGAATTGACCGTGCCTTAGCGTTGTTGGGGGCAGGTGAAACTTATGGCTATCCTGTATTGGTGATTGATGCAGGTACGGCGCTAACCTTTACGGGTGCAAATAGCGATCGCCATTTGGTCGGAGGAGCTATTTTACCGGGATTGGGGTTACAGTTACAATCCCTAGCGCAAAAAACGGCAGCATTACCAGCTACCCCATTACCCTCTCACCTACCATCCCGCTGGGCGATGCAAACTTCGACAGCCATTGAGAGTGGTGTAATTTATACTATTTTGGCAGGAATTCGGGACTTTATTACCGATTGGCGTTGTCAGTTTCTAGACACTCAAATTGTTTTAACAGGGGGTGATTCTCAGTTACTGTTGAGTTATCTGCAAAATCGGTATCCTGAAACGGCGTGTCAGATTATCGTTAATCCTCATTTAGTTTTTTTAGGTATGAGTTTAGTTAGACCTATAGCCAGTCTAAATGATT
>DNGI01000173.1:0-4017 GCA_003486645.1 Cyanobacteria bacterium UBA11370 | reverse complement strand
GAATCAAATAGACTAGCTATATGACCCAATAAATTATAGCGCAATAATTCAGGAATTCCCTAGTTTTATAATTATAGCATTTCCAAATGATTTATCAAAACCAAGACGGTAATTTTACAGCAGGGCGCATCGGTTCAACTCGAACAAAAACACTGATTAAATCGTCCGTCCAGCTACTAGACTGAATCACAACAGTCCGACGATTCGGTGAATCCGTAAAAACGAGTTGAAAGCTATCCTCACTAATATGAGTTAAATCTGTATTTTCAGGTAATCCTCGTTCTTGAAAAGCGTTTCGATAAAAATTAACCAGTTCTTCTACACTTAAAGTAGTTTTGAATGAAATATCGATTTGTCCTTCAATCATCTGTGAAGGAAGTTCAAAATAGTTACTCACATGATCAGGAACAGGCAATACTGTATAGTAAGGAGTTGGTACTGCCTGAGTATTCGCAGGGATATCACCTACTGCACTTTGCAATATTGAAGACGAATTTCCTTCACCAATTAAGGTAAATGCTGCCCAATTAATGGGATCAGGAAAACGTTTCATTGTCTCTAACATACCTTGACGGAGGGCTTGCGCTTTATCACTACCGCGTTTAATATTCTCATAGAACGCTGTCATTAATGATGCAGTTGGTGCATCAGGTACAGACCACAACGAAACGATAATACTCGGTACTCCTGCGGCGAGAAATGAACGAGAAAGTCCCAATATTCCATCCCCATTAATTTTTCCTCTACCTGTGTTACAAGCACTTAGAACCGCGAGTTCTGCATTGAGTTTCATACCAATAATTTCCCGCGCTGATAGAAACCCATTATCTTGATGAGTGGGTGCTAAAGCTAGCGAACTAAATGTACCGAAAACATCATCTAAAATACCGTGAGTTGCGAAGTGAATAATTCGCGCTTCTGATAGGCGCTGTAATACCGCTTCTTTTGTGGCTTGTTCACCAATCAGGGGTTGAGTATTGAACAGTTGGGCGATCGCGTTAGCTTCCTGTTCCGATCCAGGTAGACTGGGTAATTGTTGAGGTGGAATACCTTGTTTTGGACTCAAACTTGGCATGGTGGGATTCCCGACAATCATCACACCTTTTACCGAATCCTCAATCATTTGTTGTTGTTTTCGGGTTAAATCTAATACCTGAATTGAAGGGGATAAGAGTAAAGTATGTTTCTCAATTAAATAGTTACCATTTCCATCTTGTAGCGCAGCAAAAGGCACTAAAAACAGAAAGTCTTGGGGAATGAAAACAACGCGATCGCTTGGATTAGTAGGCAAAATATCAGCAATCGGTTGGATGAGAATTTGATGCAGTTTATTCAGGTAATTGATTTGCCGCTGTTGGGGTTTTGGGGGAGTATCTTCAACTCTAGCCACCACTCCCAAACCACGACCCCTTGCACCAATTGATTCTCGTCCTTGACGAACCCATTCTGCTAGAGAAATCGTTTCTTTATCAAAACTTTTACGTCGAAATATAATTTCTCCTGTGGGTTTAATCACCCAAATAAATAGGTTTGTCGGCTTAATTTCTTCTTCATTATCATAGGCTAATCGCCATGCGCTATTATAATCGTAGGTAAGACTGTACTGTACTAATGTGGCATTTTGTGATTTAGCAATTTGCTTAATTTCTTCAAGGTTTGGGGCATTAATCGGTTGTTCAAATTTAGTATTAGCCTTGAGACGATTAGCGACTAGGGCAACAAATTCGCGGGCACGATTCTGTTCCGCAAATTCTAAGGCTTCATTGGTGCGATTTTGAGCTACAAATATTTGTTGTAGCCAGCGATTGAGTTCGATTTCAGATTCATATTGAAAGCCGATAGCCCCCCCATAAGTACCCTGCTTTCGAGCATTTTCATAGATTTTTGCAGCCTCTAATAAGGTAGATTCTGCACCGAGCATATTACCATTTAGTAAAAGGTTAATTCCTAATTCTTGCAAAACGTTAGCTGTAATAGCTGAACTATTCCATCCCTTAAATGTTTTTTCTATCGTTAGAGCTTGGTTGAGCAATTCTAGGGCTTTTGGATAGTTTTTGAGTAGGGTATAAACTTTACTCAGATAAACTAAACTCTGAGTTTTTTGACTGTAAGTTTCAGTTTCAAAATGATCTAAATTTTGCTGAAATAATCCTAAGTTTTGCTGGTGTAATTCGAGAGCTTTAGATAAATTACCAGAGTCTTTATAGATTTCTGCTAAGTCAGTCCGCGCCCACCATTCTGCATCTAAATCTCCTGCTTGTTGGGTAAGGTCTAAAGCTTGCTGCATTAATTCAATAGCTTGGGAATAATTTTTAGCGTATCGATACTCAAAACTTCTTTCTCTCAAAGACGTGACTTGATCATGCCAACTTGATGAGGCAATTTTTAACAGAGGAATTCTATTAGTGTTAGTGCAATTCAAGCTTGTTTGCTGACATGGATTAGAGTGAACTAGATTTTCCGCTTTTACAGAATAAGTAGATACTAAAAAAATAAATAGTGGCAGGGTTGAGCTAATGAGTTGTTTCATGGAACCTTTGCAACGATTTAATCTATTAATTTAACCTTTCCCCTCATCTATTTGCCAAGAGTAACGTCTGTTTTTATAAAAATTAATCATATTTAATCTAATCTTCAGCCGTTTTAGTAGGAATTGGACTAGAGCGATCGCACTCTTTAACCGAGGAAAACTTACGGATAAACGAACTATAATTAATACAGTTAACAAGGGTAGGTCAGATGGTTACTACAACATCGACTTTAGAACAACAGCAGGTTTACTCTGAACCAGTCGTTACGTTAAGAGGAGTTAGCTGGCAAACGTATAAAGCTTTAATGGCAGATGTGGGAGATGATCGCGCTTGGAGAATTGCTTATGATCGGGGAGTATTAGAAATCAGAATGCCACTACCCAAACACGAAGAACCTAAACGACTGATAGAGAGCTTTATCGAAGCTTTAGTAGATGAGCTAGGCATTGAGATCAGAAGCCTCGGTGCATTAACGCTGGAACGGGAAGATTTAACTCGTGCGGTTGAACCTGATACTTGCTTCTATATTGAAAATGAAAGTACAGTGAGAGGAAAAGATGAAATTAATTTACCCGATGATCCACCCCCAGATTTAGTAGTGGAGTCAGACTATACAAGTTCTTCTCTCAATAAATTTACACTTTATGCTTCGCTTGGTGTTCCTGAACTTTGGCGATATCGAAAGAATGCTCTGGAAGTATATCAATTGAGAGAGGAAAAGTATGAAAAATCTGAGCAAAGTGGAATATTTCCATTTCTACCAATTGCAGAGGTTCCGGGATTTATTGAGCAAAGTAAAACGATTGGGCAAAGATCGGCTGTGCGTTTATTTCGTCAACGAATTCGAGAGATTGTGGCAAATCAGAATTCAGATTGAGGGAGAATTGAAAGGAGCGATCGCATAGCGTTTCTTGGTATTTATTCAAGTGAGGGAAAGAGGTGTGCAAAAGCAACTGTATCAATTTTTTTAATCAAGGCAATTACTATTAAAAGGGTGATAAGATAGAAGCAGGCGTTAATCTTTTGTAATAGTATGCAGCAAACTTCTCCCATAGATATAATTACTCAACAACTTCAAACCCTTTCACTAGAACAGTTGCTACAAGTTAGAGAGAATATCAATGCACTGATCAGTGAAAAATCACCACGTTTTAGTGCATATTTGAGAAGCGATCATACTGAAACTACTTATCAAGCTGTGGTTACAGATGCCAATTATTATACGGCTGATATTTTAGATTCGACAATTCGAGATCAACTAAAAGCCTCAGTTAAAGCGTTTTTGCAAAAGCATCAAATAAAAGCCGAAATTAATCAGCCTATTGCACTAATAATAGATAGTAAAGACCTACTTTTGGAAGACCAATCTTTAGAAGGTATAATTAAGCTTGTTGATGAATGGATCAATGATGAATCTGGATATGATGAAGAAACTTACCCTCAAATTGAAATTGCACTCAATCAGAGACTATTTATAAAGTAAATC